>JBJEXE010000070.1:0-5121 GCA_051885475.1 Alphaproteobacteria bacterium | reverse complement strand
TTTGATTTATCCATTGCATTTTTAAAACCTGCAATACCCACCACAGACAATATTCCCATAATCGCCAGCACCCCCAGCATTTCAACCATACTGCGTCCGGATTCATCACGGTATGTTATGCCCGACCTGACCCAGCATCCAGCAGAACACAATTCCTTATTTTTAAAATGATTTAGTTTCATTTTTTTGTCGCTCTCCTTCCAATAAAAATTCCACTTTTTTTAAAGTGGACGGAGTTGAACAGTTATCCCTAGCGACAAACTATTGCTTATTCAATATATTCAGCAATCATCCGCCCGACTTGGACGGTTTGCTAGGAAAAACGGCTGTTCAATTCCGTGCAAAGGGTACTTGACCCAATGCGTCTTCAGTATCAAACAAAATCTTCAGAAAGTCAACAAAAAAATAATAAACTTAAAAAAAATCGCTTGACTTTTGTTTAAAAGTGGGTTAGAATCACTTTCATTCTGCCAGCCCAGATAGCTCAGTTGGTAGAGCAAGGGACTGAAAATCCCTGTGTCGGCGGTCCGATTCCGTCTCTGGGCACCACTTAAAAAGCCTTTTTCAAAAAAGGCTTTTTTTGTTAAATCAAATTACCGCATTTTTTCCAGACGTCTTTTTGCCAAAAGCCCCAAACTAGGTTTGGAAATACATGCCAAGTCCGCATACATATCTAAAGTCAGTTTAAATGCTTCTGTCTCATAAATTTTATCTCTGGCTTTCCCATTTTGCGGTGGGATTTTTTGCTCTTCTGCTTCATAATTACTAAAATAAGTGGCAGCCAAACGCGCAGTTATTTCTTGGCCATGATACCAATAGGTGTTGGGGAATGTCCGTAGTCCGTTTTCATCAAACATTTTGGCGCGTCCGTGAGGTTGACCGGCATTCAAGTTGACTTCTAACACAGGCTTTCCATTGGCAGCATACAAAATTTCTTTTCCGTGTCCTTCTTTGTCGCAGCAATGAACCAAACTTGGTTTTCCAATAAGCATCTCTTTTTGATCTGCATAATATACCTCCACTCTCCCATCCATCATGGGGTATTTTTTTACGAACTTTGAGTGTTTAATTTTTGAAAATAATTCCCGATAATTTTTCATTTTAAATACCTTTGTCGCAAGATTATACATCATTTCGCTCTTTTTTGCAACTCCAATTCCTTTGAGCTATTGTCAAAAAAATGTCATAATTTGGAAAATCTGCTTGCTATTTTATGCAAAATAGTCTAGCCTATGAACGGAGTGAAAGGTGAGCAAAAAAAACGAACGTTAAAGTCAAGCAGTTTTTTTCATAAAAGTGTATTTTTGATGAATAACATTCAAATACCTTGTAAAACAAAGAAAAAGTAATCACTCGTTTTTTTTGTTTTTTTATGAATTTATACGACTGGTCAAAAACGTTGGTTTGTGTTCAAATAAAAAAGTAAAATGATATTGTTTTAACATAAAAACCAAAGGAGGTAAAAATGAAACAATCTCAAACAACAATGAAAGAATTAACCAGGGCTTACCGTGCGGTATTAAAGCACGCCTTTATGATGTCTATGGGGCTGATGTTGGCAATGCCGGTGATGGCGGAAGTTCTGCATGCAAATGTAGGTGAAACTAAAGAAAATTACCTTGAGGAGATAAGTTATAAAACCACTACAATGAACGAGCCCGCTTTAATGGCTAATGGGGAAAATGCCTTTTTGCGTGCGGGCAATGATTCAACAAAAAGTATTATTCTTACTCAAGAAGCTAAAGATGATACCGTCAGAGCAATGAAGGGGGGTAAAGTATATATCAAAGCACAAGATGTCAATATAACATCGGCTAAAGATGGTTTGTGGGCTCAAAACAGTACACAAACAGAAGCGGATAAATCAAAAATTGCAGAAATTGATATTAAGGCAGATAAGCTGACCATCAAGGCGAATGATTTAGCCATTGTTGCTATGAGTCAAGGCATTATTAATCTTCATGCAAAACAAGCAGATTTATTGGGGAATATACTTTCTCGTGGTGGTGCACATATTAACATTAACACAGATGAAGATGATGCAGCAAATATTACTTCTATTAATGGAAATGTTGATTTTAACTATGATGAAAAAACATCAGGTACACCTGTTAATGGAAATGTGAAGATTGCCTTAAATGGTAAAACGTCCAGCTGGACAGGTAATACAATGCTTTCATACACCGTATTGGGACATGATAGAGACGCGCCAGCACCTGAAAAACTAGGGGTTGGAACAGCAACCATCTTATTGAATAACGGAGCTGTTTGGAATGCAATAAAAATTGAGGAAAACAAAAAGAATACCACAGCTGAATATAGTGGTGTATTGACTGATGTAACAGAAGGAACCCAATTTGCTTTGGTGAATAACCTGAGTATCAATAAGGGAACTGTCAACGTTTTGGATACAGAACGTGGCGTTACCATTGATAAAGGAACATTTGCTGATGCGACCTTTACAGGTGGGCCGTTGAATGTGAATACTTCCTTGGACATTACACGTGGCGAAAATACGTTTGTTGGTGATATTTTGGGCGAAAATGCGGCTGTCAATATTGCCAAGGGGGCAACATTGAATATCGGCGATGCCACAATGAATGTCAAATCCATCGCCTTGAACGGGACGATGATTGCTAATTTGACAGAGCGTGATAACGCGATTATCACGGCAGGCACCTTTGAAGGGGAAGGAACAATGTCTTTGATTGCTAAAAACGCTGGTGAATACCAAGTTTTTGGTAATGCTGCTTTCAAACCGGAAAACATAGCACTTGATTCTTCTGTGTATGGCTTAACTTGGTCTGAGGATAATAAGACAGTAACAACTACTTTAAAATCCGTTGAAGACATTGCAGCTGATAACAACCTGTCTGCGGATGCTTCTCAAACGGTTGCAAACTTGGTGTCATCCAGCTCTGATCAACTGAATAACTTCGGTTTATTGGTCCAAGAACATCTGGCAAACGGTAATTCCAAAGCGGTTGAAGATGCCCATAAGGCAGTCAATCCGGAACAAGCCAGCGTTGTTCAATCACTGGCCAGCGATATTCAAGGAACGGTCTCTAAATTGGCCGCCAACCGTATGATGCCTGTTATGGGCCGCAATGGGGGTGATTATGATGTGACCGGTGGTGGTATGTGGATTCAGGGATTGTTCAATAAATCCAAAAAAGACGGTGAATTTAATGGCTATACCCGCGGTATTGCCGGAGGTATTGATGGTGTCATCAACCGTGTGTTTACTGTTGGTTTCGGTTATGCCTTTAATCACAGTGATATGGATTTGAACACCCGCAATACGGAAATTGACAGTCATACTCTGTTTGTCTATGGTCAATATAAACCGTCGGAATGGTATATCAATGCCACTTTGAATTACACAATGTCTGATTATGACGAATCAGGTTCAGCGTTGGGTGTTGCCCTTAACTCCGACTATGACATCAAATCATTTGGTGGTCAGGTTATGACGGGCTATGATTTCGCAAATGGTTTAACACCGGAAGTCGGTCTGCGCTATCTGCATATTGATGAGGATACCTACACCAACAGCTTGGGTATTCAAAACAAAATTGATTCTGCGGATTATCTGACGGCCATTGTCGGTGGTAAGTATGCCAAAGCGTTTACCTTTGATAAAGGTATGAAGCTGATCCCGGAAATTCGTTTGGCTGCCAAGTATGATCTGTTGACTGACACAGCGGATACGGCGGTTGCGATGCCCGGTATTGATACATACAGTATGCGCGCCAATCGTTTAAACCGTTTTGGCGGTGAAGCGGATGTTGGTATCACAATGTCTTATAAAGACGTTGATCTGCATTTGACTTATGGTCTTGAAGTTCGCAAAGATTATACGTCTCAAACAGGTATGTTAAAGCTGAAGTATAACTTCTAAATTTTAACTTAAAATGCTGTGAAACATCCCGTGACCGCTTGGCCGCGGGATTTTCATCAATAGGTATCTTGTTCCTTGACTTTTATAAATTTTTAGTTTAAACTTTCGTATAAAGTGTTATATGTGAGGTTGATATGAAAAAGGAGGGAGTATTTCCTTGAATGAGAGATTGAATAAACTTATAGGTGAAGAATATCTCTTACCAGATACCCACAATAAGTTGGTTTTACATGGTTCTTTTGAATTTTTAAAAGATATGCGAGAGGTTTTGGATATTCTGATTCATTCTCCGACAGCATTAAAGTTGCTTAATTTTAATGCAAGTTTGCCAGAACCTTTGGTGGTGGAAGAATTTAAAGATGCTTTAGACTTAGGGAGAAACACGGGAAAAAGTATTCAATTGGCTCATGGTCAGTTAAGAAATGGAAAACCTGTATCAAACTATCAATGGTTAACACTCTTACCCCATGAAATACGCCATTCTTATAATGCCCCTGTCAAAAATAGCAAAATATTGCATGCTTTGGCATATGCACTCGTAAATGAAGCAGATGCACAAGCAATAGAGGGATTGATTGGTTTAGAATTAAATGCGTATTTAGAAAAAAACAAAGAAAATATACCAAATGCAGAAAATATACAGCATCACCTTTCTTCAGATCCAAAAGTCCAGTTTTTTAAGAAGTTTTATAATGAAGCAAAAGGGACAGATTCAGAACGAAAAACACAAACAATGGCCATGTTTGTGAAAGAATTTTCTAAACATCCAACAAAAGATGGCAAATCAACATTTGGGGAGTTGGGGTATAAAACGGCTTTGGAACGTGATACAACAATAAATGGTTGGGAAAAATGTTCTGATGAAGAATTAAAGAAGATTGAAGGTTGCCTGTTGGGAAAAATCAATCCTGAAATAGTTAAAGATGAACCATGGATGAAGGGAAGAAAACAACTTTCTAGTGAAAAAGAAACAATACAAAAAGAATGGCCAACTTTTTGTAAACGAATTATGGATGGAACTTTTAACACAGATGTGATACGGTATGGCCAGGATATTCATCCTTCAAATTTGATTGAAACACTATCTCCACAACTGGCTAAACATTTTCGTGAAATAGGTATCATGCCTCAAATACCACAAAATATCCAACGAAATTTCAGCAGAAATTAGTCCAAAAACGCTTATAGACAAAATAAAAAGCCCTCATTTATTGAGGGCT
>JBJEXE010000069.1:0-22622 GCA_051885475.1 Alphaproteobacteria bacterium | reverse complement strand
AAGGGCATTTATTTGAACATTGATTCCGAAGAAAAATTCAATGAAGCCTTTGATGCTTTGATGGCGACCATCGCCAAATTCCAATTAAAAGGCGCCAGCATTTTGATTCAGGAAATGATTACCAAAGCAACCGAAACCATTATCGGGGTCAATTCCGATAAAAACTTCGGGCGCGTGATGGTGTTCGGGACAGGCGGTATTTATACCGAAGTCATGCGCGATACCACGATGCGTATTTTGCCGGCCAATGATTTTGATGCCATGATTAAAGAAACCAAAGTCGGGACCATCTTGAACGGCGTTCGCGGGGAAGAACCCAAAGCCGTCGGACCTTTGGCGGACACCTTAGCCAAAGTGCAAAAATTGGTTTTGGAAATTCCCGAAATCAAATCCATTGACGGCAACCCTGTGTTGGTCACCAAGACCCGCGCCGTTGTGGTGGATTTCAAAATGTTGTTGAAATAAAAACCTGATTGTTCAAAATCGTTCCCTGCCCGTTCGGGCGGGGATTTTTATTTGACATTTCTTTTTTATGTTATTAAAATAGTCTTGCATTTGGCAGGTGCCAAATGTCGGGACTAAGAATTCCGCACATCAATCCGTCCCGTATTGGGCGGATGACCGCCGAATAAATTGAATACGCGGTTCTATGTTGTGTAGATTCTTAGCATCCGTCCACTTTTAAAAGTGGATTTTTTTCATATTTTGGGCGGTAAAAGGAGCATCTCCTTTTCGGACTTTTGAACGGGTCTATCAAGCACTGTCCGCCTTTATTTTTTTTCGTGCATCAAATAAATGATTTTTTGGACACCGGGTATCCTAGCAATCACTTCACGTGCGGCTTCCCATTCGTCCAAAGAACACGCCAAACCCATTACATAGACGACACCGCTTTCCACCACAATTTTGTAATTAGAAGTCTTAATTCCCTGGGTCAACAACAACTGTGTTTTAATCGCACTGGCCACGGCGGCATCATTGGAAGTATTCACAAAATCTTGTGCTTTGCCCAGCCGGATATAATTATACACCCGGCGCACATCCGTTTCTTGCCACGCCGCTGCCACGGCTTTATCAATCAATTCAATATCGGGCAAAGCCCCCGTCAACAGGACTTCCCGTTGAAAAACCGTTACTTGCACATCCAACAAAAATTGAGCATTTGCCTGCGATAAATTTTTGCGCACAGTGGCATAAAGCGTGATATCGCTGACGTCTTCTGCCACAGGTCGGTCATCAGCAATCACCGTTCCCAGCGAATGGACACCGTTCAGCAGGGTTGTCCAAATCTGACACCCACCCAAAGCAAAAATCAGCATCAAAAAACAAAAAGGGTGCCACGCGTTTTTCAAGTGTTTTGGAAAGTGCTTCGGACTGATAAAGACGGCGTCATAGCGAATGTTAAAATGTTGATAACAGGGGTTACGCGCCAAAAAAACGTCGGACGTGCGCTGAATACGCGCCCTGTTTTTGGGTCCAATGGCTTGACGCCCTTTATCCTCGGTGGAGCGTTTTTTGACTTCCACAAAGACCAAAGTTTTTCCCCGCCGGACAATCAAATCCACCTCACCCGCACCGGTACCGCGCCCGACAACAAAGTTCATTGCAACCGGCCTATAGCCTTTCAACATCAAATATAAAAGAGCGATTTTTTCCGCGAAATGCCCTGCCCTATAATTTGTCGTTTTCCAACACTTCATGATAGGCTTCCTTTTTGGTTTTACCGGTTAAAAGCGCCCAAACGAAAGCCGTATCCTTTGCCGATAAATTTTGACGCAGTTGCGCCAAAGAAACGCTGGAAAGGGCTTGTTCTTTTTCTGTGGCTCCCGAAATCACCAACACAATTTCTCCTTTCGGTGCTTCGGTATAGTAAGCATTCAATTCGGCCGGGGTGCCTGTTTTGACTTGTTCAAATTTTTTGGTGAGTTCCCGCACCAAAGCCATCGGACGATTTCCCAAGACTTTTTCAATATCCGCAAGCGTGTCTTTGACCCGTCGGGCCGTTTCATAAAAAATTAAAGTGGCCGGTATATTTTTGACACCCCGTAAAACACTTTGCCGGGCGCCGGATTTAGGCGGTAAAAAGCCACCGAAATAAAAAGAATCCGTTGGGAGTCCCGACAGTTGCAGGGCCGTTAAAGGAGCGTTTGCCCCCGGGATAGATGTGACGGGAATATGGTGTTCATGGCAAGCCTTCACCAACCGAAATCCCGGGTCGGAAATCAGGGGCATTCCGGCATCTGAAACCAAGGCGATATCCAATCCTTTTTCTAATTTTTGAATCAAATTTTGGGTCGCCTTTTCTTCGTTAAAATCATGATAAGCCGTGGTGGCTTTTACGTTCAAGCCCAACAAAGAAAAAAGGCTGCGACTGGTTCGGGTATCTTCACACGCCACCAAATCCACCGCTTCCAACACAGCACGGGAGCGCGGCGAAAAATCCCCCAAATTTCCAATCGGTGTTGCAACCAAATAAAGCATCGTTCTCCTTTTTTAAAAAAATCTTGAAAAATTCCTTCGTTTATTCTATCATAAAGGAATTAAAAACAAAAGGAGTTTTATGAAAAAGCTGTGGATTTGGCTGGCTTTATTTTTGGCAGGGTGCTCTGCGGGGCCCGATATCACGTCCTATTTTCATTCGGACAACGTGGATATTTCCGATTTAAAAAGCGATACAAGCACCACCACGGTTTCTATGATTTTGCCTTTATCCGGCACGTGGGAAACAACGGGAAAAACGTTTCAAAAAGCTTCGTTATTGGCCTTGGATGACAATCCGAATGCGCCGATAAAGATTTTGTTTTTTGACACCCAAAGCACGGCAGAAGGCACCCAAAAGGCTTATAATCAAGCCTTGGCCCAGAATCCGCATTTGATTTTGGGGCCCGTTTTTGCCGATGAATTTCGCGCTTTGCCCAGCCCCGGACTGACAAACAAGCCTGTTTTGGGGTATACCTCTGATAACACTTTACTTAATTCAGAGCGTGCCTCAATGGCCGTTTTGATTCCCGAGCAGATCAATGCTTTGGTGCGTCAAAATTGTTTGTCCGGTAAACGCAAATTGGCCGTTATTGGCCCCGAAGGCAAAACAGGTGAAATTGTGATGAACGCCTTGACCGAAGCATTGCCTTTATGTCCTGATATGGAACTTCAAAGCTATGCGCTTTATGATGCCAAAAAAGCAGATATGTCCGCTGATATTTTGAAAATTTTGCCCCCCTTTATCAACCCCAAGAAAAAAAATCTGACCGAAAAAGAGCAAGAATTATTGGCGACCCCCATGGAAGAGCGCCTGAAATTTGACAGTTTATTGGTCTTTGAAGATGGGACAAAGCTGACGCAAGTGATGTCTACCTTGGCGTTTTATGATGTGAGCCCCAGTTTAATTCCCATTTATACGTTGGCCAGTGCCAAAGGCGTGAAGGACCGTTCCTTAAACGGGGTATTGATGGCAGATTTGCCGGCCGATAATACGTTTTCAAAAAAGTATAAAAATGCTTTTGGTGTCCCTCCTTTACGTTTAGCCAGTTTAGCTTATGATTCCGTGGATTGGGTGGCAAAAGTGGCACCGAAGGGGCCTGTTTCTTTAAAAACATTACGCGAAGCCGGCGTCTATCGGGGTGTGGACGGTTTGGTTAAACTCAACCCGGATGGCACCAACAAACGGGGCTTACGCATTGTTCGCAAAACATCACGCGGCGTGGCAGAAGTTGCACCGGCTCCCAGTGATTTAAATGAAGAGCTTTTTATGGATTTACTGAATGATTCTATGATAATAACAAAATCAGCTGATTCAACATCAACGTTCCCGCCACAGTCGGGCGAATCCCCTTTGAATTTTGAATCACCCAACCGCGACGCACCGCTTCTTTGATTTTATCGGGATTTAAGTTTTGAACGGGGTATTCTTGCCGGCGCAAACGTAAGCCCATTATCAATCGTTCTATGTGAAGTTGCTCAGGTGTTAAAATTTCCTGTTGCCCCTTGTTTTTCAACCAATCCATCGGCCAGCGTTCGTTTTGTGTGGCGATATTTTTAAGGCGCCCTTGCGCGGCGGGACCGATTCCGATAAAGTCCCCCCCCGTCCAATAAAGCAAGTTATGACGACTTTCTTGCCCCGGTTTTGCGTAATTGGATACCTCATAAGCAGGAAGCCCTGCTTTATCCATGATTTCATCCGTTGCTTCATAAAGGCGAACAGCCTGATTTTCCGAACACGTTTTGACTTTTTTTCGCCCAAAAACTGTGTTTTCTTCTATCGTCAGTTGATAGAGAGAATAATGCCCCAAATCCAACGCCAAAGCCTTTTGCAATTCTTGGCTCCACGACTTTAAACTTTGGCGGGGAAGCCCATAAATTAAATCCATATTGACACGCGGGAAAATTTGGCTGGCCTGATGGACGGTATTCCAAGCCGTTGCCACCGAATGACGTCTGCCCAAAAAGGCCAGATGTCCGGGGCGCAAAGATTGCACCCCCACCGATAACCGATTGACCCCAGAATCCTTAAAAAAGCGCATTTTATCAACCGTTATTGCATCCGGATTGGCTTCCAAAGTAATTTCGGCATCCTCAGCAATCTGCCAATGTTTTAAGATTTCTTTCATCAAAAAATCAAAAAAAGCCTCACTCATCAAACTGGGGGTACCGCCCCCGAAATAAAGGCTGGTCAACATTCCTTTCGGCGCACTTTGGATATCCCTTTGATAGCCGGATTTTAAGATATCTTCTGTCCCCGTCATCGGGCGAGATGCAAAATCACAATAAGGGCACTTTGACAAACAATACGGCCAATGAATATAAAGTCCATATTTTTCCACGCTTGACAATCCTTTCAAAAAAAGCTATTGTGTTTTTCAGGTTCAATTATAAAGAAAGGATGAATAAAATGCAAATTACTTTAACAGGTCATCAAATTGATTTAGGTGCCAGCTGGCGCGAATATGCCGAAAAGGCTATTGACAGTGTTGTCACAAAATACTTTGAAAAGGCCACTGAAGCCGTTGTGTGTGTTTCCCACGAAGGCAGCGACTTTAAAACGGAAATCACCGTGCGTCCGGGGACAGGTTTGAAAATTTCCGCCTCTGGTCAGGCTGTGGATGCTTACAGTGCCTTAGATGAAGCCTTGCGTAAAATGGGCAGACAACTCAGAAAATACAAAAATAAAATCGTGGAACACAAAGCCGATTCTTTACAAAAAGTGGCCGTTTCCGTTTTAAGTGCACCGGTGGAAGAACCCATCGGCGAAGCACCGGTGATTATTGCCGAAATGCAAGAAGATATGCCCACCTGCACCGTCAGTCAAGCCGTAATGCAAATGGATTTGGCCGGATTGCCTGCTTATTTGTTCCGCAATTCTGCCCACGGTGAATTGAATATGGTCTATCGCCGCAATGACGGTCATATCGGCTGGGTGGACCCGAATAATAAAAAATAAGGAGTTTTCATGAAAATCCAAGATATTCTGACGCAAGACAGCATTTGGGTGGAAAAAAACGTTCTGCCCAAAAAGAAGATGTTGGAAAAAATGGCCTATCTGGCTGCCGAAAAAACAGGCGCCCCCAAAGCGGTTATCTTGGATGCATTGATTGAACGCGAACGTTTGGGAACGACAGGCATCGGACGGGGGGTGGCCATTCCGCATTCCCCCATCCCGACCTTACAAAAAATCTTTTGCGCCTTTGTGAAATCAGCCCCAATGGATTTTGAAGCCACCGACGGTAAGCCCGTCCAGTTTCTGTTTTTATTGTTGGTTCCGCCAAATGCAGGGGCTGACCATTTAAAGGCTTTGGCAAAGTTATCCCGCCTGTTGCGTGATGAAAAGGTTTTGGGCGCCATGCAAAAATCAGAACTGCCCAAAGAACTTTATAAAATCATTGTGGCAAACGATTCGGATGAGTAAGGAAAAAGTTTATCTTTATACGGACGGCGCGTGCTCCGGCAATCCGGGGCCCGGTGGATGGGCGTGTTTGTTAAAATATAAAGAAAAAACCAAGGAAATTTCGGGCGGTGCCCCCAAAACCACCAATAATCAAATGGAATTACAGGCCGTTATTGAAGGGCTCAGTCTTTTAAAAAAACCCTGTGAGGTAGAGTTATTCACCGACAGTAAATATGTTTTGGAAGGCGCCACCAAATGGTTGGACGGATGGATTCAAAAGGGCTGGAAAAAAGCCGATAAAAAACCGGTCCTCAATCGCGAACTGTGGGAAAAATTGATTCCCTTATTCAACCGCCATACTATTGATTGGCATTGGGTAAAGGGCCACGCCGGACATCCCGAAAACGAACGCGTGGACACTATGGCGTGTTTACAGCGTGATATTTTTGCCAATTCAAAATAGCTTCCCGGGCTTTTTGGGGGGAAATATCGGGTGCCAAAATCAAGCGCCCCTTTTTATCTTGCCAAATCACCACCTTTTCACGACCATACATTTTTTGAAGGCTATCCCCCAATACACTGTCCGGAGCAATCAGATGCGCTTTCTTTTTCCACGCCCTTTGTTCCTTTTGGGGACAAACGACCGACAAACCGTTCGGATTTAATTCTTCATAAAAAACGGTTTTTTCCGGCCCGATTTGAAGAATAAATCCACCCAACAAAATCAGCGTCGGCATCAGGAAAATCAAATTATAAAGAAAGAAATTCTTTTTCTTTAAATCACGTAAAAGGTGGCCTATATCCGCCGCTTTGGCATATAACAGGACAAAGGGAGCCATCACCTCCAAAGTCATCACCAGCCCCCACATCAGCAGCGATAAAGGTTTCATTTCGGGAAGAACTGGGAAATAAGGCCAAATCAACAACGCCCCGAAAGCGGCCGCTTTTTGAACGGGGGGAAACAAACAAATAATTGTCAGAAAAGCAATCCCGTAATAAGCCCAATCAAGCGGCACAAAGAAGCCGAGAGCCCCCCTTAAAATCAAAAAGACGGGAAACAACATCATCACCCAAGCTATTTCCTTTTTCCACGCCTTGTTTGTTCGGGCGCATCCCAATCCCCACCAAATAAAAAGAGGTGTTAAAAAAAACAGCTCCCACCCCAAAAACCAAACACTGACCGACACAGGAGCCGGTGGCAAAGAAGGGGGGCTCTTTGTCATTTGAACGGGCACCTTAATCCCCCCTTGATTTGTGATCAAAATCCAATCTTGCCCCTGCCCCAAGGGCCATGGTGTTGTTTTGACCCGCATCAGGACGCCCGTTTTTTCCAGCTGCGTTTCCAAAACCTGAAAAGGGGCCGACTGGGTTGTCTTTAAAAAGGCAATCGTCGCTTGATTCACCCCCAAAAAAGCCATCTGAAGGGTGTCCCCTTGTTCCCAAGCAAAACCTTTGACTCCCATGGCTTTGGCCGGTAAAGGCGCCAGGCGTTGGCGTTCTATCAGGTAAGGGCAAGCAGCGGTATAATCGGCCGTGTCCGGCTTCAAGGTCAGCACCATTTTAAGGGGTAAAGTCATACATTTTTGCCCCTGACACACCGGAAAATCCCCCTCCACTCCCAAGTCAAAATCTGTTGTTTCTGCGGGCGAACGGGCATAAACAAAAGGGAACAAAACCTCCCCCTGATAGCGCGGATTTTGCCCATCCCCCACCGCCATCGGTGTTTCCAGCCACCCGAGGTTTTTGTCAGAAAGAGGTCTTAAATCAGGTTTGTGCATTACCCAATCAGGCGCCAGTTGCACCTGCAATCCCCCCACCACCATCGACAAATCCTTCACACCGGTTGAGCACGAAAGCACGCGCATACGCCCGAAGGGCATTTCCTGCCACGGACCAATGCCGGCTTCAGGCTCTTGAATCGGAATAAAGCGCGGCAAACCAGCCCAACTGATGGTTGAAGCCGTTAAAAGAAACAGAGATAAAAGAATTTTAAAAAGCATTTTCATCTCCCTTTTTGACCAGTATATCAAAAAAAAACTTGAATGTCTTTAAAAAAAACGCTAGAATAGGTCTTGTGTTAAAATTTTTTTTGGAGAATGAACTATTTTAAATTTAAATAAACCCCAGTCATCGGGTAAAGATGAGCCCAGAGTCAACGAGCAAATTAGTGCTCCTCAAGTACGTTTAATTTTACAAAATGGCGAAAATATCGGTATTGTCGTGTTAAGGGAAGCCTTAAGGCGCGCCGATGCGGCCGGCTTGGATTTGGTGGAAATTTCGGGCGCCGGTCCTGTGCCGGTGTGCAAAATTTTGGATGCCGGCAAGTTCAAATATGAACTGCAAAAACGCCGTCAGGAAGCCAAGAAAAAACAAAAGGTGGTGGAAGTCAAAGAAATCAAATTCACCCCGAATATCGGCGATAATGATTATACTTTTAAAATGCGCAATGCCCGCAAATTTTTACAAGAAGGCAATAAGGTTAAATTTACAATTCGTTTCCGTGGACGTGAAATGTCCTATCAAGATTTGGGTGCCGATGTTTTAAAACGCGCCGAAAATGAAATTGCCGACATTGCCAAAGTGGAAAATGCCCCTAAAGTGGAAGGGCGTAATATGAGTATGTTGGTTGCCCCCAAATAAGGGTTCCTTAAATTTTTCCCTGCCCGTTTGGGTGGGGATTTTTTATCGTCTAAAAAGCAACAAAAACGGGTTTATTTTTTGGCCAAATAATGATAATGCGACAGAGCCTCACGGATTTTTTTATCGCTGGCAGAGGCCGAAAGTCCCGTCAACAACTCAAAGCCTTCTTCAATTGTTTTGACGGCCCACAGGTGAAATTGTCCTTTTCGTACCGCTTGACGCACGCGTTCAGCCAACATTAAATTGCTTACCGAAACAGCCGGAATCAACACGCCTTGTTTTCCCGTCAATCCCATTACTTGACAGGCATCAAAAAAGCCTTCCACTTTTTCATTGACGGCACCGACCGCTTGAATTTCGCCCATTTGATTGACCGAACCCGTCACGGCAATGGATTGATTAAGGCCAATTCCCCCAATCGCCGACATCAAAGCATATAATTCAGCCGAGCTGGCCGAATCGCCATCCAATTCACTGTAAGATTGTTCCCATACCAAACTGGCATCCACCGGCAACGTATATTCTTGGCCATATTTTGCCGACAAATATGCCCCCAAAATCAAGACACCCTTACTGTGCAAAGTGCCCCCCAGGGCAACTTCCCTTTCAATATCAGCCACATTTCCGGAGCCCAAACGAACACGGCAGGTTACCCGCGACGGGCGACCGAATTGAAACGCCCCCAGTTCATGTACCACCAACGCATTGATTTGTCCGATGGCCGTCCCCGACAAATTAAACTTTAACAAGCCGCGCTTAGCCGTTTCCAACCATTCTTCATGCGCTGAAGCCTGACGTTTTTCCCTTTGGCGCAAAGCGGTTTCCACTTCAACTGCTCCCACTTGTAAGGTTTCCTTTTGACGCGCGACAAAATCCGCTTCCCGCATCAAATCGTGGACGCGCGCCAAGCGTGTGGAAAGCCCCTGTTTATCCTGCGCCAAACGGGCAGCAAATTCCATCAACCGATTATAGGCTGAGGCATCAAAAGTCAGCAGATGAGCGCGCTCAACAAAATCCGCTAAGACCGAGGCATACGCGTGCTCACTGGCCGGTGTTCGGGGCATCTTTTCCCCAAAGCGCGCCTGCAATTTAAACAATTCTTCAAAATCTTCTTCTTTGCCAGCCAACGTGTAATAAAGCCCCGTATCCCCCACCAAAACGACCTTGACATTTAAAGGAATCGGTTGAGGGAGCAATGTTTTAACGGCAAAGACCCCTTCGTCCGGATTTTCCATCTGAATTTGATGGGTGTAAAGCGCGCGTTTCAGGGCTTGCCAAACAGAAGCTGCCCCCAACAAGTCTTTTCCTTCAATCACCAAAAAACCGCCGTTGGCCTGATGCAACACCCCCGGTTGAATCAATGTATGATCGCTGATTAAACTGCCGGCTTGTTGTTCCCTTTCAATCTTCCCCAATAATGCCCCGATGCTGATATGCCCCATCAAAACCACAGGCGCCCCCTGTGCCGGATGATTACTGACAAAAGCATTGACTTTTAAAGGTCGCCACGCCGTTTCATTCCCGGATAAAAGGGAATCCAAATGGGTCAAAATATATTTTTTGGACTCCCTTAAAAAAGGAAGCATTTCTTGATAGTTTTTGTGCAACGGGGTGTATTTTTTATCCACCACTTTTTCAGCCCATTTCGTATTGAGACAGGTGATTTCTTCCCCTTCGGCCGACGCATCAAAAGTGCTTTCGGTCAGCGCCTTTTCCAAACGTTCTTGGGCAGCTTTCATTTTTGCAAGTAATACTTTTCTGTCCGCCAAAGGCAACTGATTAAACAGATCAGGCGTTAAGATTTGACCGTCTTTAACGGGACTTACCACAATGCCTTGCGGTGTTTTGGAAAGGGTGGTAAAGGGGGAGGCCACAGACGCCGCCAATTGATTAAAATCCGCCTGTTTTTGAGCCGCATATTTTTGTTTAATATGCGCCAGTTGGATTTGATATTTTTCATCGCTTAAAAAAGTCTTTAAGCCTTCTTGTATACCCTGAACGGCAGCGGCCATCTTTTGGGCGAAAACGGGCCC
Organism: Alphaproteobacteria bacterium; assembly: GCA_051885475.1. Lineage (GTDB taxonomy): Bacteria > Pseudomonadota > Alphaproteobacteria > CAAHEQ01 > UBA3637 > UBA3637. The sequence goes on along the minus strand of JBJEXE010000069.1, from coordinate 12,068 downwards.
CTGTCCCGCCGGCAAAGCCATTGCCAAAGGATGCAGTAAATCATTAAAATTCGCCACATAAACCCAATCCTTCGGCGCTGCTTTTTTTTCCGCAAACTGGCGCAAAATGTCCAAAGTCAAACTGGTACGCCCCACCCCCTTGGGACCCAAACACACCAAATGAGCATTCGGGGCCGATAAATTGACCGCAAAATTGAGGGCTTCCACCGCCCTTTCCTGACCGATAATCTGACGACTGGGCTTGGGCTTAAAATTCTTTTTTAAACTGCCTTTTTGGTAAAGGTCTTTTTCCCCCAATTTTGGACTCATTTTTTCTCCCCTTTTAAGCAAGTTATAGCGCATTTTTTTTCAAAAATCCAGCCCTTCATAAAAAAAATTGATTCTTTGTATTTTTTTGTGGCTTTTTTCATTAAATTTTGGTAAGCTGAAGCCAGATAAAAAAACCTGATAAAAAGGAGTAAAAGAATGTTAAAAATTACAATTGATCAAGCCTTGTTATTAAAGGCTTTGGCCCATACGCAAAGCATCGTTGAACGCCGTCAAACAATTCCCGTTTTGTCCAATGTGTTGATTGAAACCAATGCAAACGGCCTTTCCTTAAAGGCCACTGACAACGAAATTGAAATTGCCGAAAGCGTGCCCGCTGAAGTGGAAGAAGAAGGCGCCATTACAATTCCGGCCCATAAACTGTATGACATCGTGCGTCGTTTGCCGGACGGTTCTCAACTGTCTTTAAGCGCCTCGGAAACCACCGGTCAAGTAACATTGGCTTGCGGTCGGTCGCGGTTTGCCTTGGCTTCTTTGCCGGCGGACGGTTTCCCGACAATGGCCAAAGAAGAAGCCCCCTTTACTTTTACCCTGACACCGGCAGATTTGGCCGATATGATTGGCAAGACGGGATTCGCCGTTTCTGTGGAAGAAACACGCTATAACCTGAACGGGATTTATTTACATCAAAAAGAAGGCAATTTAATTGCCGTGGCAACAGACGGGCATCGTTTGGCCTTTACCAAGCGCGCTTTGCCGGAAGGGGCCAAAGAAATGCCGGGAATTATTATCCCGCGCAAGACCATCGGGGAGCTTACAAAATTGTTGGGTGAAAATGCCGAGCAAGTTGAAATCTCCCTGTCCGCTAATCAGATTCGTTTTAAATTGGGAAAAGTGGAGCTGTCTTCCCGTTTGATTGACGGCACCTATCCGGAATATGAAAAGGTCATTCCCGTCAATAATGACAAAAAAATGATTGCTGATACGAAAGCGTTGGCTCAAGTGGTGGAACGCGTTTCCGTTGTTTCCGAAAAATCCCGCGGCATTAAATTGACCATCCAACCGAATTTGCTGCAAGTGAGTGCCGCCGCGGCAGACGAAGGGTCAGCCGAAGATGAATTGGATATCACCTATGACGGCGTTGTCACCGATATCGGCTTTAACTTCAGATATTTACTGGACATTTTGGCGCAAATCAAGGGCGCACAAATTCAAATGCGTTTTGAAGACAGCGTTTCGCCTGTGATTTTAGAAGACACTAATGATGCCGATACCTTGTATGTTTTGATGCCGATGCGTGTGTAAAGGCCCCCGATGAAAACGGGCATCAACCGATTACGGCTGAATAACTTTCGTTCCTATGAAACGTTGGATATAACGTTGGGAAGAAAGGGGGAACCTGTTGCTTTGGTGGGGCATAACGGCGCCGGCAAGACAAATATTTTGGAGGCCATCTCTTATCTGACCCCGGGACGGGGACTGCGCAGTGCGAAACTGTCAGATGTTGCCCGCCGCATGGGGGAAAATGTTTTTCCTTTATGGAGCGTAGTGGCTGATACTTATTCCCCCTTTGGCGACAATAAAATCGGCACAGGAATGGTGGAAGGCGCCGAACGCCGTCAAACACGTATCAATGGTAAACCAACCACCCGCCAATCGGATTTGGCAGAAATGTTTCGTTGCCTGTGGCTGACACCGGCTCAAGACAGGCTGTTTTGCGGCGACCCCAATGCCAGACGGCGTTTTTTGGATCGCATTGTGCAAGCCTTTGACCCCAACCACGCCAATCGGTTGGCGGATTATTCAGCCGCTTTGAAACAATGGTTGTGCCTGCTGCGTGAAGGGCGCACGGACCCCCTTTGGTTGGAAGGTTTGGAACAACAACTGGTGGAAAACGGGATTGCCATTTCGGCCAGCCGGTTGGATATTACGGGCCGATTGTCGGCTTATTTGAATGTATCGCCGGACCCGTCGTTTCCATCGGCTGAAATTCATCTGACTGGTTTACTGGAAGAAGCGCTGCAAACCCAAGGCGCCGTTTTGGTGGAGGATATGTTCGCGGGGCGTTTAAGAAATGCCCGCAAAATTTGTGCCGAAGGGGGCAATTTAACGGGGCCTCATACGGCTGATTTTACCGTTTTGCACAAGCAACAAAACAGATCTGCAGATTTATGTTCCACAGGGGAACAAAAGGCATTGCTGATCAGTATTATTTTGGCCGAAATGCGGGCTCAGATGGCGGAACAAGACCGGTGTCCTTTGTTGTTGTTGGATGAAGTCGGTGCGCATTTGGATGCGAATCGGCGCCATTGCTTATTTGAAATTTTGCTCGGCTTGCCGACACAGGTATGGATGACCACCACAGAACCCCAAATTTTTGCAGATTTTACTGGACAAATCACACAATTTGATGTACAACAAAAGCAAGGATTAAAACAGGTTGCTTAAAGACAAAAACAGATAACAAGGAGAATGAAATGACCGATACAATTCAAGACGCAGAAGCAAAATATAATGCAGATTCCATCAAGGTGTTGCATGGGCTGGAAGCCGTGCGTAAACGCCCAGGGATGTATATCGGTGATACAGATGACGGCTCGGGCTTGCACCACATGGTCTATGAAGTGGTGGATAATTCCATTGACGAAGCGTTGGCGGGGTATTGCGACCGCGTGGATGTTATTTTAAACAGCGACGGATCTGCCACCATTATTGATGACGGGCGCGGAATGCCGGTGGATATGCACAAAGAAGAAGGCGTTTCAGCGGCCGAAGTTATTATGACGCAATTGCATGCCGGCGGCAAGTTTGATAACAACTCTTATAAAGTTTCCGGCGGTTTGCACGGCGTGGGGGTGTCCTGCGTGAATGCATTGTCGGATTGGTTGGATTTGACCGTTTGGCGCAACGATAAAGAATATGCGGCCCGTTTTGAAAACGGTATTACCGTCAAACATTTAACGGAAGTCGGGGAAGCCCCCGGCAAGCACGGCACCAAAGTTACGTTTCATCCGTCTGCAGAAATTTTTTCACAAACGGAATTTAACTTTGATACCTTGGAGCACCGGATTCGGGAACTGGCTTTTTTGAACTCGGGCGTTCATTTGCGCTTGATTGATAACCGCGGTTCGGAAACCAAAGAACAAGATATGCAATATGAAGGCGGGATTCAAGAGTTTGTGAAATACTTAAATGAATCCAAACATTCCTTGCACGGTGATCCGGTTTTTCTGACCAAAGAAAAAGACGGTATGACGGTGGAAGCTGCCCTTCAATGGACGGATTCCTATCACGAAACGTGCTTGTGTTTTACCAATAACATTCCGCAACGCGACGGGGGCACCCACTTGGCCGGATTCCGGGGGGCCTTGACCCGCACCGTGAACAATTACGCGGTGGCCAGCGGGATTGCCAAAAAGGAAAAAGTGGAATTGTCCGGTGAAGATATGCGCGAAGGGCTGACGGTTGTTTTATCCGTCAAAGTGCCTGACCCCAAATTTTCTTCACAAACCAAAGACAAACTGGTGTCGTCTGAAGTGCGGCCGGTGGTGGAAAGCGTTGTGGGTGAAAAATTGGAACAATGGTTTGAAGAACACCCCACCGAAGCCCGTATGGTCATTGGGAAAGTGGTGGAAGCCGCAACGGCCCGTGAAGCGGCCCGAAAGGCACGGGAATTGACACGCCGAAAGGGGGCTTTGGATATGGCCTCTTTGCCCGGTAAGTTGGCCGATTGTCAATGTAAAGATCCGGCCGAATCCGAAGTCTTTATCGTTGAGGGGGACTCCGCCGGCGGTTCGGCCAAACAAGGACGCGACCGCGCGCATCAGGCTATTTTACCTTTGCGCGGTAAAATCTTGAATGTGGAACGCGCGCGCTTTGATAAAATGCTGTCTTCCGCCGAAATCGGTACCATTGTGACGGCCTTGGGCACCGGTATTGGCCGCGACGATTTTAATGCCGATAAATGCCGCTATCATAAAATCATTTTTATGACCGATGCTGATGTGGACGGCGCGCATATTCGCACATTGTTGATGACCTTTTTCTTCCGTCAAATGCCGGAATTGATTGAACGCGGTTATGTGTATATTGCACAACCGCCACTTTACCGCGCCAAACGGGGCAATTCCGAAACTTATTTAAAAGATGATGCCGCTTTGGAAGAATACCTGATTCAAACGGGAACGGACGGCGCCGTTTTGCAAATGGCCAACGGGGAACAAATTGCGGGGGCTGATTTGGTGGCCCGCGTGGAACAAGCCCGCGAAGCACGCCATCTGATTATGTCTATGTCGCGCCATGTGCCTTTCCGTATTATCAGCCAAATGGCCATTCAAGGTCTGTTCCATACCGGCAAAGTTTACGACGATACGTTTGTAGAGCACTTGAATCAAATGGAGCCCGAATATGAACGTGGCTGGCAATGTGCCTATGACGATGAAAAGCAGGAATTTGTTTTGACACGGACCTTGCGCGGGGTAACGGAAAAGCATGTTGTGGACCAAACACTTTTGAATTGCATTGAAGCCCGTCAACTGGATAAAATGGCCGCAGAATTACAGGAATTTTATGCCAAACCGGCCACCTTGAAAGTAAAGGATGAAGAAATTGCTATTTACGGACCGGTATCGTTGGCAGAAGCCATTTTCCGCATCGGACGCAAAGGTATCGCCATCAACCGTTATAAAGGCTTGGGCGAAATGAATCCAGAGCAATTGTGGGAAACGACTTTGGATCCCAACAATCGCCGGCTGTTGCAGGTGAAAATCACGCATCAAGATGAAGCCGAGCAAGTGTTTTCCACGTTGATGGGCGATGTGGTGGAACCCCGTCGCGACTTCATTCAAACAAACGCCTTGAATGTCGCCAACTTGGATGTGTAAAGATTAAATTCCCCACTTGAGTGGGGAATTTTTTTTAAGAGCAAAGACCACCCTTCCATGTGCCGGAACAAGTGCATTCGCCACTGTCCCATTCATTTTGAGTGTTTGGGGCATCGGAATTCCACCTTCCCCCGCACGATTCGCATCTGGCACGGGAATTGAGTTGACTGACCTTTACAGATTCACATAAAGCACAGAAACCATAATCTCCCGCTTGAATGACTTCGCCTTCTTGTATATAGGTTTCATTACTCCACAAACCGACCTTTCCATTTTCGCATGGATAAGAATATCCACCCGTCCCTCCTCGATAATTACAATATCGGGCGATTTGTTCACGGGTATACCCCAGAGGAACATTAAACCCATTGAGTGTTTGTCCGCCTTCGGCACAGGTCATACATTTTCGTAAATTATTTAACATAATGGGACGTTCAAAGGGACAATGACACTGCCCCCCATAAACAACTTGATCTGGCTCAGTACAGTCCGTCTGACACCAAAAGCTGGAGCTCACACGGTTTGGACAAACCAAACAATAGTAAATATTGAATTCGCGAAACACTTTTTGATCATCACATTCTTCGCATGTCCCATTTACCCAAATTTGACCATAGGGACAACATCTGTCAGCCGCCCAACAACATAGCTCTTGTCCAGTTGCTGGATCAGTTTTAACCCCCGCATCACAGTAGGCATCTTTCAATAGCTTTTGCGTGGGCCTGCACCCAGTAGGCGTCAACGTTTGACCGGTTTTGCAAGTACAAAAACCATCTGAACTACACGTATTCCCAACGTTTTTATAGACACACTCTTGTGTCACTGTCTGTGGCGTACAGCTTTGTGGCATGCCTATCGTTTCCCCTTTTAATTCATTGTTAAAAATAAATATCATCTGATTCGTCTTGGCACATGTTTTGGGAAGAATTTCGCTGGCAATCGGAAAACCTTTTGTATGAATTTGTTGGCATATTTTTTCAGGAATATTCAAAAGCTTAATGCCAAAATATCCCGATGGGAAAAAAAGCATTTCCATTGAATATCCTTCCAACGTGTCGCCATATTCCGCCAAAGAACACCTTTCTTTAGCCATCAACACCATTTGCGCTGTGCATGAATGAGCGCATTTGTTGACTTCATATAAAAGGGTGTTCGCCTTCAAGCTGTTCATCGCAGAATTAAAAGCGCTGACCCCTATAACGGACAAAACGCCCATAATGGCCAGCACCCCCAGCATTTCAACCATACTTCGGCCGGATTCATCACGGTATGTCATGCCCGACCTGATCGGGCATCCAGCGGTATTTAAGGCCCTCCTTTTTGCTGGATTCCCCATCAAGCGGGAAATGACAATTTGCTTCTTGTTTTCTTTTTTCATATTTTCGCTCCTTTATCCCATAAAAATATCCACTTTTTTAAAAGTGGACGGATACTAACAAACTGTGCTAAAACAGTATCGCTTATTCGGCTATTGGGCGATCATCCGCCCCAAAGACGGATTTTTAGCAACGGATTGTTAGGTCCGACATTCAGACAGATGTCCAAATGCACGCCTATACTAAAATAGAAAAAAGAAAAAGTCAAGCAAAGAATCCCTTGTTTTAAAAGGGCTCCTTCTCTATCATGGATAGGAGGAAATCTAAAAGCTGTTGACTTTTGTCAAGTTTTATGATATAATAAAAAAGTTTTCAAAAGGAGGAACTCATGAAAAACACAAAAAAACTTTTATATTCACTTTATGGTGCAGGATTTGTTTTGGGGGCATCAGCTTTGTCCGGCTGTTGTCAAACACGCTATGTTTATTTGAATGCGGACGGGACACCAGCTTATAATACCCCCACCTATACACCGCCCCAAAAACAAAGCAGTTTCGGCAGCACAATTCCCAGTCAGATTATTTCCGGTATTTTACAAGGCTTATCGGGTTTATAAACAAAAATCCCCGTTTTTCGGGGATTTTTTAATGGGAAAGCCCACATTTATTCAGCCAATTTTTTATTCAAAATCTGATTGGCCAACGCCGGGTTGGCTTTGCCTTGCGAAGCCTTCATAATTTGCCCCACTAACCAACCTTTTAATTTGTCCTTACCGGCTTTGATTTCGGCCACCTGCGTGGGATTAGCCGCCATCACTTCATCCACAATCTTTTCAATCGCACCGGTATCGGTTGTTTGTTTCAGCCCTTTTTCTTCCACGATCACCGCCGGCGCTTTTCCGGTTTCAATCATCAACAAAAAGACATCCTTGGCAATTTTCCCCGAAATGGTGTTATTGGCAATCAACCCCACCAAAGCCCCCAAATTTTCGGCACTGACAGGGCTTTTGGTAATCGGCAGACATTCTTTATTTAAATAAGCAAACAAATCGCCCATCACCCAGTTGGCCACCTTTTTGGCATCCTGGCCTTGGGCAGCCGTTTCAAAGTAAGCCGCCGTTTCCCGGTCCGCCGTCAAAACCGACGCATCATAGGGCGTAAGGCCCAATTCGGCAATATAACGGGCCTTTTTGGCTTCGGGTAATTCCGGCAAATTTTGGCGAATGTTTTCAATATATTCATCCGTCAACACCACCGGCAACAAGTCCGGATCTGGGAAATAACGGTAATCGTTCGCGTTTTCTTTGCCGCGCATAGAGCGTGTTTCGCCATTATCGGAATCATAAAGGCGTGTTTCCTGTTTAACCGTTCCACCATTGTCGTAAATTTCAATTTGGCGTTTGGCTTCCACTTCAATAGCATGCATCACAAAACGAACCGAGTTCACGTTTTTTGTTTCCGTGCGGGTCCTGAACCCCGTTTCACCCACAGGGCGCACCGACACGTTCACATCGCAGCGCATAGAGCCTTCATCCATATTCCCGTCGCACGTTCCCAACGCCCGAACAATCGCGCGCAGTTGACGCAAATATTCACCCGCTTCTTCAGGGGAATGCATTTCCGGTTTGGACACAATCTCCATCAAACCGACCCCTGCCCGATTCAAGTCAATAAAGGTCTTGCTGGGGCTCATATCATGAATGGATTTGCCGGCATCTTGTTCCAAATGCAACCGTTCCACACCGATTTTGCGCGTCCCTTCCGCAGTTGTGATTTCAATAAAGCCTTCGCCCACAATCGGGTGATAAAGCTGCGAAATCTGATACCCCTGCGGCAAGTCCGCATAAAAATAATTTTTACGGTCAAAGCGCGAATACTTGTTGATTTTGGCGTTCAATCCCATACCAGTTTTCACGCATTGTTCAATACATTTTTCATTGACCTTCGGCAACATTCCCGGAAAGCCCGCATCAATAAAAGAAACATGCGTATTTTGTTCGCCCCCGAAAACAGCACTGGCCCCCGAAAACACTTTGGCATTGGATAAAATTTCACAGTGCACTTCCAAGCCGATGACCAATTCCCAGTCGTTCGTTTTTCCCTGAATCGTATACATTTTTTATCCTTTCACGTGGTGCGGTTTTTGATTAAAGGCCGCCGCTTTTTCCAGCACATCTGCCACTTGGAAAACACTTTTTTCATCAAAGTGTTTGCCGATAATTTGTAAACCAATCGGTAGTCCCGCCGATGACAAACCAACCGGCAAGGAAAGTCCCGGAACGCCCGCCAAACTGGCCGGTGTTGTAAAGACGTCGCCGGCATACACATCAATGGGCTTCATATTTTTCATTTCAGCTTCGCTTAAAGCAGGCGTCGGCGCCGCCGGCACCAACAAGGCATCTACCCCCTTGAAGGCTTCCATAAAGTCATTGTAAATTAAACGACGCACCCGTTGTGCCCGTGTGTAATAGGCATCATAAAAGCCGGCCGATAACACAAAAGTCCCCAACAAAATACGACGCACCACTTCATCGCCAAAACCATCCGTGCGGGAATTTTCATACAGTTCGTCCAAGTTTTTACCTTCCACACGTGTTGTATAGCGCACGCCATCATAGCGCGACAAATTGGAACTGGCTTCCGCACAGGCCACAATGTAATAAACCGGCAAAGCATATTTCGTATGGGGTAAACTCACCTCCACAATTTCGGCACCCGCCTCTTTTAAAAATTGAATGCCTTTATCCCAAACAGCCTGCACATCCGGATTTAACCCTTCCAGACGATATTCTTTGGGAATACCGATTTTCTTCCCCCGAATGTCCCCCGTTAAAGCCTCGGTAAAATCAGGCACCGGCACGTTGGCAACGGTGGAATCTTTTTCATCAAAGCCAGCCATTGCGTTTAACATCAAAGCACAATCTTTCACCGAGCGTGCCATCGGACCAGCTTGGTCCAAAGAACTGGCAAACGCCACAATCCCATAGCGCGAACACCGCCCATAGGTCGGCTTAATCCCCGTAATCCCGCAAAAACTGGCCGGTTGACGAATGGAGCCCCCTGTATCGGACCCCGTCGCCGCCATACACAAGCCCGCTGCAACAGCTGCCGCAGAACCGCCCGAGGAGCCCCCCGGCACTAAATCTAAATTCCACGGATTTTTTGTTGTGCCAAAATAACTGGTCATTGTGGACCCACCCATGGCAAATTGGTCCGTGTTCACTTTGCCCAACATCACCGTCCCGGCATCAATCAATTTTTGCGACACAGTGGATTCATAAGGCGGAATAAATTTGGACAGAATTTTACTGGCCGCCGTTGTGCGAATACCTTTGGTGCAATAAAGGTCTTTATTGGCAATCGGAATACCGTCCAAAGCCCCCAACACTTCCCCGTGCGCCCGCCGTTCATCCGATTTTTGGGCATCTGCCAGGGCGCGTTCCGGCGTTTCGGTAATATAGGCGTTTAATTTTTTGGCCGAGGCCATTTCATCCAAATGCGCCCGCGTCAATTCCACCGCGGAAATTTCCTTTTTGGCCAGCTGTTCAGCCGCCTCAGTTATTGTTAAATCAGTTAAATTTGTCATTATTCCACCACCTTTGGCACCACATAAAAACCTTGAACAGATTCAGGGGCATTTGCCATTAAAGCTTCTTGTTGATTGCCTTCAATCACCACGTCCGGCCGCATCGGTGCAATGCCGTCAGTGACAGACACCAACGGTTCCACCCCTTCAATATTCACTTCCTTTAATTGTTCCACCCAATCAAGGATACTTTGCAAGTCATTTAAGATTTTTCCTTCACGTTCGGCGGGCAATTTCAACCGCGCCAACCACGATAAATTTTGAATTGTTTGTTGATTCAAGGCCATTTTAAACTCCTTTTTGAATGGGGGAAGTATAGCCTTTTTTGCCCAAAAAGTCAATGAAATTTATTATTTCTGGGGAAACCCACCGGCGGGAATTTTCCGACTGTGGCACGGCGCCCCAACCAAGCACTCATATCCGGTTCAATATGCATCCCGTTGCCCGACGGATAGGTAAGCCCTTCCGCCCAATTAAAAAAGCGCACATCCGACAATTTGGCTTCACTGTATTTTTGTAAAATCACCCCGGCGCCACGCACCATCGTTGGGATTTCTGCGGCCTTAAAGACCAACAATTTACGGTTATTTCCCATCACTGCGACGGAATCCCCCTCGGCAGGTTCGCAAACCCACGCCTTATCCCCTTCGGCCAGATTCAAAATAATCTTACCGGCACGTGTTTGGGCAATAATATTGTTGGATTCCACAACAAAGCCTTTTCCTGAACGCGATGCCACCAACAACTTTTTGTCGGGTTGAAAGACAAACATTTTTAAAACTTCCGCATTTTCGGGCAAATCAATGGCCAGCCTGACCGGTGCCCCAAAACCACGCCCGCCGGTAATATCGTTTCCCAAGATGGAATAAAACCGTCCGTTTGTGGCAAACAACATAATATGATCGGTTGTATAGGCCTTTACCAAACACGCCAATTCATCGCCTTCTTTAAATTTAATGTCGGCTTCATCCACTGTTCCCTTCAAGGCACGAATCCATCCTTGACGAGATAAAACAACGGTAATGGGTTCTTTTTCAATCATGGTTTCAATGGACATTTCCACCATTTGAACAGCGCCGGCAATTTCGGTGCGACGTTTGCCCAACGCCGTTTTTTGACCAAAATCCTGTTTAATCTTTTTGATTTCTTCAGCCAAGCGCGCCTTTCTTAAATCCCCGTCTGCCAACAAGTTTTCCAAGCCTGCTTTTTCCAAAGCCAATTCTTCAAATTCATTTCTGAGCTGCATTTCCTCTAACCGACGCAGCGAACGCAACTTCATATTTAAAATGGCTTCAGCCTGAATCTCCGTCAAGGAAAATTCCTGCATCATCACGGCCTTCGGTTCGTCTTCGTTGCGGATGATTTCAATCACACGGTCCAAATTTAAATAGGCCGTCAAAAAGCCCTGCAATAATTCCATCCGGTGGGCGATTTTATCCAAGCGAAATTGCGCACGACGAATCAGCACTTCTTCACGATGTTTTAAAAACGCTGTTAAAATTCCCGCCAAACTCATCACGCGGGGCGTATGGTCAGCATCCAAAACGTTCATATTCATATTAAAGTTGACCTGCAAATCCGAATTACGGAACAGATGTTCCATCAATTGTTCGGCCACCACCGAACGTGATTTGGGTTCCAACACAATACGAATTTTATCCGTTGATTCATCGCGAATATCGTTCAAAAGCGGCAATTTTTTGGCCATCAACAATTTCGCAATTTTCATAATTAAATCAGATTTGACCACGCCATAGGGAATTTCAGTGATAATGATTTGATATTGCCCATGGCCCAAATCTTCCACTTCCCATTTGGCACGCACCTTTAAAGGCCCCCGCCCTTCGGTATAAACTTTGATGATATTTTCCTTGCTTTCCACCAAAACACCACCGGTCGGAAAATCGGGTCCCAAGACAAAGTCCGTCAATTTAGCCACCGAAGCTTCCGGATGTTGCAGTAAATAGAGCAGAGCATCACAAACCTCGCCAACATTATGCGGCGCGATATTCGTGGC
>JBJEXE010000068.1:0-22661 GCA_051885475.1 Alphaproteobacteria bacterium | reverse complement strand
CATGATACCCCGCACGAATGAAACCACCGTCCCGCGCCAATAAAGGCAACTTGTCTTCATCCATCAACGCGCGCTTGATTTCATCCACCAATCGGGAATGTTCCCCCAATAAATCCCGCGTTTGCGCCAAGGCATTCGGCATATATTCCCCCACCAAATGGGTGCGTAAAACCGGCACCAACCCCAGTCCGTTTGCAATATTCATCATATCCCGCGGCCCACCGCGACCCACAGCCAAGCGTGTCAGACATCTTTCAATATCGGGCACTTCCTTTAAAATCGTGCGCACTTCGCCCAACACCAAGGGCGTTTCTTTAAAAAAGCTGACCTGATCCAAACGGGCATTGATTAAATCCAAATCCATTAAAGGCGCCGAAAGCCATGTGGACAAAAGGCGTGCCCCTACCCCCGTTTGTGTTTCATCCAAAATGGACAGCAAGCTGGCGGCCCCACGTTCATCGGATAAAGAAGAAGTCAATTCCAAAGACCGACGGGTCGCCCCATCAATTTGCATCAGCTGGACTTCGCTGACTTGTTGCGGCGCGGATAAAATCGGCGCTTCTTTTTTTTGTGTCCTTGTTAAATACTGGCCAATCACCCCTACAGCCAAATTTTCGGCTTTGGAAAAAGTGGGATTTTGCTTCATCACTTCAGTATATAAAAGCGGTGAAAAATCGCTGGCCGGCAACTCGGTCATTTGACCAAAAGAAGCATCCCACAGGCGCGGATAGCGTGATAAAAAATCTTCCTGAACCAAAACCTCGGAGGCTTCCAAACGTGCCAAAACAGACGTCAATGTTTCAGGTGTCGCCGATTGCACATAAAAATCCCCCGTGGACATATCCGCCCACGCAACCCCGAAGCCTATCCCGCTTTCGGCTACTGCCACCAAATAATTATGATGACGGGCAGATAGCAGATTTTCGTCCGTCAAAGTGCCAGCCGTCACAATGCGCACCACTTCCCGTTTAACAACAGCCTTATTGCCTCGCTTTTTGGCTTCGGCTGGATCTTCCATTTGTTCACAAATAGCCACCTTATAGCCTGCCTTGACCAAGCGCACCAAATAATTTTCATACGCGTGAAAAGGCACACCGCACATCGGAATTTTTTGGCCCAAATGCGTTCCGCGATAGGTTTGAACGATATCTAATACTTTAGAAGCCGTGAAAGCATCGTTGAAAAACAATTCGTAAAAATCCCCCATCCGATAAAACAACAGGCAATCCGGATATTCCGCTTTTGTTTTTAAATATTGTTCCATCAAGGGGGTTGTTTTATCTTTTGTCATTTTTTACTTTCCTTTTTTTGTGGGATATATTATACTTAAATTATGACAAAAAAGAAAGTAAAAATCTTAAAATACATTGGAAAATTGGCCATCAGGACCTTGATTATCAACATCCCGGCCTTTTTAATTTTGTTGATTTTACTGCTTCTTAAAAAGCTGACGTGGATTTCAGCCGGCATTTCTTTGCTTTCATTTTGGGGCATCAGCGCGATTATCATCTTTTTTGTTTTCAAGGATTTGGACAATTTCATTGCTTACCTTAAAAATGCCTCTCAAAATTTGGATTTAGAGCTTCCCCGCTTTAAAAAAGGGTTCTTTTCGTCGGCCAGATTGGCTACAACCTTTCAAAATGTTCAAAGTTCATGGCAACAAAAAACACAATCCGGTGTGCATATTTTGGAAAATTTACCTGACCCAATTTTGATGGTCAATGAAAAAGAACAAGTTGTTTTTGCCAACGCTTCGGCCCGTCGGATTTGGCAAGAAAATGTCATTGGTTTTAATATCAGCGTGTTGTTTTCACAACTGCATTTTACCAAGGCTTTTGCGGAATTGGTGCACGGACACACACAAACCGCGCTTGTGGAATGGCAAACAACAAACGGAAATAAAACTTTTTCCTTTTCCGTGCGAATGGAACGACTTGCCAGTCCCGGTTTTTTAAATGCACGTTTTGTGATTGTTTTGCACGATATTACCCCTTTTCAAACTTTCAAACAAAAACAGACCGATTTTTTGGCCAACGCCAGCCACGAATTGAAAACACCCTTGGCGATTTTATCCGGTGTGATTGAAACGTTGCAGGGCCCCGCCAAAGATGATGCTGCCGCCCGTGAAAAATTTTTGAATTTAATGGCCGAACAAACCAGCCACATGACCCGGTTGGTCCAAAATTTATTGAAACTGGTCCATATGCAACAAGAAAAATTCCCGCAAAACGAACCTGTCTTGATGGAAGAATTACTGACAAATTTGGTGAATGATTTTCATTTGCGCGCCCAAAAAGCGGGAAAAAAAATCCTGTTGGAAAAAGAAAAACTGCCCCGTTTGATGGCCAACCGCAGCGACTTGTATCATATTTTTCAAAATTTACTGGATAACGCATTAAAGTATGGCGCCCCCAATCAACCCATTACAATTAAAACTTTTTTAAAAAACAGCCTGACTCATCCGGCTGATTTGACTTTCACCGACAAAAACGAATGGATTGTTGTCAGCGTTCATAATTTTGGAAAAACTTTAACTGTGGATGAACAAGAAAAATTGTTTGACCGTTTTTATCGCGTCAATTCTGGTCCAAAAGTAGAAGGAACCGGATTGGGGTTAAGTATCGTGCAACAACTGGTTCAAAAATACGACGGCACTATTACCGTGGAAAGCCTGCCGGAAAAAGGGATCACTTTTACGGTCGCTTTTCCTTTGGAATTTTAACGCCCCACAAAAAGTTCCTTTAACAACTCTAAAATTTTTTCTTGTAAGGAGGGCGGCAAATTTCCCAAACGTTTTGTTAAATGCGTTTTGGAAACAGAGCGAATTAAATCCAAGGCTACCTGACCGGCCTGCCCCTTTAATTTTACCCCTACCCGACACGGAAAAGGATGCACGGCCGAGGTAATCGGTGCCACCAAAACATACGGAAGTACTTCGTTCATTTCATCCGGTGAAATAATCACACACGGTTTTTCCACCCCCCGCACTTCACAAAAGAAAACATCAAATTTTTTCACCATTCCCATTCTCCTTCAGCTTTGATGGGATGGGCATTTACTTCATCCGCCACCAATTCTTTCCACCCAAATCTGGGGGGCACCACGGGGGTAATGACAACGGCCCCTTGACGCACCGTTAAATTTAATTCATTTTTGAATCCGCATTCTTCTATGATATTTTTGGGGAAACGGACCCCAAAGGAATTGCCGATTTTAACCAATTTAATTTTCATATTTGGCCTCCCTTGATGATTTCGGCCAATACCATATACAGCCGTCCCACATCGGACCCGACCAACACGCCCAACAAAGGACTGTCTGCTGAATTTTCTTTGGCTTCATAGGTCATCTGTTCAAAGGCCCCCATATAATGATTGACGGCCATTTGAAAGGCCATATTTTCGCGGTAAAGAGCCTTCACCTTTTCGGCTTTTGCTGAGCGAATTTCTTGACGCAAATGGCGCATAAAGACGGCTTTATCCCCCGCATAGTAGCGTTTCCATAACTCTTCTTCATTTTTGGGACTGAACAGATGCGCCAATTCCACCGAAAATTGCTGCAACTGTCCCACAATGGTACTGGCCTCCACCAACAAATCGCGACTTTGTTTTTCTTTCAGATTCAAATGCTTTTCCAAAGCCTCTGTATGCGCGTTCAAACCTTGCGCCACCACGGCCATATCTCCTTGAATCTGCCCCAACACGTTTCGCAGGGCGTGCGCTTTTGCCTCTACTTGATCGCCCATCCGGCTGATTTCTTTATTGGTGCTTTGGGCCTGCGCTTCCACTTGTTTTAATTCGTCATATTGCGCCAGCGTTTTTTCCAAGCGTCCTGTGTTCTCTGTCAAAGCTTGCACAATTTTGGCAGAATTTTCTTCAGAACTTAAAATTTGGTGCCGCGCCGTTTCCAAAGCGTGGGCTAAATTTTGAATATCCTGAATTTGTGCATTCAATTCTTTTGAAAAAGTCATCATTGTCGCACTGGTCTTGCGGGTAATATCATTTAAAATATCCGCTTGACCGGCCAACAAAGCTGTTGTTTTTTCAGCTTGTTGATTGCTTTGATGCGTGATTTGCGCCAGTTTTTCAATATGAGTTGCCATTTTTTGGACGGCCCCCACCGTTTGAGTATCCACCGTTTTCACCAATTTATTCAGCCCTTCAATCCACCGTTGCAGATTTTCTTTAACCGTATCCGTATGCTCAGTTACCCCAGTATAAACCGAACGAAACTCTTTGATTTGTTTGGCTAAATTGGCCGTCAATTCTTTGGTATAAACTGCCCCCTCCTCACTGGGGTAAATTAACTCTTCCATAAAAGAGCGAATTTTGCGCGCTTCTTGCTCCACACGCTCTGACCGGTCAAAATAAGAAGCCACCAAAAACAAAAATACCAATGGCATCGTCAAGCCGCCCAATCCCCCCACCAATTCCATCGGCGACAGATTGGCTCTGGCTTGCCACCAACCGGAAATCTGAAGGAAATTGACCACAAAAGCCCCCCAAATTAAAGCCATTATCCAAAAGAAAATCATTCCTTTTTTTGAAAAAATCTTATGCATCAGCACCTCCTTTTTAGGGTAGTATATACAATGTAATCACGTTTGTCAAGAAGTAATTACATTGTAATTCCACTTTTGATCAAAAGGCTTTTATTTTTTAAATAATAACCTGAAGTAAAATCAAAAATTCTTTATTTTTCAAAAGATTGAGTAGTAATTATTTTGTAATTACATCTTTTAAATCAGGTTCCTCAATGACTTGGGTTTCGGGGGCCAGTTGGTGTTTAAACCACGTTCTTTGACGTTTAGCATAATGGCGTGTGGCCAATAAAATGTGTTCGGCCGCAGTGGCTAAATCGCATTTTTTTTCAATAAAATCAATCAGTTCTTTAACACCAATTGCTTTCATCACACCGCCTGTGGCCTTGCTGTTTACCAAATTTTGGACTTCCCCCAAGACATTTTGACCCAACATTTGGACTAACCGTGTTTCTATCCGAGCATATAATTTTTCCCGCGGCGGCAACAAAAGAATTGTTTTAAATTCCGCTTCCAAAAATTTTTTCTTGGGTTGATTTTGAAAATATTCAATGGGCTTTCCAGTGCTTAAAAGCACCTCTAAAGCACGTCTTTGGCGTTGAATATCGCGCGGTATTTCGCCTTTATCTAATTTGGCCAACACCTCAGGTGCCGGCATTGTGCGCACCTTTTCCCGAATTTCAAAAGGAATGTCAGGCATCGGGCTCATCCCATTCATCAAAACTGACAGATAAAGGCCGGTCCCACCAACCACAACAGGGCATTTGGTTTTTAAAATCACTGCGGCTGCTTTTTGGGCCCAACCAGCCACATCCTCTTGACTGAAATTATCCATATACCCATACAGGTGATGGGGAATTCCCCGCATTTCAGCTTGACCCGGGCGTGCCGTCAATATCTGCAAGCCGGCATACACCTGAAAAGCATCTGCGTTGATAATTTCGCCGCCCAAATTTTCAGCCAAATCCAAAGCCAATTTGGATTTTCCGCTGGCGGTCGGTCCGGCAATTACATAAACCTGTTTTTTTTCCATAGCCTTATTTTACACGAAAAAAAGTTTTTTTGCATCCTTTTTATTGTTTTTTAAAGGACTTTTTGATAAAATAAGAAAAATGGAGGATATGATGAAAAAAATTTTATTCGGACTTTTATTTTTTCTGGGGGCCTGCGGTTTTTCCCCTTTGTATCAAAAAGGGACGGGGGGCGACAATAAAATTCCCGTAAAGGTAGCCCCTATTTCCAATCAATATGGTTTTACGATGCGCCAAGTATTGCAAAGTAAATTTGGAAGCACCCCCCAGCCCCTTTATACGCTCACCGTTTCTGCCCCCGTTTTTTCCAGTTGGGACCAAACAATTGATGACAAAAACTTTGCGACAATGATGGGAATTACAGGAACCGTCAAATATCAACTGACAAACATCAAGACGCACCAAGAAATTCTTAATTCTTCTACGTCCTTAACCAGCTCTTACAGTGTTGTCAAAGACCCTTATGCCACAACGATTGCCGAAAGAAAAATCAAAAAAGAATTGGCCGAACAATTGGCTGAACAAGTCAGTTTACATGTTTTTGGCACATTGGCAGAGGATTCAAAGTGAAAGCAAAACCTTATCAAATCAATGCGTTGGCCCCACGCCTGAAGCAAGAATTCAAGGCTGCTTTAGTCTTTGGAACCGACAGTGCCGGTGTTCAAGAGGCGGCCCAAAAAATTCAAAAAATTGTGATTCCGACGCCCGGTCCTTTTTCCATTATTCCTTTGACACCTGCGGATTTAAAAAATAATCCCTCCCGCGTGCTGGAAGAAGCCAATACCCCTGATTTAATGGGGGGAAGGCGTTTAGTATGGTTAAAAGAAGCCACGGCTGCTCACGCGGATCTGATGGCAAATTTTGTTCAACTGTGTCAAACGGATACCTTTTTTTTGATGAGTGCTGATAACCTGACGAAATCCAGTGCTTTACGGGCCGAATCAGAGGCAGACAGCCATATTTTAGTGATTGCTTGCTATCCGCCCGAGGTGATGGATTTACGCCGCATCATTCAAGATTTTACTCAACAAGCCCACTTTGAACTGACACCTGAAGCCAGCGATTACCTGATTCAAAATACAGATAATAACACTTTGATTTTAAAGAATGAATTAAATAAAATTGCTCTTTGGAATGCGGATAAAAAAAGAATCACTTTGGATGAAATTCAACATCTGGTCGGCACGGGCACAACGACGACAGATAGCCTGATTCAAGCCTTGGCCAATCGTCAAACGGAAAAAGCTCTTGCCGCATTAAATGCCCTTCTTTTACAGGGGGAAAATCCTATCACTTTGGTGCGTGCCATAGCGCGGTATTTTACAGGCCTGTTAAAAGGCGTGGATAAATTAGCACACGGAGAAGCTTCCGCCGATATTGCCAAAAAGATTTTGAAACCTTCCCAATTTCGTTTGGAAGAATCTGTCCAAGAACAACTCCATACCTGGACAAAACCCGCCCTGTTAAAAGTATATAATGATTTATTAAAGGCTGAAATTCAAATGAAATCAGGGACCTTGGCCCCTGAATTGATTTTAAAACAAACACTTCTTTTTCTGACCAAAAATAATTTATAAGAACTTTTTTAATAATTCCTGTAATTGATCCGGGGACTTATAGGTAAAGCTCAAAATCCCCTTTTTGCCATTCCATTTGAGTTGAACTTTCATCCCCAATTTTTGGGTTAAATCTTGCTCAAGTGATTGAATATCTTCATCTTTTTCATTCAAGTGAACTGATTTTTTCGGGGGATGTTTTTTTATTTCCACCGTTTTTTCAACTTCCCGAACGGTCATTCCCTGATTGATAATTTGCAGCGCCAATTCTTCAGCCTTCGGGACCCCCACCAAAGTCCTGGCATGTCCGGGGGTAATTTGCTTTTCCTCCAACATTTTCCGAATGCTTTGCGGCAATTCCAACAAACGCAATGTATTTGCAATATAGCTGCGACTTTTTCCCAATACTTCGGCCAAAGTTTCCTGCGTATAAGTAAACTCTTTCATCAAACGCGCATAGGCTTCTGCCTCTTCAATAGGGTTCAAATCTTCGCGTTGCAGGTTTTCAATTAAGGCCACTTCCAAAGCATCTTTATCATTAAAATCTTTAATAATAACAGGGACTTGCACCAGACCCGCTTGTTGTGCGGCGCGATACCGACGCTCCCCGGCAATAATTTCATAGCCTCCCAAACTTTTGGGGCGCACCAACAAAGGCTGCAAAACGCCTTTTGTTTGAATGGAAGCCACTAAATCTTGCAATGCTTCCGGTTTAAAAATACGACGCGGCTGAAAGCGACTGGGGCTCAATTCTTTTACGGCCACCCTTTTAATCGTTTCTTCGGGCATTGCATTGATGTCCGACACCACGTCATCTCCCATTAAAAAACTTAAACCTTTACCCAATCTGTTGTCCATTTTGTTCTCCTTTGTTGCGTTTTAAAACTTCAGCTGCCAAGCGCAAATAACTTTGTGCCCCCACACTTTTAAAATCATACAGCATCACCGGTTTTCCATGGCTGGGCGCTTCTGGAATCCGTACATTTCTGGGAATAATCGTCTCAAAAACCAAGGGACCAAAATAGGAACGCACATCAGCCAAAACTGATTTTGCCAGATTGGACCGCCCATCAAACATCGTCAAAACGACCCCTTGAATTTTCAGCGTCGGATTAAAATTTTTCTTAATTTTTTCAATGGTTTTCATTAAATCTGCCACCCCTTCCAAGGCCAAATATTCACATTGAATGGGGATAATCACTTGCGTGGCAGCCACCAAAGCATTCAGGGTCAACAACCCAACGGCCGGAGGACAATCCATAAAAATATAATCAAAGTCATTATCCGCAGATTGCAACGCTTTTTTCAAGTAAAATTGCGGCCGTTCATTCCCGGCTAATTCCAAATCTACCCCCAGCAGCTCCTGACTGGCCGGCAACACATAAAGATTTGGGACCAACGTGGCTTGA
This sequence comes from Alphaproteobacteria bacterium, assembly GCA_051885475.1. GTDB lineage: Bacteria > Pseudomonadota > Alphaproteobacteria > CAAHEQ01 > UBA3637 > UBA3637. Next base: position 14,125 of record JBJEXE010000068.1, on the reverse strand, counting down.
ATGGCGTCCATTAAAGGACTTTGCCCCGTCAACACACCATAGGAACTGCCCCGCCCCAACTGGCGACGCAGCCCAAAACTGACGGTGGCATTGCCTTGGGGATCCAAATCTATAATCAAAATCTTTTTATTCAGAGCCGAAAGGGCTGTTGCCAAATTGACAACGGTTGTTGTTTTTCCAACTCCCCCTTTTTGATTTGAAACAGCAAAAATTTCACTCATATTCCACCCCCATTATCTTTAAAATAACCCCTTCAGAATACTCATTTGGAAATTCTTTTATTTGACACCTAAAAGAGCACTTTTTGATTTCTTCTTGGTAGCCTTTTCCCTTGGGTAAAATCCAAATTGTTTCACGTGAAACAATTTTTTTACAAAGCATAAATATCTGATTTAATTCAGAAAAAGCGCGCGCAGTCATGATATCAGTTTTCAAATTTTCTATCTTTTCCACACGCGCCGTCAAAATGGTTAAATTTAATTTTAATTGACGATTGACTTCCCCTAAAAAGATAGCTTTTTTAGTATCACTTTCAACAAGAGTTATTTTTAAAGGAAAATTTGCAGCCTTGTTTAAAATCCCCAAAACAATTCCGGGAAATCCGCCTCCACTGCCAACATCAGTTAAAGTTTTACTTGAATCGGGAATATATTTCCATAATTGGGCAGAGTCCAAAACATGTCTTTTTTGAATTTCAGAAATAGTATTTTTAGAAATTAAATTCACGTGTTTTTGCCAATCCAATAAAATTTTGATATATTTTTCAATATCTTGTTGAGAGTTTTTTAAAATTTTATCAAATTGTTTCACGTGAAACATTCCCCTTTTCTGATTGTTAAGATAAAGGGATTATAAATATTTTTTTTATAAAAAACAAGTCTTTTAATAGTAAAATTTAATTGTATTTTTATCCAAACAAATATTATTTTGATTTATTTTTATTTTTTGGACACCTCTGAATTGATTTTCTAAACCCTGACAAAGTTCTTTTTCAACCTCCTTGAGGGTAATAGAAAACTTCCCTGTTTTTTCTGTTTGAGCAAAAGCCGGATACCCAGAAATAAAAAATGTTTCACGTGAAACATTTTGAGGATTTGTCATCATAAGTGTTTGAATTTCCATACTTTTTATTTGTAATTCCTGCATCAGTTTATTCTTTTTTATCTGTAAATTGGCTCCTTTATATCCTTTGACGGCGCCGGCATTCATCACCCCATCAATAGCTAAAGTTCCCATTAAATCTGTCATTTGTGCAGAAACGGAAAACGAAGTCATCACGATCAATAAAAATAAAATCATTCTTCCCCCCAAATTGGATTTTTGATTTTGGATAAAAATTCTGTGTGTGCTTGTTCTTCTTCAGAAGTTATTTTCCATTCACGCACAGGAAATGTTTCACGTGAAACATTTTTTAAATTTAATTTAACACTTTGATTTTGTTGTATTTTTTTAGATTGAGAAAAATTTAATTCTCTGTTAGTAATCAGTTCCAAATAGACGTCTGCCAACAATTCTGAGTCCAATAAGGCTCCGTGCACCGTTCGGCGTGAAGCATCCACATGAAAACGCCGACACAGTTCATCCAAATTGACTTTAGCCCCGGGAAACTTCTTGCGCGCAATCAACAGGGTATCTATAACATTTTCTTCGGGCAAAAGTGGCTTTCCACAGGCCTTTAATTCGGTATTCAAAAAATTCATATCAAAGGCAGCATTATGGATCACAAGTGGCGTATTTTCGCCAACGAAGGCCAAAAAGTCATCGGCAATTTCGGAAAAAATAGGCTTGTCAGACAAAAATTCTTCCGTCAAACCGTGTACGGCTATCACTTCCTGGCTCATAGAGCGCATCGGATTGATATATTGATGATACGTTTTTCCGGTTGGCAAATGATTTTCCAACTCTACACAACCGATTTCAACAATTCTATCCCCTTTTTCGGGATTGAGTCCCGTTGTTTCTGTATCCAATACAATTTCGCGCATAGCTGCTCCTTTTGGCATATTTTAACAAAAATTTGATTTAAAAGCAAGTTTTATCGTGTCTTGTTGCGTTTTGCCGGCGGACAAAATAGTAAAGGCTTTTTCTGCCAAAATTTCAGATTCAACCCCCAAAAAATGCTCTACGCACAAAAAAATCAGGCAAGATAAAGGCAATGGAAAAATACCTCCCTTAAGGCCGTCCAAAATGCGGTAAAAGAGGGCAGATTCAATTCAAAAATAAGATAGAAAAAGGCACAAGCAAACTTGTGGTGAACAACATTTTCAAAACGGTAAGAGCACTTTAAAGCCCCCATAAAACATCATTTAGCAACCCTTCCCTTTTAAAAGGATCAATTACCGTTAAAGCCCCTTCCAACTGGGGGTATTTTTATAAAAAAGGTTCCGAATCAGCCCCTAAAAAAGAGATTTCAAGTCCCACCAAAGCACCAAAATTGACTCCTTTTTTTTCTTGCCTTTTGTCGCGTTTTTTGGCATACTGCAGGGGAAAGGAAAAGGTCTATGGTTATTCGTTTATTGCCGCAAAATTTAGTCAATCAAATTGCCGCCGGTGAAGTGGTGGAACGCCCCGCCAGTGCGATTAAAGAGCTGATGGAAAATGCCATAGATGCCGGTGCCACGCGGATTGATGTCCGTTTACAGGAGGGTGGCAAAACCTTTTTTGCTGTTTCGGATAACGGTAAAGGAATGACGGCGGAAGAATTAAAGATTGCCATTCAACGCCACGCCACCAGTAAGCTGCCCCACGATGATTTGTTGGATATTGCTTTTTTGGGCTTTCGCGGGGAAGCCTTACCTTCCATTGCGTCTGTTGCCAAAATGACGTTGACGTCGCGCATTGAAGGGGCTGAAAACGGCTGGAGCCTGTCGGTGGAGGGGGGTAAAGCGGGTGCCCCTGTCCCTGCCCCACACGCCAAAGGAACGACGCTGGAAGTAAAAGAATTGTTTTACAATGTCCCTGCCCGCTTAAAATTTTTAAAATCCGACCAAAGTGAACAAGGGGCGGTGCGCGAAGTTTTTGACCGATTGGCGATGAGCCATCCGGAAATTGCTTTTTCGTTAGCCACCGAAAATCGGAAATTGGCCCATTACCCCGAAACCAACAGTTTATTTGACCGTGTCGCCATGGTGATTGGGCGTCAATTCAAGGAAAACGCCCTGCCCGTTCAGGCGGCTTATGAAGACATTCAGTTGGCCGGTTTTATCGGATTGCCCACCTATACCCGCGCCACCTCAAGCGAACAATACTTATTTGTGAATGGACGGTCGGTCAAGGATAAAATGTTGCTGGGCGCGGTGCGGGGCGCTTATCAAGGCTTGATGGGCCATGGCAGCGATGGACACCCTGTCTTGGCTTTGTTTTTATCTGTTCCCAAAAACAAGATTGATGTGAACGTGTCGCCCGCCAAAACCGAAGTACGCTTTTCAGAAGCCGGTCGGATTCGTGGGTTGATGGTGGCCAGCCTTAGGAATACCTTGGCCGAGCACGGACAAAAAACGGCTTCCACGATTGCCATCGGCGCTTTGGATACGTTGACACCGCGCGAAAAGCCGGTTGCTTATACGATGCCCCTGCGGCACACGTCCCCCATTCAGCACACATTTGCCCTGCAAGATAGTTATCAGGTGAAAGCCGAAAGTCCGGCAGCCCCTGCCCCCACGGCGGAAGAAGATTTTCCGCCTTTGGGATTTGCCAAAGCGCAAGTGCACAAGACCTATATTATCGCCCAAACGCAGGAAGGGGTTGTCCTTGTGGACCAACACGCGGCACACGAACGTCTGACCTATGAAAAGATGATGCAAAATATCGGGGAGCACCCGCAAACACAGCTGCTTTTGGTGCCCGAAATTGTGGATTTAAAGCCCGAAGAAGTGGCCCTTTTAAACGCCAGAGCGGGGGAGTTAAGAAAGATGGGCTGGGTGATTGACCCGTTTGGACCGGATTCAGTCGCGGTGCGGGAATTGCCGGCGTTGTTGGATAAAACAGACCTGGCGAAAACCATCCAAGATTTGGCCGATACCCTGCGCGATTTTGACGATACCGTTTTATTAAAGGATAAAATGAAGGACATTTGCGCGCGTTTGGCGTGCCACGGATCGGTTCGGGCGGGGCGTCCTTTGTCGGTGGACGAAATGAACGCCCTGCTGCGTCAAATGGAAGCCTGCGGGACATCGGGACAATGTATTCACGGGCGCCCGACTTACATTGAGCTGAAATTAAAAGACATTGAAAAATTGTTTCACCGTTAGATAATATCTGTTGTGCAATTTTTGGTGGACACTGTCCCCAAAATATTATGTTCCACCATACATTTTTCAATTTTAAAATCGCCTGATTTAGTGCGGGAAATGTTTGTTACATAGGGACCGGCATAGGTGCATCCCGTCAAGAATAACGCGCTCATCAGTAAGAATACTTTTTTCATATTTTCTCCGTTTTATAAAACCAAAAACCGCTTTTCAAGCGGTTGGAGGTACTAACTCTTACGAATGAGTGTCCCTTATTTGGCACAGCCTTATTCAGGGACCATCCAACCGAAGGTGACCGGTTGAACGGTTTTCGTCCCGTTGGACGTTCGTAAGAGAGGTTAGTAGACCCCACCCTTCACGGGCAGGGTTATTTTAATCCAAACTTTAAAAAAAATCAACTTTAAAATAAACATGACTTTTTTTGTGGGGCGTCCCCTGTCGGTGGATGAAAGGAACACCAGGTTAAATGAAAACCGCGGGACATCAGGACAATGGATTCACAGGCGTCCGGCTTACTGAGCTGAAATGAAAAGACATTAAATTTTCAGGCGGTTGGAGATAGCAACTCTTACGAATGAGTGTCCCTTATTTGGCAGAACCTTATTCAGGAACCATCCAACCAAAGTTGAACAGTTTTCGTCCCATTGGACGTTCGTAAGAGGGGTTAGTAAACCTCACCCTTTACGGGTAGGGTCATTTTAATCCAAACTTTTTAAAAAAATCAACTTTAAAATGAACGTGGATTTTTTTGCGGGGCGTTCCAATCCTTGATAAAGCGACTTAAATCGCCGTCAGCCGCCGGCAGGACAATAGCCAATTTTAACAGTAAATCCCCTCGCCCTGTCACGCCTTTTCCCTTTAAGCGCAAAGTTTTATCCCCGCCACTCATCGGTGGGATTTTCACAACGACTTCGCCCGAGGGAGTCGGCACAGCGATTTTTGTCCCCAAAACCGCCTCTTTCAAAGTCAAGGGCACCGTCATTTCCAGGTTGTCGCCTTGGCGCGTATAAAGGGAACTGGACCCCACCTTTAATTGAATCAAGGCATCGCCCCCGGTCTCGCCCATTCCGCGTAAACGCAAGACGGCATCATCCACCACGCCGGCCGGCACTTTAACCTTTACCTGACGCCCATTTTTTAACCGCACCGTTGTTTCGCCGCCGGTAATGGCTAAATTAAACGGAATAGACAGAGTATATTGCACGTCCTGCGCTTGGGGTTGATAAGCGCGGCGCCCTGCCCCCATCCCCCCCATACCGAACAGGTCGGCAAAATTAAAGCCGCCGCCCATGCCGTTCATGCCCCCCATTCCGCCAAACATAGCGGCCAAATCCTCCGGACTGATGTTTTGATAGGTGGTATTGCCTTGGCGATACGTGCGCCCGCCGAAGCCGGCACCCCTGCCCCCGTCATAAAAGCCCGATCCAAAGGGCGTGGGATTGCCTTTATCATCAATTTCGCCGGCATCATAACGCCGCCGTTTATCTTTGTTGGAAAGCAGCTCATACGCCGCCGTAACGGCTTTAAATTTTTCCTGCGCCTTTTTATCCGGATTCACGTCCGGATGCAAGGTGCGGGCCAAATTCCGATACGCTTTTTTAATTTCTGCGTCAGAAGCCCCTTTGGAAACTCCCAACATGTCATATAAGTTTGCCATTTGAAACAACTCCTTTTACATATTATTTTATAATATAGGGCGGTCTTTATCAAAAAGCTATGGCTTTTTTTGAAAAAAAGACCTAAAATAAAGGAATGACCCAGAAAAATAAATTGATGATGTTGGGCAGCTCTGCCTCGGTTTTAACGGCGTTCGTTTTGATTTTATTAAAAACGATTGCTTTTTTGATGACGTATTCGGTGGCGATTTTGGCCAGCCTGTTTGATTCCATTCAGGATTTAATGACGTCCCTTATCAATTATATTTCCGTGCGCCATTCCGTTCAGCCGGCGGACAAAGAACATCCCTTCGGCCACGGTAAGGCTCAAGGGATTGGCAGTTTTTTGCAAGGCTTGATTTTATTGATTTCGGCCGGTTGGTTGGCTTTTGAATCCCTTCTTCATTTGGGGCGCAATGAAATTCCCACCCACTCGCTTTGGGGGATTGTTATCATTTGTATCAGCTTGATTTTAACTTTCGCCTTGATTCGCTTTCAGGCCTTTGTCATTCGTCAAACGGATTCCTTGTCTATCCGCGCCGATAATGCGCACTATACGGGCGATTTAATGATGAATATGGGCGTGTTGTTTTCGTTGATGGCAAGCGCGGTTTTTACCGTTGGCTGGGTGGACAGTTTGTTCGGCCTATTCGTCAGCCTTTACCTGTTTAAAAGCGCTTTTTATATTTTGCGTTCGGCCATCGGTATGTTGATGGATGAAGAAATGCCGGCCCACGTCCAAGAAAAAATCACGGCCCAAATTCATACACTGAAAGAAGTCAAAGCCATTCGGGATTTACGCACCCGTCAAGCCGGCACGCAAATGTTCATTCAAATGACTTTAATTTTGGATGGAAACCTTTCTTTGATGAAAGCCCACTTGATTGCTGATCAATGTGAAGCGCTGATTCGTCAGATTTATCCGGATACCGAAATTATGATTCATTTGGAGCCTGAAAAATAATTTTCCCTTATTATATAAAATAAATAAGTAGTAGTAGTTATCCTGTGGATAATGTGGAAAACTTTTTCTTATTTTTGTTGACAGGATTTTTGAATTTGAAACGAATCGTTTAAAATGGGGTGGTAAAAGGTCTGATGAACGAATCGTCCGGGATGAAAAAAGAAGCTTTTTTGTTTGTGCATAAAATGGGATAATTTTGTAAAAATATTTTTTAAATTTTTTTTATCCAAAGTTATCCCCACTTATCCACAGCTTATCCACTCTATTTTTCCTTTTTATCAAATTTTTGGGGAGGAATTGCCTCAGACCTTTTTAAAATATCATCCCCTGCCCCATGGGACAAAAGCTTTTTGGGGAAGTCCGTTTGAAACGGAAAATAAAAACGGTTTTATGAATGGGCAGTCAAAAAAGTCCTTTAAAAAAAACCGCCCTTTCGGACGGCTTTCAAGAATTGAAAACGCTTTTATTCCGTCATTCCCAACAACTTTTTATATTCATCGCGCAAAAACTCGGTTTCGGCGCGATCGGCCGGATCCATTTTCCTCAGGCGCAAAACCTGACGCATCACTTTTACGTCAAACCCAGCCCCTTTGGCTTCGGAAAAAACTTCCCGAATGTCCGCGGACAATTCCTTTTTTTCTTCTTCTAACCGTTCAATCCGGTCAATAAAAGCATTCAGTTGATTGGCATCTTTTGAAACAACATTTTCTTCCATTTTCTCCCCCTCCTCTTTTATTTTTTAATGGCGGCGACTGCTGCGTTTAAATCAGCTTCACTGCATAATCCCAATGTAACAGGATTTTGCGCTTGAATCTTATTCAAATTTTTATGGGTGCGTTCCCGAATGGCTTTGACAGTCGGCTTGGTGGTGCGAATCAATCGGATAATTTGGCCATCCGTCAAATCCGGATGATTTTTAACCAACCATAAAATGGCCGACGGACGAATCATCCGCTTGGATTGAGACAAAAATTTAGCCCCTTTATTCAACAATTTTTCAATTTCGGGATTGGTGGACAGGGTTAAAAAAGCATTCGGATCCGCTTCGCACCGTTTGATTTCCTCAGCTGTCAGTTGATTGGTGGCAATGGGGTCTATCCCGACGATATGGCCGGCTACGTCGCCATCAGCAATGGCTTGCACTTCCAAAGCATGCATCCCGCAAAATTCCCCGATTTGTTTAAATGTCAGTCCCGTATTTTCAACCAACCACACGGCTGTTGCTTTTGGCATTAAAGGGAGGGTCATTTTTATTCCTTTCAGTTGTTTAAGTTTGTGAAGTAGATCAAAATAAGAAAACGCTTCCTTATTCTGAATTTAATTACCCGACAGCATACTCTTTTTTTGTTGAAAAGGCAAGGATTATTTTTGTAAACAAGGAAGATAAAGGCCTTTAAAGGTCTTACTTTAAAATCAAAAATTCCCTTGCTTATCTGCCCGCTTTGGGAAAGTTGAGTGCCCCATTTGTTGACTTTTAAAAGGGTAAAAATTTCCTTGACCTTCAGGGGCTTTTGGGACTTTCTTAAAAAAAGATTAAAAAGGTGTTGACAGAAAAGTTTTTTTAAGGTATAATAGACAGAACTTTTTCTATAATGGAAAAGTGGGCGCGTCTAAAAAATAGAAAGGTTAAAAATGACAACACCGGCGGAGTTTGTAAGGCAGGTCAAACAGGAAGTTTCTAAAATTACCTGGCCATCTCGTTCTGAAACAATGCGTGGAACAATCGTTGTAATTGGTGCCAGTATTATATTGGCTGCCTTTTTAGTGTGTGTGGACTTTGTATTTGCAGCGGCCGTCGGGGCTGTCGTCGGAGGTTAAGAGCATGACAATGCGTTGGTATGTGATTCACGCTTATTCAGGGTTTGAACAAAAAGTGGCTGACTTTATTAAGGAACAAGCTGAAAAAAAAGGTTTGGCTTCTTTGGTGGAACAAGTCATTGTCCCGACAGAAAAGGTGATGACTGTTCAAAATGGGACCAAAAAAGAAAGTGCCAGAAAGTTTTTCCCGGGCTATGTGTTGGCTAAAATGGAAATGACGGATGAAACGTGGTATTTGGTCACCAAAACCCCGAAAGTAACGGGCTTTTTGGGCGGTAAAAAACCGCAAGCCATCACCGAGCAGGAAGCATCCCGCATTTTAAATCAAGTGGAAGAAGGTGTGTCCAAGCCGCGTTCCGCTTTAAGTTTTGAAGTGGGCGAACAAGTTCAGATTATGGATGGCCCGTTTGTGAGTTTTGTGGGTGAAATTCAAGAAGTGGATGCTGAAAAAGAACGCTTGAAATTGCAGGTGTCTATTTTTGGACGTCAAACACCGGTGGAATTGACTTATACACAAGTGAAAAAGGTATAAGATGTTGGTAGAAGAAACAATTTATGAAAATGAAAATATAAGAATGTTTGTTGAAAAAGAAGATGATAAACCTTCTTTAGAAGAACGAACTTGTCAATGTGGGCGTGCGGTCTGCCGTGGTAAACATAAAGGCGGTTGTCCTAACGATAACAAAATCCGTTTTATTAAAAGGGAAAGAGGAAGATCCTGATAATAAAACGAAAGAAAGTTCATCAAATTGGTTCGGATGAGCTTTCTTAAAGTAGCAGATGAGCCATCATCAGACTACAAAACTTCAAGGGGAAACCCGAATGAGCCAAAAGACAAAATTGCTGAATGAGGTTATAAAATGGCAAAAGAAGTATTAGGGTTTATCAAGCTTCAAATTGAAGCCGGTAAAGCCAACCCGTCCCCTCCAGTGGGACCTGCCTTGGGTCAAAGAGGCTTGAATATTATGGATTTTTGTAAGGCGTTTAATGCTAAAACGCAAAAAGAAGAACCCGGTTCTCCGATTCCTGTAATTATTACAGCGTATAAGGATCGGACGTTTTCGTTTGTGACAAAGTTGCCGCCGGTCAGTTATTATATTAAAAAGGCTGCCAATTTAAAGAGTGCCAGTCACGCCCCTGGGCGGGATAAAGCTGGTAAAATTACCAAGGCTCAAGTCAAAGAAATCGCGACCAAAAAAATGCCGGATTTGAATTGTCATACGGTGGAAGCGGCGATGGAAATGGTGGCCGGACAAGCGCGGTCAATGGGTATTGAAGTGGTGGAGTAAGAAAATGACAGGAAAAAGATTAAAAAAAGCCTATGAAGGCATTGAAAAGAAAACTTACTCTTTGGATGAAGCCATTCAATTGATTAAAAAAGGGGCCACTGCCAAGTTTGATGAAACGGTGGATATTGCCGTTAAATTGGGTGTGGATCCGAAACAATCTGATCAAATGGTGCGTGGGGCTGTCAGTTTGCCTGCCGGTACCGGTAAAACCTTAAAGGTTGCCGTGTTTGCCAAAGGCCCGAAAGCCACTGAAGCCAAAAATGCCGGAGCTGATATTGTCGGGGATGATGACCTGATGAATGATATTTTGGCCGGCAAGATTGATTTCCAACGTTTGATTGCCACCCCTGATATGATGGGGTTGGTGGGACGCGTTGGTAAAATTTTGGGCCCCAAAGGCTTGATGCCGAATCCCAAATTGGGAACTGTGACAATGGACGTGACCACTGCCGTGAAAGCAGCAAAGGCCGGCCAAGTGCAATTCCGTGTGGATGCGGCTGCCATTGTGCACGCTGGTATTGGAAAAGTCAGCTTTTCAGAAGATAAAATCGCTGAAAACGTTCGTGCTTTTGTGAAGGCGTTGCAAGGGCTGAAACCGGCTTCCTCGTCAGGTGTTTACCTGCAACAGGTGGCTTTAAGTACCACTCAAGGGGTTGGCGTGAAAGTCGCGTTGACCAGCATTGGGTAAAAAGTTTTTGGCCCTTTCCGAAAGGCAGGGGCCGAAAAAATGCCTGTCCAAGACTGTGGGTGTTTATCAAGGGATAAACTTAATCGGGAAGCTTCCCGGCCGACATAGACAGAACGGTCATTGGAAATTTCCAAGAAACCGGTTTCTGGACAGGGTAGAGTAAGGAAGGGAAATTCCCGACCTTGTGTAGAAACCAAGAAGGGCGAACAAAAGTTCAAACTTCTTAAAAAACGGAGTAAGAAAAGTGAAACGTGAAGAAAAACAACAGTTGATTTCTTCTTTAGCAGACGTTTTCAAAAAGGCCAAGTTGGTCGTTGTCGTTCATAATAATGGGCTGACAATGGAAGAAACAACCGCCTTAAGAAAAGGGGTGCGTGAAGACGGAGCCAGCTATAAAGTTGCGAAAAACCGTTTGGCAAAACTTGCTTTGGCAGGAACTCCTTGTGAATCCTTGAAGGATTTATTAAAAGGACCAACAGCAATTGCTTATTCAGAGGACGAAATTGCGGCCTCAAAGGCAGTTGTCAAAATGGCGAAAGCTTCCGATAAATTTAAAGTTATCGGTGGTGTCATGAATGGCGAAGCCATTGATGTTGCCCGTATCCAACAATTGGCTTCTTTGCCGGATTTGGATGGATTGCGCGGCAAATTGGTTGGTTTGTTGCAAGCTCCTGCTGGACAATTGGCCAGACTCGCAAAAGCTTACTCAGAAAAAACTGAGTAATTTTTTAACTTAAAAAACAAAAGAAAAGGAAAATTAAAATGACTGATTTAAATAAATTGATTGATGAATTGTCTGCTTTGACAATTTTGGAAGCTGCCGATTTGGCAAAAGCTTTGGAAGAAAAATGGGGCGTGAGTGCTGCTGCTCCTGTGGCTGTTGCCGCTGCTGGTGCTGCCGCTGCTGAAGAAAAGACCGAATTTGATGTGGTCTTGACCGACGCCGGTGCCAACAAAATCGGTGTGATTAAAGAAGTGCGTGCGATTACGAACTTGGGCTTGAAAGAAGCCAAAGACTTTGTGGACGGTGCCCCGAAAGAAATCAAGAAGGGTGTCACAAAAGACGAAGCCGAAAAAATCAAAAAACAACTGGAAGCCGCTGGTGCTAAGGTTGAATTAAAATAAGGTCGGTTTTTACCTTGGGGGTAGGGTTGTTCTGAAAATTTTTTGGGGCAGCCCTTCACCCTTAAATAAATCACGGGAAAGCTGATTGCCCAAAAGGTCAGCAACGAGTTGTAATTTTTTATGGGGTGTGCCTAAATGATAAAGTCTGAAATTAACCATCGCAGAGTTCGGAAAAACTTCGGTCGTATTGAAACTGTGGCAGAAATGCCGAATTTGATTGACGTTCAAATCAATTCTTACAAAGAATTTTTACAAGAGGGTGTTCCACCCGAAAAAAGAGTTGATGCCGGTTTACAGGCCGTTTTCAAGTCTGTTTTTCCTGTCCATGATTTTGCCGGACGTGGGGATTTGGAATTTGTGCGGTATCAATTGGAAGCCCCGAAATTTGATGTGCACGAATGCTTGAAGCGGAGTTTGACTTTTGCCGCCCCTGTGCGTGCGACGTTACGTTTGGTTGTGTGGGATATTGACGAAACCACCGGTGCCAGAACGATTCGCGACATTAAAGAACAAGATGTTTATATGGGTGATTTGCCGTTGATGACGGAAAAAGGGACCTTTATTGTGAACGGAACCGAACGGGTGGTGGTCAGCCAAATGCACCGTTCTCCGGGGGTCTTTTTCGGCCACGATAACGGGGAAACCCATTCTTCAGGGAAGTTGTTATATTCTGCCCGTATTATCCCGTATCGCGGGTCATGGATTGATTTTGAATTTGATGCCAAAGATTTGGTGAATGTGCGTATTGACCGCCGTCGTAAGTTGCCGGCCACCACTTTGTTGTATGCTTTGGACAGCGCTGAAACCGCCCAAAAACGGGCCGAAGCTGCCAAAGAAGGCAAGGTTTTATCTGCCAGTGAAGTGGAAGGGATGAGCAAAGAAGAAATTTTAAATACCTTCTATGAAACCAGCGTTTTTAAATTGGGTAAAAAAGGCTGGACAACCGATTATAAACCGGAACGTTTAAAAGGTGTCAAGTTGATGTGCGATTTGGTGGATGCCAAAACAGGCGATGTTTTGGCCAATAAAGGCGAAAAGCTGATTGCCGCCAAAGCCATGAAATTGAAAAAAGACGGGCTGGAAGAAATTCTGTTAAAAGAAGAAGACTTATACGGTCGCTTTGTGGCTTCGGATATGATTGATGAAAAAACCGGCGAAGTTTTGTTGGAAGCCGGGGACGAACTTTCCGAAGATGATTTTACAAAATTCAAAGAATTGAAAATCAAAGAACTGCCGATTCTTTACATTGATTACGTGACGGTGGGTCCTTATATCCGCAATACGTTGGTTGCAGATAAAAATACCACGCGCGAAGAGGCTTTGATTGATATTTACAAGATTATGCACCCGGGTGAATTGCCGGTTGTGGAAACGGCTGATGCCACTTTCCGCACCTTGTTCTTTGATAAAGAACGCTATGATTTATCCACGGTGGGTCGTGTGAAAATGAATATGCGTCTGGGCTTTTCCAATGAAGACGTTTCCCCTGAAACACGGACTTTGCGTAAAGAAGATATTTTAGCCATCATTAAAGTTTTGACCCAAATCAAAGATGGCAAAGGCGAAATTGATGATATTGATAATTTGGGCAACCGTCGTGTGCGTCCTGTGGGCGAATTGATGGAAAACCAATATCGTATCGGGTTATTGCGGATGGATCGGTTGATTCGTGAACATATGACGTCGGCCGAAATTGACACGGTGATGCCGTCTGATTTGGTGAATGCCAAACCGTTGGCCAGTGCTGTGCGTGAATTCTTTACCTCCAGCCAGTTGAGTCAGTTTATGGATCAAAATAACCCGTTGTCTGAAATTACCCACAAGCGGCGTTTGTCGGCTTTGGGGCCGGGCGGATTGACCCGTGATCGGGCAGGGATGGAAGTGCGTGACGTGCACCCGACCCATTATGGACGTATTTGTCCGATTGAATCCCCTGAAGGTCAAAACATCGGGTTGATTAACTCGTTGGCGACCTATGCCAAAGTCAATGAATACGGCTTTATTGAAACACCGTATCGTCGCGTGGTGGATAAAAAAGTGACGGACGAAGTGGTCTATATGTCCGCGATGGAAGAAGCTCGCCATACAATTGCTCAGGCCAATTCCGAATTGGATGCCAGAGGCAACTTGACCGGCGAATTTGTGACGGCGCGTCAAGCTGGTGAAGTGGTGCAAGCGAAACCCGATGAAGTGGACTTTATGGATGTGTCGCCACGTCAGGTGGTGTCTGTGGCAGCTGGATTGATTCCGTTCTTGGAAAACGATGACGCTAACCGTGCGTTGATGGGGTCCAACATGCAGAAGCAGGCGGTGCCTTTGTTGAAGAATGAATCTCC
>JBJEXE010000067.1:0-22718 GCA_051885475.1 Alphaproteobacteria bacterium | reverse complement strand
GGAGGAAACGATGAAAAAGTTTTTAATGTTTTGTTTAACTATGTCAATGATATTCAGTGTTGAAGCGATGGAATGCGCGGACGGCGTCCTTTTACGCGCCAATAATGGCACAGAATATTGCAAAAGTCATGTTCAACTGGGATGGAAAGAAGCCGGCGCATGGTGCCATGCCCAAAACATGAAATTGGTTTCTTGGGAAGAATTGTGCCCTGACTCTGTCTTCGGGAAAAATTGCAACAATTTAAAAGGGACCGGGGTAAAATCTGTTTGGACCGCCACCCCCCATGATACCAGATCAGCTTTGCGCATCAACTTATCCTGCGGTTGCACAAATCACAACGCTCACACCAAAATGCATTTTGCCATTTGTAAATAGTCTTTGGGGATAAAACCTTTTTGTCTAATTTTTTGTCTTTACAAAATTTCCTTTTTGTGGTATAATACCTTTTATGCATCTTAAAAAAGGAGAGAAAATGCAAACAAAAATCACCCAAGACACCTTACGTACCTTAAACGAAATCCAATCAATGGGCTATATTAAGCCGGTGGAAAATAACATTCGTTCCTACCATCAGAAAATAACGGGGGCTTTGGCGAATTTTCTTAAAGCAACGCCGATTAAACCAGAGGATGCCTTGGAGTGCATGAATGCTTTGACCGAAATCGGCAAAAACACCAGCACTTTCTTTTCCTTCTTTCCCAAAACAATGATGGATTTATATGATTGGGCAGCCTCAGGGGATAGCTTAACACAAGCCCGTGCCGAAACAAAATTATTGCTGTATTTTTCATTCACCACGCCCTCTTCTGTTGAAGGGAAAAACAGACTGTTAAACCAAATTCAACAAATGCCGACTTGGAAGCAAAGAAAATTGGAAGTGACAAAAGCCCTCAACAGATTGACCGAGCATTATGATCAAAACGGGCAATT
This sequence comes from Alphaproteobacteria bacterium, assembly GCA_051885475.1. Lineage (GTDB taxonomy): Bacteria > Pseudomonadota > Alphaproteobacteria > CAAHEQ01 > UBA3637 > UBA3637. Next base: position 21,787 of record JBJEXE010000067.1, on the reverse strand, counting down.
TAATGAAGATCCGGGGTTGAGTGTTTTAAAATCCATCAGCGGGATTCTGCATCAAATTTCTGATGCTGCCTCAAAAAGAGGAATCGGCCGTATCACAGCGGAAGAAAAATCTTACTTTAATGCTTATGCGGCTTTGATTAAAGAACGCGCACCGGCTTTATATGAAGACGTATGGCAAGAAAAATTTGCCCCCTCTGTTCAAAAAAAATGGTCTATTCCGGTGATAAGCGGCCCCGTTGAAGTTTATAGTCCTAACAGCTATCGTACAGGCGTAAAACTTTCCAGAGATTGGGATAGGGAATAAAATCCTTAAAAAACGCTTGACAAATCGGCAAAAAAAACTAAAATATATCCCACATAAAAAAAGGAAAGAAAATGACAGCTAAAATTATTGTTTTTGCCAACGAAAAAGGTGGCACAGGAAAATCAACTTTGGCAATGCACACCATTGTGGCGTTGTTACGTGCGGGGAAAAAAGTGGCCTCGTTTGATTTGGATCCCGATCAACAAAGTTTAACCCACTATGTGGAAAACAGAAAAACCTTCATCAATGAAAAAGGCGTTTCTTTACCCATTCCGGAGCATATTTGCTGGACACAGGATGTGGCCAAAATTTACACGCTGCGTGGTAAAGTGGATAAATTAAAAGAAGAAGTGGATGCTATTGTGATTGATACACCGGGATCGCATACCTCCTTGGGGATGGAAGCAATGACTTTGGCCGATGTGTTGATTACGCCGATGAACGATTCGTTGGTGGATTTGGATATCTTGGCCGTGGTAGATGGGGACACCTTAAAAATCCAAGGGCCCAGTCATTTTGCGCAAACCGTTTGGTCCACCCGTCAACAACGGATGTTGGAACGCAAACCTTCCATCAACTGGTTGGTTGTGCGCAACCGGATGTTGTTCAGTAAATCCAAAAACTCACAAAATATGTCCATTTTATTGAATGCTCTTTCGCGGCGCATTCACTTTGAATTGGTCGGGGTTGTTTCCGAACGCGTGGTCTTTCGCGAATTATTTTTGAAAGGTTTGACGATGTTGGACTTTAAAGAAAGCGCTGTTAAAATGCCCAACACCATTTCATCCAACAGTGCCCGCAAAGAATTGGGTATTTTGGTTGAAAAGATTTGGGGGGCCCCCTTGATTTTAGATGCAGGAAATGCTACTAAATAATTAGGCGTTATTCTGTTTCAAAGGGGGAAAAGGTGGATATTTTTGCTGTCCCAACAAAGGCTTATTCGGATCAAAAATTCGGTACCTCGGGGTTAAGAAAAAAAACAAGTGTTTTTGCTCAAGAAAACTATTTGGAAAATGCCGTTCAATCTGTCTTTGATTGCTTGGATGGTTTTGAAGGGAAGACCCTGATTATTGGGGGGGATGGGCGCTATTATAACGCTCATGCCTTGCAAGTCATTATCAAAATGGCCGTTGCCAACCAATTCGGCCATATTATTGTGGGGCAAAACGGATTATTATCCACACCGGCCGTCAGCCACTTGATTCAAAAACGAGGCGCCTTTGGAGCTTTCATTTTAACCGCCAGCCATAACCCCGGCGGAAAAGACGGAGATTTCGGCCTTAAATATAACATTTCAACCGGCGCGCCGGCCCCCGGCAGTTTGGGGGAGGCTTTTTCCAAAAGATGCAGCGTTATTGATCGTTATTGGATTGTTCAAGCTGAAGATGTGGATTTATCCAAACAATCTGAAACAACATTGGGCTCCACGTTGATAGAAGTCATTGATCCGGTGGCAGATTATGCCGATTATATGCAAACCATTTTTGATTTTAACGCCATCAAAGAATTATTTGCAAGCGGCTTTAAAATGACCTTTAATGCCATGAATGCGGTTACAGGACCTTATGCCAAATATATTTTTGAAGGACTGTTAGGGGCCATTGATGGCACCGTCATCAATGGCACACCGCTGCCTGATTTTGGGGGACGCCACCCTGAGCCGAATTTGGTTTATGCCAAGGATTTGGTTGATTTGGCTTATTCAGAAGAGGCGCCGGATTTATGCGCAGCCTCGGACGGGGACGGCGACCGATATATGATTTTGGGGAAATCTTTTTTTGTGAATCCGGCTGATTCGTTGGCCGTTTTGGCAGAATATATGGGAAAGATTCCTTTTTATAAAGGAAAATTTTATGGGGCGGCCCGCTCTATGCCGACGGCGGCTGCGTTGGATGCCGTTTGCAAAAAATTAAAAAAAGAATGTTATCAAACGCCGACGGGGTGGAAATTTTTCGGTTCTTTATTAGAAAACAAAAAAATAGCCCTGTGCGGAGAAGAAAGTTTTGGGGCTGGTTCTTTTCACGTCATGGAAAAAGACGGTCTTTGGGCCATTTTGTTTTGGTTGAATATTTTGGCACTTACCCAAAAAACACCCGAAAAAATCCTTACAGAACTGTGGAAAAAATACGGCCGTATTTATGCCAAAACTTATAATTATCACACGGATAAAGCCGATGATGTGACTCATTTATTGGACTCATTGACGGCCAAAATTCCCACTTTACCCAATACCTTGGTCGGGGATTTTCAGGTTCAAAATGCAAGCCTGTTTAATTATACGGATGCTGTTTCCGGCGAACAGACCACCAATCAAGGCGTCATCATTGATTTATCCCGCGAGGCCAGAGTGTTTGTGCGGCCGTCGGGCACCAATTCATCAGGGGCAACATTAAAGGTTTATTTGTCCCAAAAAAGCGATAACTTACAAGCGGACCCAAGCATTTTCTTGCAACCACTGGAAAAATCCGCCCTTGATATTTTGAATATCCAAAAATATTTGGGCGACAAAATTGAAGTGGCCAGCACTTAACGCCGTCTTAAAAAAGACGGTAAATCCATTGATTCGTCCAATCCCGTCAATTCCGGTGTTGTTTCTTTTTTGATGGTGTCTTTGGGTTTGGGGGCATTTTTAATGCCACGCCCCATCAACCCCGGCAACAAATCAAACAAATTCGTTCTGGTCGGCCTGACATTGGCAGAAGCATTTTGACCTTCCAAATTGATTTCCTGCTTTTCTTTGGGCTGTTCTTTAAGAGCCGTTGCAGGAGCCACCACCGGCGCGCTTTCAGAAAAAAGCGGCTTTTGAATGGACACATTTTCTTCGTGCATTTCTATTTCCAATTCACCTGGAACAGGGGTTTCCTGACGCTTTAAAACAGGGGTAAAACCAAAATCGGCCGGTGGAATCAAACTGGGCTCTTCCGCAGCAGGCGTGCTTTCTTCAGCCTCGGTATGCGTGACATGAATTTCAGTTGTCTTCAAACGAATCCCTTCCACGACCGGTTCCGGCGTTGGTTGAGGGACCGGTTGCGGTTGAGGTGTTTTTAAAGGCTCCCCCAAACCGGTTGCCACGATGGAAACCTGAACAGAGCCTTCCAATTCTTCATTGACAGTGGACCCGAATTTAACATTGGCATTTTCATCCACTTGCGACACAATTTTTTGCATGATGATGTCCACTTCTTCCAACGTCAAATCTAACCCACCAGAAATGTTGATTAGGACACTTTTGGCCCCTTGAATAGAGGCATCATCCAAAAGCGGATTGGTCAACGCTTGATCAGCCGCCAACTCAGCCCGATTTTCACCACTGGCTTTTCCGGTCCCCATCATCGCGCGTCCCATGGTCGTTAAAACAGTTCTGACATCCGCAAAATCCAAATTGACCATCCCGGGATTCATCACCAAATCGGTAATGCTGCGCACCCCTTGACAGAGCACATCATCGGAAATTTTAAAGGCATCCCTGAAGGTCGTATTGGCCTTGGCAATTCTGAATAAATTTTGATTCGGTACCACAATCAAGGTATCCACATACTGTTGCAGCTCCGTAATTCCTTTTTTAGCCACTTGCATTCGGTGAGGGCCTTCAAAATTAAACGGAGTGGAAACAACACCGACGGTCAAAATTCCCTTTTCTTTGGCCAGCTTTGCAATCACCGGAATGGCCCCCGTTCCCGTGCCGCCCCCCATACCGGCCGTCAAAAAGAGCAGATGCAATCCGTCAATGGCTTCTTTAATTTTTTCGGCAGATTCTTCGGCAGATTGACGACCGATTTCGGGGTTGGAGCCAGCCCCAAGGCCCATCGTCGTTTTTTCACCCAGCTGAATTCTGTCCGCCACCAATGATTTGGATAAAGCCTGAGCATCCGTATTGGCCACAAAAAAAGAACAGCCCGTTAAATTACTGGCCACCATATTGTTAACGGCATTACCACCGGCGCCCCCCACGCCAATGACCCCCAAATCAGGCGTCAATAAAACCTTGGGTGGCGGCGTTGCCAAACCGATTGTCAATTCACTTTCTTTAATTACGACAGAATCTGTTTTATCCATTCTATACCCTTTCTTAACCGACTTTGCTTCATTCCCGCCGATTGAAAACTTTCAAAGTTTTTATCTTGGCGACGCATCAAAGCATACATCAACAAACCGATACATACATTAAATGTACACGAATCATACGCACTTGGCAAGTTTTTTATTTGTTTTGTTTTTCCAATGCGGGCAATCCCCCCCAAAAGAGAGGCAGTTTTTTCCTTTAACCCAGCCAATCCCGAGCCACAGCCCGTCAAAACAAAGCGCTTGGCCACCGCCGTAAAAGTTGTTTCCGCCTCCAAAGAAAGACCTATTTTTTCAAGTGTTTCTTCCAAACGCGGCACAATGACGCGGATTAAATCAGAACGACGCACCTGCATATTGGCGCCTTCTTCATCGCCCAAAATCGGCACAATGACGCTTTCCAATTCATCCCGTGGCGATAAAAAAGCAGCGCCGTTTAAAACTTTCAAACGCTCGGCGCTTTTAAGGTCCGTGTTCAACCCCAAGGCAATATCGCGCGTCATTTGATTACTGCCCATTTGGATGACGCCCAACTGCATCAGCCCGCCCCCCACAAAAACGGCATACGACGTTGTTCCAGCCCCAAAATCAATGACGGTGCTGCCGATATCTTTTTCTTCGTCAGACAAAACGGCTAACGCCGAAGCATAAGGGGTGGCGACCTTCATTTCCACACAAACATGACATCTGTCCAAAACAGTCAATAAATTCATCGCCTGTGTTTGGGGCAATGTCACCACGTGGATATGGGCCCCCAAAGTTGTTGCATAAACGCCGCGCGGGTCTGTATGGCCTTGTTCTTTATCCAAGACATATCCCAATGGAAAAGCGTGCAACACCTCTTCTCCGGTGGGAACGTGAATGGACACAATTTCATCCACCAACCGTTTCACATCGGCCCCTGAAACAGGTTTGCCAGCAGGGATGGCCGTTTCGTGATACAGGTGCAAAGAATGCAATTCCGGTGAAGAGATATTGACAATGACCGACTCAATGGGATGATCTGCTTGTTTTTCCGCTTGATGCAAGGCATCCCCGATACAGGCCGTCGCCGCTCCCAAATCCCAAATCATACCGGCTTGAATCCCTGTGGCTGGCACACATGAAGCGCCGACCACTTCGGCATATTTATTATCCGTTAAACGCACCACTAAACAGGCAATCTTACTGCTGCCGATATCCAATAAATTTAAATATGTTTTTTTGCGAAAAGTCTGACTCATTTTTTCCTATCCTTTTTTCGGGCAGAAGATTTTTTGGGATGCAAAATAATTCTGTCCTTTAACCGCACATCAATGGCTTGCACATTCTTTTTCAATAAATCTTCTTTTTCATTTTGTTTGGCAAGACGTTTCAAGGCCTTATCAAAATCTGTCTCGGGCAATAAAATCTCCAACCCTGTTTCCGCATCCATCAAATGCAAGTTCCAGCGCCGCTTTTCAATCCGAACGGCCGAACGCGTCAAGGTATTGATGGTGGGCACTTGCTCTAATGCTGCCAATAACGAAAGCGTATTTTCGGGCGCATCAGGTCCCACAACCAAAATCAAATCCGCCGGCAATAACTTGTCATCTTTTATCGGATGTCCTTTTTCATCCAAAGGTTGATAGCTTTGATTGTTTTGCCACAGAGCAATCGGCGTTTTTTCCGTGATACGAATAATCAAAGTATCCGGCAAATGGCGTTCCACCACAGCTTCTTTTACCCACGGCAATTGCAACAACCTGTCCCGCGCTTCTTCCAGCGAAAGCGTATTCATCGGCTGGTCTTTGGTCATTTCCAACTTGTCCATAATGGTATGCGTATCGGTCCGCTTATGGCCTTCCACAATCACCTGATTCAAGCGCCAATGGGCATGTTCCTGTATCATCGTCCACGTTTTTTGAAAAAGCTCAACACCCGCCTGACCAATAGGGGACACATAAAGGCCGCCCAGCCCCGCCACAATCAAAGCCCCCGTCAGCAGTTTTAACTTCCACCGACTTTTTACTTTCTTTTTCAATTTAAACTCTAATCGCATCGGGCCTCACTTATCAATTCTTCAATCAACTCTTCATAGCTTAAATTTTTCAGGCGCGCCATATCCGGCACCAAAGAAGTCGGCGTCATTCCGGGATTGGTATTGATTTCCAAAAAGACAATCCTGTTTTTATCCAAACGAAAATCGCTGCGGCTCACCCCACGGCAACCCAAAACAGTGTGCATTTTTTCGGCAAATTGACACAGTTTTTTTTGAATCCCTTTGGAAACCGGTGCCGGCAATAAATGCTGAACGGCGCCTGCTTGATATTTATTTTGAAAATCATACCACCCCGTTTTGGGGACCAATTCCACAATACCCAAAGCTTTCCCTTTTAACACCGCCACGGATAATTCACGCCCGGGAATATATTCTTCCACCAATAATTTTCGCCCTGTGGGCCATTTGATTTTTTTTCGGTCAGTCTCTGTCAAAACCAACGACACACCGATAGAAGAGCCTTCATCATTGGGTTTCACCACCAAGGGCAATTTCATTTTTTGAAATTCTTCTTTTGTTTTTAACCCGCCCTCAGCCACCGGCACTTTCGCTTGCCGCGCCAAATGACGCGTCATTTCTTTATCCATCCCCACCGAAGAAGCCAATACCCCCGAGTGCGTATAGGGTATTTTCAACCAATTCAATACGCCTTGAATACACCCATCTTCCCCGAAACGCCCGTGCAAGGCATTAAAAACAACATCCGGTTGAAAGGCTTTCAGGCGCCGAATCAAGCGGTCTAAATCTTCCGTCACCTCTATTGCCCGAACCACATAGCCTTTTTTTTTCAAAGCTGCCGCCACTTCCTTTCCCGAAGAAAAAGAAATCTCTCGTTCGGACGAAATTCCGCCCATCAAAACGGCTATCTTCTGCCCAGACATTGAACCTCCCATTCCAATTGAATGCCTTCCTTGTTGGCCACAACAGAGCGCACCTCTTCCACAAAATCTTCCAATTCAGTTGCCGTGGCGCCCCTGTTCACCAAAAAGTTGGCATGTTTTGCCGACATTTCAGCATTGCCTTTTTTATACCCCTTTAATCCGCATTTTTCAAGTAAAAAACCGGCCGAAGTATCCGAAAGATTTTTAAAAGTGGAACCGGCCGTGCGCACTCCTTGGGGTTGCGTTGCCACCCGTTTTTGATGATACTGCGCCATCAAGGCCTTTATTTTATCGGGATTTTCCGTGCTTTTGGCCTTTAAAAGTGCCCCTAAAAAAATCCCTTTTTTTGCCCACGGCGAAGACCGATATCCCCAATCCGCAAAATCCGAAATCAGATGTTTATTACCCTTAAAATCCACAAAGGAAACTTCACTTAAACAATCCGAAATTTTCCTTGCGAAAGCGCCGGCATTAGAGCTTAAAGCGCCCCCCAAAGTCCCCGGAATCCCTTCCATAAACTCAAAGCCGGACAATCCTGCCTGAGCGGCAGCTTGAGCAATTTCCATCAATTTGGCCCCTCCCGCAACGTTGATTTTATCCCCTTGCACTTGAATTTTTTGAAAGGGTTTTCCCAATTTTAAAACAACACCTGCAATTCCTCCGTCCCGAATCAAGACATTACTGCCGGCCCCCAAAACGGTGATGGGACATTGAGAGTTTTTCAAAAACGAAATCAAATCCTCTTCGCTTTCAACTTCTGCAAACCAATCGGCACGCCCCCCCACACCTAACCACGTGTGTTTTGCCAGCTCATAATCGGGAACAAGGTGCAAAGTCATTTTTTTAGCGCCTCCAATAACTGGGGGATATGGCCCGAAAGCGAGCCGGCATTCAGGCAAACCACCGTATCGCCTGGCTTGACAAAGTGTGCAACTGCCTCAGCAAAATCATTTTCTGTCGTCTTATAAACGTTTGGATAGGAAGGCTGCATTTCGTCCACAAATTTATCCGCCGTTACCCCCTCTATCACCGGATCGCCTGCCGAATACACATCCGTTACGAACAACGCCTCTACCCCGTCAAAAGCTGTTTTAAAATCCGTCCATAAATCCTGAAAGCGGGTATACCGGTGCGGTTGAAAGACGGCAATTAAACGACCGGCCTTTTGTTCTTTTAAAGCGCTTAAAGTGGCTTTGATTTCGCTGGGATGATGCGCATAATCATCGTAAACCGCGACACCCCGTTCGGTCCCGCGCAACGTCAAGCGCCGTTGAATTCCCATAAAATCAGCCAATGATTGTTTGATAATGTTCCGATCCAATTGCAAAAATTCACCGACCGCAACAGCCGCCAACGCATTTAACACATTATGCTTGCCCATTAAAGAAATCGCCACATCGGGGATTTTTTGAAACCCTTCTTCTTGACGGACAAACACATCAAAAACCGAGCCTCCCTTTGTGATACGGATATTGTCCGCGTGCACGTCGGCAGTTTTAGAAAAACCATAGGTGATGATTTTCCTGTTTTTAATTTCAGGCAAAATTTCACGCACAACAGGATGATCCACACAAACCACACATGCCCCATAAAAAGCTGTTTGATTCAAAAAGGTTTGATAGGCCATTTTTTCGCGATCAAAAATTTTATAATAATCCATGTGTTCGGGTTCAATGTTCGTCACAACGGAAATGGTGCTGGGCAATTTTAAAAAAGTGCCATCAGATTCATCGGCTTCCACCACAATAAAATCACCCGTTCCGGCCCCCGCATTAGACCCTTTCGCATTCAAAATACCGCCAATCAAAAAGCTGGGATTCATTTGACCGGCACTCAGCATATGCGCGATTAAGGAAGAAGTGGTTGTTTTTCCGTGTGAGCCGGCCACCGTAATACTTTTTTTAAAGCGCATCAATTCCGCCAACATTTCCGAACGATGGGCCACAGGAATTCCCCCTTCCCGTGCGGCCATCAATTCAACATTATCCGGATGAATGGCCGAAGAAATGACCACCGCTTCTGCCCCTTTGATCTGACCGGCATCGTGCCCAATAAAAACAGAAATCCCTTGTTTTTTCAGACGCCTGGTATTCGCATTTTCCACGTCATTGGAGCCTTGAACCACAACACCGAAGACTTGCAACATTTCGGCAATGGCACTCATCCCAATGCCGCCAATCCCGATGAAATGGACTTTTTTTAAAGGAAAATTCATTTTTTATATCCTCCTTCTTCAATCAAACGCACGACCTGCGCCGCCACATCCGGATGCCCCAAAGAAGTCGCAATTTTGGCGGCTCCCACTAACTCATCCGGATTCATAATCAGCTCTGTCAAACGCTTGGTAAAAGCCTCCACGTCAAAATCTTTTTCCTGAATCAACCAACCGGCACCGGCTTCGGCAAACTGACGCGCATTTTCAAATTGATGGTTGTCAGCGGAAGTCGGCAGCGGCACATAAATTCCCGGCCGCCCAATAACCGCCAATTCTGCCAACGTGGAAGAACCAGCCCGACCGATGACCAAATTAGATTTGACCAACAGCTCCGGCATATTATCAAAAAAGGATTGAACCGTTGTCGCATAAAAACCGGCATCTTGATATTTTTTTTGCAATTCATCCACATCTTCCGGACGCGCCTGTTGCGTAATTTTCATATTGGAGCGAATTTCATCCGGCAACTGTAATAGGGCCTTTGGCAGCTCACGGCTTAAAAAACGCGCCCCCTGACTGCCCCCGAAAATCAACAGGTGGAAAACAGAGTCCATGGGATACGGACTGTTTTTCTTATCGGCAATGGCCGGACGCACCGGTTGCCCCACCAAAAAAGTGGAAATACCGGTCGGAATCCTTTTCGTATCGGCAAACGCCGTCGCCACAAATTTCACCCGCGGGGCCAGCATTCTGTTGGCTCGCCCCAACACAGCATTTTGTTCGTGGACAGCCGTCGGAATACGCAAGAATTGCGCCGCCAAAACGGCGGGAAGCGACGCATATCCCCCCACCCCAATCACCAAATCGGGCTTTTGTTTCATCAAAAAGAAAGCAGATTGATACATCCCCAATAATAACTTAAACGCGGATTTGATTTTGCCCAAAAAGCTTTGTCCCGTGACGGAGGCCGCCGAAATAATGTGCGTCGGCACTTCAGTCAATTTACGGTATTCTGCCCCCCGCTTATCCGTGATAAATAAAACCTGATATCCGGCATCTACCAATCCTTTGGCAATAGATTCCGCCGGAAAAATATGTCCACCGGTTCCCCCTGTTGTAATAATAATTTTTTTCATTCTAAACCTCTGCTGAATGTATGCCCGTGTGTCAGGGCTAAAATTAAACCAAAAGCAAACGCCACCGACACCAATGACGAGCCACCATACGAAATAAACGGTAAAGTCATCCCTTTTGTGGGAATCAAATTTAAAGTGGAAGAAATATTCACCAACGATTGAAACGTAATTTGCGCCAACAATCCCCCGGCTGCAATTTGTGAAAACAGGTTATTTTCCGCCCGAATCAAGCGAGTTACGCGAACCACCAAAAAGGCAAAAATCAAAATCACAAAAGCCGTGATTAAAAAACCGAATTCTTCCGCCGACACAGCCATAATAAAATCAGTATGGGCATCAGGCAGTTCATATTTAACAACCCCTTCCCCGGGCCCTTTCCCAAACCAACCGGCACTTTTTAAGGTTGCCATTGATTTTTCCACCTGATACGGCAAACCGTCTTCCGGATTGAAAAAGTTCAAAATACGGGTCCGCACGTGTTCCAAAAACAAAAAGGCCATTCCAATCGCACCGGCGCCCCCCATCCCCAAAAAAACAACGACCCATTTGGGAATTCCCGATAAAAAAAGTTCCACCGCAAAAATCACCCCGATGGTCAACAGCATCCCAAAGTCAGGTTGAAGCCACAACAAAAAGCAAATAATTCCCGTTAAAATAAAAGCAATCAACCGTCCATACGTATGTTGAATCAAACGGCCTTTTGCCAACAACCATCCACAAACAACCGCAAAGGCCGGTTTCACAAATTCAGAGGGTTGAATACTGATGCCGAACAAAGAAATCCATCGGCGGGCTCCTTTGACTTCGGGCCCCACAAAAACCAAAATCATCCCCACAATGCCGCCGGCCAAGACCAGATAGCATAAACGTCTGGCCCATTGAATGGGCAACAATGCTGTCCCCAATAAAACCGCGATAGCGATTGGCACAAAAATCAAGTGTTTGACAATAAAATGCATCCATTCAAAATGATTGCGTTCGGCCACAGCCGGGCTGGCGGCCAACGTCAAAAAGACCCCGCAAAACAACAACAAAAAAGCAGCATACATCACATCCCGGTCCAAACTGCGACTTTGCTCTATAATCAGCTTTTTCAAGTGTTGCCATAAATGCTTCATTCTTACCTCAACTTCAAGGTAGCCAAAGCCGCCAAAGCCAGCAAAATGGACATAATCCAAAACCGCACCACAACGGTTGTTTCACTCCATCCCAATTTTTCAAAATGGTGATGAATGGGCGCCATCAAAAAAACACGCTTTTTGCGCAATTTATATGACCCCACCTGAATCATCACAGACAACGCTTCCACCACAAAAATCAGGCCGGAAATTGCCAACACAATTTCGTGTTTTGTCGCCACTGCAATCGCCCCCAAAAAGCCCCCCAAAGCCAATGAGCCCGTATCGCCCATAAAGACTTGCGCCGGATGAGCATTATACCACAAAAAGCCCAAGGTCGCCCCGACCAAAGCGCCCCCCATCACCGTCATTTCTCCGGCATCTTTGATATAGTGAATTTGAAGATACGAAGCATAATCCACGCGACCCACCAAATAAGCAATGACCATAAATACCAAGGTGGACATAATGACCGGCAGGCTGACCAATCCATCCAACCCATCTGTTAAATTGACGGCATTGGAAGCCCCCACAATCACCACCAACACAAACGGGATATAGAAAAAGCTCATCTCTATAAAAAAGTTTTTAAAAAACGGCACCGTTAAAATCGTTCCCATTGTCCCTGTTAAATAAATCAAAGCCACACAAACAATCGCTGCTATCGTAAATTGCCAAAACAGTTTTTGACGGCAACTGATACCGTCAGAGCTGTGTTTGGTGAGTTTGGTGTAATCATCCACAAAACCCGTGAGCCCCATCCCCAAAAAGGCAAACAATAAGACCCAGATATAGGGATTCATCAAATTCGCCCATAACAAGGTGGCCACCGTCCCCGTAATTAAAATCATCAGGCCACCCAAGGTCGGTGTTCCTTTTTTGGCTAAATGCGTTTCGGGACCACACGAACGAATGGGTTGTTCGGCCTGTTTGGATTTTAACCAACGAATTAAAGCGGGCATAAAAATCAACGTCAAAACAAAAGCCGTTAAAAGGGCAGCTCCCGTTCTGAAAGTCAAATACCGGAACAGATTTAAAAATCCGAAAGAGTCCTTTAAAAACGATAACCAATAAAGCATTTTATTTTCCTTTCATTTGTTCCACTAAACGCCAAAGACCGGTCCCGTGTGAAGATTTAACCAAAACAACATCCCCCGTTTGGATGAAACCTTTCAACAGCGTCAACAATTCTTCAGGGGTTTTGGCCCATTTCGTTTGGACGGAATCGGGTAAAAGTTTTAACATTTTTTGCATCAAAACGCCACAGGCAAAAACCGCTTGAATACCATTTTGTGCCAAAACGGGCGCCAAGTCAAGATGATTTTTTTCCCCCTCTTCCCCCAATTCCAACATATCCCCCAAAACAGCAATTTTGCGCCCCGGATAAAAGCCCAGCATTTTAATGGCCGCTTTCATTGAGCCAGGGTTCGCATTATAAGCATCATCTATCAGGGTAATTTTTTGATGATTTAAAACCACTTTTTGGACTTCTCCACGCCCTGCCATCGGCAACAAAACCTGCAACACCTGAACGGCCGGAACGATACTGGCCCCCAACGCATCCACAGCCGCCAAAACAGCCATGGCATCCACGGCATAATGTTCCCCGATAAAATTCATTTTAAAATTGACTTCTTCGCCGAAAAGGCATGCTTTGACTTCCTGACCTCGGGCATTGACGGACACTGTTTTCAGCTGACAGTTTGCCTCTTCATCAAAACCGAATTTCACAATATGACGAACAGAAGCCGCCGCCACCGCATCCATCAACTGCTTGGCGCACAGTGTTTCTGTGTTTAAAATAGCCGACCCATTTTTATTTTGAAAATCAAAAATATGGGCTTTTTCCGCCGCCGTAATTTCGGGCGTTTTAAAAAAGGCCTGATGCGCCGGCTGAATGTTTGTGATTACACTGACATCCGGACGAACAAAATCAGACAGTTCTGCCATTTCCCCCGGATGACTGATACCCATTTCTATCACAGCATATTCGGTATCAGCCGGCATATTGGCCAACGTCAATGGCACCCCCAAGTTATTGTTTAAATTGGCCGGCGTGATATAGGTTTTTCCCTGAACAGCCAAACACGCCCCCAAAATTTCTTTTACAGTCGTTTTTCCGGAACTGCCCGTAATACCGGCAATATGAGCACTGCTGCGCATTCGGGAAAATCTGGCAAAGGCCATTAAAGTTTCCTTTGTATCCAACACAACAATTTGCTTTTCTTCCGGAACTCCCTCTATTAAATGATTGACAATACAGGCAGCAGCCCCCCGTTCAACCGCCTGACGCACAAAAGCATGCCCGTCTCTGGCTCCCCCCGTCAGTGCGATGAACAAATCGCCCACCTTCACTTCCTGGGAATTAAAGGTAATTCCCCACGCGTTCATGGATTTTAAAATTTCCGTATTCAAAACAATATGCAGTTCATTTGCACTCCACAGGAAGTTTTTATAGGACCTTTTAATGGCCAACTGGGCTTCAATTTTATCATTAAAAGGATACTCAATATTGCCGATTTTTTGACCGGTTTCATGTCCTTTTCCGGCCAAAACAACCACATCGCCTTTTTGAAGTTCACCCACGGCCTGACGAATGGCTTCAAAACGCGTCCTTTTTTCTATGCCCTTGGGGCAAGCCGCCATAATTTCAGCCCGAATGGCAGCCGGGTCTTCCGAACGTGGATTATCATCCGTGATGAAAATTCTGTCTGCCAATTTGTTCGCAATTTTGCCCATTTGGGGACGCTTTCCTTTATCCCGATCCCCACCACATCCAAACACACATGAAAGGCGCTTTGGCGTGGATTTACGTAAAGTTTTTAAGACCTGCTCCAAACCATCCGGCGTATGGGCATAATCCACAAAAACCAGCCCCCCTGTCGCCGTTTGACCAATCAACTCCAAACGCCCGGCCGGTGCTTTTATCCCCGGCAAAGCTTTCAACAGCCTCTCCCAGTCAATTCCCAAAGCAAAACAAAGCCCCAGGGCGGCCAACAGATTCATGGCCTGAAATTCACCGAAAACAGGGACTTCTATGGTCGGCTTTTTCCCCGCCACCGCAATCATTATTTTTTGCCCCCTTTCCCACGGATCCCATTTGGCCAAACGCAGTGTTTCCCCCCGTTTACCATAGGAAATAATTTGAAGTCCTCTGGCTTCGGCCATTTCCTTTAAGGCAGGATATTCCGGAATATCGGCATTCAAAACGGCAAAATTACCGGCCGTTAAAATTTCGGTGAATAAGTTTTGTTTGGCTTTAAAATAATTTTCTGCGGTTTTGTGATAATCCAAATGGTCGCGCGTTAAATTTGTAAAGGCACCGGCTGCCAATTTTTGCCCCACCAAACGCCCTTGATCCAAACCATGACTGGACGCTTCCATAGCCACCACCTGCACGCCTTGGGCCTGATATTTCGCCAAAGTTTGCGCCAATTCTTTCGGGGGCAACGTTGTCATTCCGCCATCAGTGTGTCCTAAAACACCATCCATCCCAATGGTACCCAAACTCACCGCTTTGACCCCTGCGGCATTCATCAATTGCTGCACAAAATAAACAGTGGACGTTTTGCCGTTCGTTCCCGTTACGGCCACTTTTTTTAAGTTTTCAGAAGGCCACAACAGGCTGCAGGCATGGGCCAATTCACGGCGCACATCCTTTACCACACGCACCGGAACCGAAGCATTTACTTCATGATCTGCCACAATGGCAACGGCCCCTTTTTGAATCGCTTCTGGGATAAAGTCAGCGCCATCAACCTTTGTTCCTTTGATGGCAAAAAAGGCACATCCCGACCCCACTTCCTCCAGCCGTTCCGTCACATCTTGAACATTATTTTCCTTTAACCAATCCCTTAAATCCATTTTTTACTTCCTTTTTTTATGTTCCAAAGAACGTTCAAAAGCCCGCTCCATATAGGTTGGTTGCTTCCAATCTTGAACAGGCGCCACCCCCAAATAGGGCGCAATTTGACCAATGATATCCACCCCGACGGCTTTGGCATTCCAACCGGCCGCATTAAAGCCGTATGTTTCCTTAATTCCCTTTGGATCCGTCATAGAAACCATCACAATATATTTCGGATCATTCATCGGAAAAGCCCCCACAAAGGTCGTGCGTAAACGCCTTTCCACATACTTGCCGTTGATAATCAGGTTGGCTGAGCCCGTTTTCCCCCCCACTGCATAAGTCGCAATCGGACTTTTATCGGATAATTCCCAATTGATGACCCCCCACATCATATGACGCATTTTGCGGGATGTTTCTTCGGAAATAACCCGCGTTTCGGCTTTGCCCTCATTACCGCCTTTGATAAAGGTCGGGGTATGATAAAGCCCGCCGTTGGCCAAGGCCGCCACACCGGCAATCAAATGAAGCGGCGTCACCGAAATCCCATAGCCATAGGAAATGGCCGCTGATTCCATATCTGCCCACGGTTCTTTTTTCAAATACTGTGTGGTTCCCCGTTCGGGAAGGGCTATCGGCAATTTATCATAAAAACCGAACTGACCCAAAAACTCTTTTTGTTTTTGCCAACCGATTTTTAATCCGATTTGCGCTGACCCGATATTGGACGAATGCATCAAAATTTCCGGCACCATCAAAGGCCGATTTTGGCCGCGGTAATCGGTGATGGATTTACGCCCGATTTTCAACGGTTTAGAGGTATCAAAAATATCATTGACCGTGATGGTCTTACTTTCCAAACCCAACGCCGTATTAAAAAGTTTAAAAACAGAACCGAATTCATACGTTCCTAAAGTAGCTTGATTAAAACGTTCTTTGCCCGCTTTGCCGGCCGGCACATTCGGGTCATAATCAGGCAACGAAACGGACGCCAAAACTTCACCGTTTTGAATATCCATCACCAAGGCCAATCCTCCTTCTGCCTGAAATTTTGCCACACCTTGGGACAGGGCATTACGGGCCATTTCCTGAACTGAAATATCAATGGAAAGTTGCACCTCTTTATCCATCAGTTCGGCATCATAAGCCTTTTCAATACCCGCAATACCAATGTTATCAATATCCACGCCCCCCAATAAGTGCGCCACCAAAGCCCCTTGCGGATACACCCGTTTTTCCCCTTTGGTTTCCGACAAAAAGTAATACCCCAACCAGTTGACGGCCGACCGTTCTTTGGGGGTTAAATTCCGCTTGATATACCTAAATCCTGCAGCAGAAGTAATTTTGTTATAGATATTTTCAACGGCTACATCCGGAAGGGCCGAATGAATTTTAAGGGCAATTTCCTGGGGGTCGCCTTTGACCAATGCCGGATCCACCGACAAATCAACCGTCGGCAAACTGGTGGCCAAAATAATTCCGTTCCTGTCCAAGATATTATGGCGGTTCAAAGCATAGTTGGTTTGCGGGCCGGATTTAAAAGAACGCGGTTCATAATTCATCACCGTCAAGTAAAACAGGCGCCCGATAATCACGGCATAGATACACAAAAAACAAAAGGCAATAAAGCCCATCCGTCCTGCCGCAATTTTTAACTGCCGGCGGGTGGTCATATCCAAATAACGCCATTTATCCACTTTTTGTAAAGGAATTTCCTGACAGGGAAAATAAAACGGGTCCGGCTTTTTCTTAAACATCTTCTTCCCCCATTTTTGGCTTTTCCATCGGAATCGGCGCCGGACGATTTTCAATCCTTTCAGGAGGCACAATTTGACGCCCCAAAAGCGGTTTTAAGTTGGTTTCTTTAATCAATGCGCGCAAATGTTGCGGATCCGTCAAAACGGCCCAATCTGCCTGCAACAAATGAAGCTCACGGTTATCGGACAAAATTTGACGGCGCAAAAGGGCTAATTTTTTTTCCTGATCCAAAACGTGGTATTTCAATAAAAACATCCCCACGCCGGATAAAACAGCCACCCCCAAACACATCACATTAAAGGTACTTTGTTTCATTTCGTCCCCCTGATGGCCCACCGCAATTTGGCCGAATGCGCCCGGGGATTTTGCTTTAATTCTTCCTCATCGGCCACAATCGGTTTCTTATCCGGCAAGATAAAAAGTCCTTCGGCTGCCTCTGTTTTAAGGGCGTATTTATTTTTGTGAAGCGTTTGGGCGGTATTTTTTTTCAAAAAATCTTTCACAATTCTGTCTTCCAATGAATGGAACGACACCACAACCAAACGACCGCCCGCTTTCAAAATTTGCGGACTGGCCGACAAAGCACGCTCCAATTCACCCAATTCATCATTGACTGCGATTCTGAGGGCTTGAAAGGTCCGCATGGCACTGTCCGACCCGTCCTTGGGGCGTGGCATCACCGAATGAATCACGCCGGCTAATTCCAAAGTCGTTTTGATGGGACGCGCCGCGCTGATGGCATGAGCAATTTTCCTGGAAGCCTTTTCTTCCCCGTAAAGATAAAGAATATCCGCCAGTTTTTCTTCGGGCCAATGATTCACTATGTCTGCCGCTGATAAACCCGAGCTGCCCATCCGCATATCCAACGGACCGTCAAAGCGAAAAGAAAAGCCGCGCTCGGGGGTGTCAATTTGCATGGAAGAAACGCCAATATCCAAAACAAACCCGTCCACAGGGGTGGTGATATATTGGGCCACTTCGCCGAAGCGTTCTTGAATAAAGGTAAAGCGGTCCCCAAATTCTGTTTGAAAACTTTGGGCAATGGAGAGCACGCTTTCATCCCTATCAAAAGCAATGACCCGCGTATCGGGACTTGATTTCAAAATCGCCTGCGTATAGCCTCCGGCCCCAAAAGTCCCATCCACAAAAACACCCCCTTTTTCAGGGGTTAAACAGCGGATAACGGGCTTTAACAGCACCGGAATATGCTTTTCATTCATTTCATATCCTTTTTCTTTAAAAGGCAGTATAGCCCCAAAAGCGACACGAATGCAAGCGTTTTTATCCGTTTTTAATTATTTTTTTAAAGCCACGTGATTCTGAAGGAAACGCCACGCCAGCGTTTGTTGTTTTTGCCAATCAAAAGTGCGCGCAGAAACCGCATCCAATTTTGACCATAATGTCTTTTCCAAAGCAGGAGCTAATTTGGGATTTTTAGCCACAACCGGTTGGCGAATTTGTTTTAACAAATTTTCCCGCGTCATTTTGGGATTTGTTTTTGCCAACAACGCCGCATCAATCAAACATTCCCGAATGGCATCCCGACGTTTGTTTTTGGTTTGACATTGCTCTTTCATTGCCTTTAAATTTTGCTTTTGGACAGCCGCCTTGAATTTCGGATAGGTGTCAAAGTATTTGTTATGTCCCAAATTATAGATTAAATCCACCACAACCAAGCGGGCCGAGGGGGATAATTGAAATAAATTCGGGTGGTATTCACACGCTTTGTTCACACAAAAATCCGCCCCTGCTTTATTGATTTTTTTCAACACGGTTGACGGTACCAAAACCAGCTGCTCTTTCTGCCACGTTTTATCCGTCCCCAAAGGAAAATCCCCCGTCGCTTTTTCCAATTTTATTTTTTGGGTTTTGACAACTTCCGGATATAAAGCAGCCGTTTTGGGATTTTTCCAGTCTGCATCAGCCATCCGGCGTAAGCGTGAAAAATCTTTCAAATTAAAAACTGTGCCTTTTTTTAAGGTCAATTTGACCGCTTCCAATTGTCCCAAACCGGCATAATCTTTTAAATGAACACCTGCCCCGGTCGTCAAAACATTTTTATCCCGATAACAATAAGGGGCATTCCCTTCCAGTTCGGCACAAATCGGCATATATTCCGCCGTCAAAACATCTGCGGCAGTTCGGGCAGATTGCGTTATTTTGGGGGACGATTTGGGGGCCGCTTGAGCCATTTGAGGAACCCCCGCAGAAAACAAAGCCGCTGCCCCCAACAAGGAGCGCAGCGTTTTGCTTTTTTTAATACGAAAAAACATTATTGCAATTCTTCCGGTTTAAACCACAAATTGATTTCGCGTTCGGCACTGGCAGGACTGTCTGACCCGTGGACAGAATTATGTCCTTTGCTTTCGGCATATTTTTTACGAATCGTGCCTTCGGCAGCTTCGGCCGGATCCGTTTTTCCCATTAAATCGCGCCAAGCCTGAATGGCATTTTCACCTTCCAACACCTGAACCACAATCGGGCCCGAGGTCATAAATTCAACCAATCCTTCAAAGAAGGGCTTTCCTTTATGTTCGGCATAAAAAGTTTCAAATTGTTCCCGTGTGGCCGTCAGGCGCTTTGACGCAACAATCTTAAATCCTTTTTGAAGAATGATTTCATTGATTTCATCTTCCAAATGACGCGCCGTCGCATCCGGTTTAATAATACAAAAAGTCCGTTGAATCATTTTTTTTATCCTTTCGTTTTGTTGAACTTTATCCCAGCTTACCGATTTTGGAAAAATTTGTCAAGCTCCATTTATTTTTCTTGACATTTGGGGCATTATTTTCTATACTTCTTGCCATCCTAATTTTAACAAACGAAAGGAAAAAATCAAAATGTCTTTAGATACTTTTTTTAATCCGAAATCCGTTGCGGTTGTCGGTGTGTCGGCTGATGAATCCAAATTGGGGGCCGTCGTTTTCAAAAATTTGATTGATGCTGGTTTTGAAGGAAACCTGTATGGGGTGAACCCGAAATTGGCCGGTCAGGAATTAAAGGGTAAAAAATGTTTTGCTTCCACCCGTGATATTCCGGAGGCTGTGGATTTGGTTGTGTTGTTGGTGCCTGCCCGTTTTTGCGAAGCAGCCGTGGATGATGCCATTGCCAACGGGGCCAAAAACATCAGCATTATTACCGCCGGATTCGGGGAAGCCGGCCATAAAGATTTGGAAATGGCCATCGCCAAAAAATGTTTGGAAGCCGGTATCAATTTATTGGGCCCCAACTGCTTGGGACACATTTCCACCTTTGATAAGCTCAACGCCTCTTTTGCCCCTTGTTTCCCATTGCGCGGCAACGTGGCCTTTGTTTCTCAATCCGGAGCTTATTGCAGCGCCATTTTGGATTGGGCCGAAGAAAAAGGAATCGGCTTTTCTCACTTTATTTCCATCGGCAACAAGGCTGATTTAAACGAAGCCAGTTTGTTGGAAGCCATTCAACACGACCCAAATACCAAGGCTTTCGTGTTTTATTTGGAAGGCCTGAAAAAAGGACAAGAATTTTTGCGTGTGTTAAAGGAAGTTTCCAAAACAAAGCCTTGCGTAATTATGGAACCCGGTAAATCTTCCAAAGCACAAGCGGCCAGTTTGTCCCACACGGGGTCATTGGCGCCTAACTATCGTGTTTTGGAAATTGCTTTACAACGTTCCGGTGCCATTCAAGTTTACACAACGCGTGAATTATTCGGCGCTTTGGAATTATTGCAACACGTGAATCACACAGATTTCGGTGGCGCGGTGGGTATTTTGACAAACGCCGGCGGGGTGGGTGTGCTTTCTTCAGATTTGTGTGAAGAAGCCAAATTGGAATTGGCCCGTCCCACGGAAGAAACCATTCAAAAATTGCGCGCCGTGTTGACGCCGGAAGCTTCCGTTGGCAACCCGATTGACGTGGTGGGCGATGCCAAAGCAGACCGTTATGAAAACGCTTTGCGTGTGTTGTGCGAATCCGGCGAATACAAAAACATTATCGTTTTGTTGACTCCGCAAATGTCCACAGAGCCCAAAGAAACCGCCGAAGCGATTATCAAATTGGCGCCCGAATTTCCGAACGTCAATATCTTTTGTTCCTTCATCGGGGGCAGCCGTGTGCGGGAAGGCGTGGAATTGTTGAAAAAAGCCAAAATTTTGACCTATGATTATCCGACCGATTGCATTCGTTTGCTGGGACTGATGAAAGCCCAAATGGCCTTCAAGGGATTACCACAAGTTAAAGCCGAAGTCGGAGAAGTGCCGGCCGAAATTAAACAAGCCGTGGCCGATGCCGTGGCCCAAGGATTGGCCAGTCTGCCTCAATCCACGATGAACCTGATTATGGATCATTATGGCATTGATTATCCGAAATGCGGCAACTTTACTGATAAGGCTGAAGCGTTGGCGTTTGCCAAAAATATCTTCCCTGTGGTGTTGAAATTGTCCGCACCAGATGCTTTACATAAAACCGAAATGAAGGGCATTTATTTGAACATTGATTCCGAAGAAAAATTCAATGAAGCCTTTGATG
>JBJEXE010000066.1:0-63190 GCA_051885475.1 Alphaproteobacteria bacterium | reverse complement strand
AGGCCAACAAACACATTTGGCGGCTGTTATTAAGGAAAAACTTCTTCCCCGAAAAGTTGTGTGTTATTTCGCGCTCAATCCGGATTTGGCAGGGGGCATTAAAGTTCGTTTCGGTTCGGTTATTTTGGATGATTCCCTTTTGGGAAAATGGCAGTCTGTCCGGCGTCAAGCCCAGCAAGAAAATTTAAATGAAATTCCGGTTAAAAAGATTCCGGCTCACCTTTTGAAAAAAATGTCTGATTGGCCGGATCGGGCTCTTTTAACCGAAGTGGGTCGTGTTGAATCACTCCAAGATTCTGTTGCGCATATCGTGGGTCTTCCCTCTGTTCAATCGGGTGAAAAAATTGTTTTTGAAAGCGGCGCCACGGGGATGGTGATGAATTTAAATGAAGACTCGGTGGACGTGTGTTTGATTGAAGGGGGGAATAAAGTTCAAGAAGAGGAGGCCGCTTATCGCACAAATGCTGTTTTAACAATTCCGACGGGACTTTCCGTGTTGGGGCGCGTCCTTGATCCTCTTGGCAAACCCTTGGATGGTAAGGCGCTGGTCAGCACAAATGAAAAGCCTTTGATGCAACCCGCCCCGGATATTATCGCACGTCATCCTGTTGCTTATCCTGTTCATACGGGGATTACGGCCGTTGATGCCTTGATTCCGATTGGTCGTGGGCAGCGGGAACTGATTATCGGGGACCGCCAAACGGGCAAAACTTCTTTGATTTTGGATACCATTTTGGCCCAGCGTGAACGCAATAACAAAGGCAAAAGTTTATCCGAAAAACTTTTTTGTATTTATGTGGCTATTGGGCAAAAACATTCCTCTGTGCGCCATTTGATGCAAGAACTCAAAAAAAATGATGCGCTGGATTATACGTGTATTATTTCTGCCTCGGCCTCTGATAGCGCTTGTTTGCGGTATTTGGCTCCTTATGCGGGCTCTACGATTGCGGAATATTTCCGTGACAACGGGATGCACGCCATTGTGTTTTATGATGACTTGTCCAAGCATGCGGTTGCTTACCGTGAAATGTCGCTTTTGTTAAAGCGTCCTGCTGGTCGTGAAGCCTACCCGGGGGATGTATTTTATTTGCACTCTCGTTTGTTGGAACGGGCGGCCCAGTTGAATCAGGAAAAAGGCAGCGGTTCTTTGACGGCCATTCCCGTTATTGAAACGCAAGAAGGGGATTTATCTGCCTATATTCCAACGAATGTTATTTCCATTACGGATGGTCAAATTTACTTGGA
This sequence comes from Alphaproteobacteria bacterium, assembly GCA_051885475.1. GTDB lineage: Bacteria > Pseudomonadota > Alphaproteobacteria > CAAHEQ01 > UBA3637 > UBA3637. The sequence goes on along the minus strand of JBJEXE010000066.1, from coordinate 61,945 downwards.
TAATGATTTATTTAATCAAAACATCAAACCGGCCATCAATGTGGGGTTGTCGGTCAGCCGTATCGGTTCCAGTGCTCAAAGCGCTTTTATGAAACGTGTTTCCGGACATTTGAAATTGGAATTGGCTCAATATCGTGAAGTTCTTTCTTTTTCACAATTGGCTTCTGATTTGGACCCGGCCACACACCAACTTTTGGAACGCGGAGCTCGTTTAACAGAACTTTTAAAACAAAAAAATAATCATCCCCTTTCTTTGGCTGAAGAAGCTCTTCCTTTGTTTGCCGGTGTCCAAGGTCATTTGGATCAACTCCCTGTTGATAAAGTTTCTTCTTTTGCCACCCATTTGCGACAAAAGGCGTTGGCTCTCCATCCTGAATGGGGACATCATTTAAACACGCAGGGGGATTTGTCTAGCGAAGAAACAACGGCCCTTGAAAAATTGATTCAAGAGGAAATTCCCCTCTTTAAGGGGGAAAACTAATGTCCTCAATGAAACAGCTCCGGAATCGGATAACTTCTGTGACACAGACGCGTCAAATGACTTCCACGATGAAAATGGTTGCTTTTGCCAAGTTAAAGAAAAAACACGCACGTCTTTTACAGGAAATGCCGTATCTTACCGAAACGGACAGGATTATGCGCCGGTTGGTTCGTGCTGTTTCTGTGCGTCAGGAATCTTCTGGAAAGAGTTTACTTCCTGCGCTTTTAACCGGCAACGGCCACGATAAAAAGTACACGGTGGTGGCTGTTACCTCGGATACCGGTTTTGGGGGCGATAATATTGTCAGTGTTTTACAAAAAACACAAGAGCTCATCAACACACTTTTAGAACAACAAAAAGAAGTGCAAATTGTCAGTTTTGGGACAAAAGGAGACAGCTTTTTAAAGAACACTTTTCCCAATTTAAAAATTCACCTGATTCCCCGAAAAAAACTGGAAAAAGAGCAGGGGTATTTGTCCGCCGGTCGTTTGGTATCGGATTTGATTCAGGCTTTCCAAGAAGGGCGTATAGATACTTGTTTGACGGTTTATAACCACTTTGAAAATATGGCCGTTCAACACCCCACCATTCGTCAACTGATTCCCAATCACGAATATGAAAACGAAAATCCGTGGGCTTTTTTGATTCGTCCCGAAGAAGGGTATCGTCACAAAGATGTCTTTGGAAAATCTAAACCGGCTTTTCAAGCCAGCTCCTTTTATCAAGCTGTCGGTCATAAAAATTGGACAGGTCCATGGGGACAATTAAATTTGGAAATTTTGCACGCGACGACACGCCGGCCAGACGCCTATGATTACGAACCCTCAGATGTTGCCCTATTGAATCAGATGTTGCCGATTTATTTAACAGCGTATGTGCATACGATTTTGCTGGAAAGCAGTGTCTGCGATGAAGCGGCTCGTTTGATGGCGATGGATAATGCCACACATAACGCGAATGAAATGTTGGATAATTTGGCGCGTGAATATCGTCATTTGCGCCAAGATAAAATTACAACTGAAACAATTCAGTTGATGAGTGGTGTGATGGGAGGATAAATGCAAGCAACAGGAAAAATTATCAGAATACACAGTTCGGTGGTTGATGTGGATTTTCCCGAATCGGATTATCCCAAGCAATTGGATGCCTTACAGGTGGAAGGAACGGATGTTGTGTTGGAAGTGGAAGGACTGCTTTCCTCGACGCGTGTGCGCTGTTTGGCTATGTCGGATACGGACGGTCTTGCCCGTGGTCAGGGGGTTTTAAATACCCACCGGCCGATTCAAGTTCCCGTGGGCACAGAAACATTGGGACGAATGATGAATGTGGTGGGTAAACCTTTGGATAATTTGGGGGCAATTCCTGCCAAAGAAACGCTGTCCATCCATCAGCCGGCACCTGATTTTATGGAATATTCTGCGCATTTGGAAATTTTGGAAACGGGCATAAAAGTAATTGATTTGTTGTGTCCTTATCCCAAAGGCGGCAAAATCGGTTTGTTTGGCGGGGCAGGGGTCGGTAAGACGATGATTATTATGGAAATGATTCATAATATTGCCAAAATGCATGGGGGGTATTCCGTTTTTACGGGGGTTGGGGAACGTTCTCGCGAAGGAAATGATCTCTACCTTGAAATGCTTTCTTCCGGTGTGATTGACCCCAAGGGTAAAAATTCCAAAGCCACCCTTGTTTTCGGCCAAATGAACGAAGCACCGGGGGCGCGGGCGCGTGTGGCTTTAACGGGGCTCACGGTGGCTGAATATTTCAGGGATCATTTGAATAAGGATGTTCTTCTTTTTATTGATAATATTTTCCGTTTTACTCAGGCGGGTTCTGAAGTTTCTGCTATGTTGGGACGGATGCCGTCCGCTGTGGGGTATCAACCCACCTTGGCCACAGATTTGGGCGAACTTCAAGAACGGATTGCTTCCACGGATAAAGGCTCTATTACTTCCGTTCAGGCGGTTTATGTGCCGGCGGATGATTTAACAGATCCTGCTCCGGCGACCACTTTTTCGCATTTGGATGCAACAACCGTTTTGTCGCGTCATTTGGCTGAACAAGGACTTTATCCGGCGGTGGATCCTCTGGAATCTTCTTCACGTCTTTTATCGGAAACAACTTTGGGTAAGAAACATTATGATACAGCCATTGAAGCAATTCGGCTTTTGGAAGGGTATAAATCTTTGCAGGATATTATCGCTATTTTGGGGGTAGAGGAACTTTCCGAAGCCGATAAAAAAACGGTGGCCAGAGCACGACGCCTGCAACGTTTTTTGACTCAACCTTTTACGGTGGGGGAATCCTTTACGGGACATAAGGGCGTGATTGTGCCTTTGGCTGAAACCATCAAAGGATGTGCTGAAATTTGTGCCGGTCATTGTGATGATTGGCCAGAACAGGCGTTTTATATGACAGGTACTTTGGATGAAGTCCGTAAACGGATGGAGGAAATGAATGGCCGAACAGGGACCAACCAAGGGCAAGATTAAATTTAAAATTATTTCACCGCTTGCGCCCGTTGCAGAACGCGAGGTGGACAAAGTTTTGCTCCCTCTTACTTGTGGCCCAACACTTATTTTGCCCCGACACGCTCCGTTATTGACGGCTGTCAAAACTGGTAAAATCATCATCACAAATGACGGGAAACAAGAAACTTATTTTATTTCCCAAGGTGTCGCTGAAATTCGTCGCGATATTTGCGTTGTTTGTGCTTGGGGATTGGCTCAAAAAGATGTCAAACCCGATGAAATTCGCGAGCGTTTGGAAAACCTTAAAAATCATCCTGTTCATTCAACTCATGAAAAACAAATCACGCAAGATTTAATTTCATTTTTGGAAAATATTCTTTAAGAGAGGTTCTTGCTCTTTTGGAAAAAATCAGTTATAAAGACTTTATGAAAAAACTTCTTTTCCCTTTACTCTTTTTTTTGTCGGCTTGCCAAACATCAAAGCCCACGGAACTGATTACTTTTGACCAACCCTTAATGGATGGGCGCTTGGTTTATGGACGTATTAAGCCGAATCATCAACTCTTTATCGCCAATGCTGACCGCAGAATCGGGGAAAAAACGGGCCTTTTTGAAATTCCCACGGATAAAGGGCATTTTGTCCTTGGAATTCCACAAGATGCAAACGATTTAAAATTGACTTTAAAAACGCAGGCTGGCTTAAAAAACTATGATTTTCCCGTTCAAAAACGTCTCTGGAAAGAAGATATTGTGAATGGTCTTCCCCCAAAAAAAGTGATTCCGCCTCAGGAAGAACAAGACCGCATTTTATCGGAAATTTTATTGATGCGTGAAAAACGGAAGGTTTCTGATTATCCTCAGCTGGCCCGAAAATGGACGCTGCCAGTCCAAAATTTTACCCGTGTTTCCAGTCCCTTTGGCGCTCGTCGTGTTTTAAATGGGACGCTAACGCAGGGTCATTCCGGCACGGATTACGCTGCTCCAGAAGGAACGCCTGTCTTGGCCGCAGCTGATGGCAAAGTGGTTCTGACTCATCCGGATATGTTCTATACGGGGGCGACTGTTTTGATTGACCATGGTTCTGGAATTTATACGACCTATTGTCATTTATCGCGGATAGATGTCAAACCGGGACAATCGGTAAAATCTGGTGAAATGATTGCAGCTGTTGGTTCCACAGGACGCGCAACGGGGCCTCATTTACATTTTGGCCTTTCGTGGTATGGGGTACGTCTCAACCCCGAGGACTTATTTTAACCTCTTTCCAAGGCTTTGATTCTGCTTATTTTTTCGGTCAGTTCTTCTTCTTTATTTTGCAATTTGACAGCAGAAGCTGCTGATAAAACTAAACCGATGCTTCCGACTGTATCCACTACAGGGACCTCTTTTTGTTGGCCTAAACAAGCGGCTGTGTGGAAAAAAGGAAACACGCATGCATAACATAACAGGCGATTGATGATTTCAAATTTTTTAACACGGTTTAATTTTTTGATATATTGATTTTTTTTTAATTGTTGTTTATAAGAAAGAGTCATTCGGTTCCTTTTGATAAAAATAACCGCTGAGAAGCGGTTTTTTATGGTGCGCTCGGCGGGATTCGAACTCACAGCCTTCTGATCCGTAGTCAGATGCTCTATCCAGTTGAGCTACGAGCGCGTCAGTGATGCCCATTATACCAACCTTTTTTAGAAAATGCAAGTCTTTTTTCTAAAAAAATATAAAAAATTTTCTTTTTTTTCTTGACAAAAGCATTAAAATCGGGTATAAATACGCTTCATAGTTTTATTTTAAGAAAAGGATAACAAATGTTTGCGATTATTAAAACAGGCGGAAAGCAATTCAAAGTCCAAAAAGACGATGTTTTGGCTGTTGATAAATTAGAAGGCAAAGCCGGCGATAAGTTGACCATCACTGAAGTGTTGATGGCTGACGGTAAAGTGGGGACCCCCACTTTGGCTGGGGCAACGGTCGCTGCCGAAATCGTTCGTCAGGTGCGTGATGAAAAGGTGTTGGTCTTTAAAAAGAAACGTCGCCACGGTTATAAACGTAAGAATGGTCATCGTCAACAATTGACTTTGATTAAAATTTTGGATATTAAAGCATAAGGAGAATTTGAAATGGCTCATAAAAAAGCGGGCGGTTCCGTTAAAAACTCACAAGACTCTGCCGGTCGTCGGTTAGGTTTAAAAAAGTCAGGTGGTCAGTCTGTTATCGCCGGAAACATTATTATCCGTCAACGTGGGACGCAATATTATCCTGGTGAAAATGTCGGGATGGGCGTGGATCATACGATTTATGCAACGGCTGATGGTGTTGTTGAATTTAAACATTCTGTTAAAAACCGGACCTATGTGTCTGTGGTGACAAAGTAAGGAGCTTTTATGACTAATAATGTCTCTGTTGCACCGCTTCCCATCCATTTGGAGGGGATTGGCGAGGAGCAGAATGCGGCTGTCTTTAAAGCTCAAAAACCCCGTTTGGTTGCCAAACATCGTGGATGTGAACGGGATGAGCATGACAGGTTTATGCCCATGTGGTTTAACGGTATCAATATGCCGGTGAATGTGAAAGATTAAAATCAGGCCCGTCTTTAAGGACGGGCTTTTTTTGTACTTGAATTTTTACTTTATTTTTATTATAATGACCCTTGTTGCGGGCGTGGTGGAATGGTAGACACGTTGGTCTTAGAAGCCAATGCCTCAAGCGTGGGGGTTCAAGTCCCTCCGCCCGCACCAAAAATCATCTTTCTCTCACAACTAAAATTTTATACTCTTTGCCGTATTTATAATATAAAGCAGCGGCTCTATGTTGGCCATCAATCACGGTGTTATTTTTGCGAACAGTGATCGCGCATTTGGATGGATCATACTTTTCGGCCAAAGAAATAACCAAATTTTCCATCCTTTTAAGCGTGTCTTTTTTCTCTGCTGGAATAAAAACATTTGCTTCGGAATAATAATCGGGAAGCCTGTAATCATAATCCATTTTTCCTTTTGATTCCAAAAACTTATAGACAGAAGTTTCAGGAATAGTGCATGTTTTTCTGTGCCCGCATGGAATACGTAACTCTTTTAAAGGAACTTCCACCAATTCTACATCCCCTGATAAATGATGATAGGCTTCTTTGGGAAGAGTGATGTTGAACTTTGTTTTTAATGTTTCTTTTAACTGATTATAATGAACCATTAAGAAAATTTCTCTTAAAATTCTAAAATAACGATAAAAAATGATTTTGCTTCCGAATAAATAGATTTCAAATCTATCTTTTTTCTTCTTTAATTTTATTAGTTTCATTTTCCGGTTTCCTTTTTGAAAATAAAAATCGCCTTGATGAGTGGCGGTTGGAAGCTAGAAAACTATCGCTCGGAATAGCATCGCATATTCGTGTTTCCATTTATTTTGCGATCTTCCAACCGATAGAGTCAGTTGGAAATTTTATGTCTTATAAGACAACCAGGCGTTGGGGTTTCTAGGCCTCCACATACGGAATCGCCGTATGCCAGGCCATTTTATCAAAATTTTTTCACAATTGCAAATAAAAAAGCACCCCTGAAAATCAAGGGTGCTTTTTCCTTTGTTTTTCTTACAACAATTTGCCCATAGCAACGGCTGTATCCAACATACGATTGGAAAATCCCCATTCGTTGTCGTACCAGCTCATCACACGCAATTGAGTTCCACCCATTACTTTTGTGCCGTTGGCATCAAAGGTGGAAGAATGTGCATCGTGTGTAAAATCAATGCTGACCAATTTTTCTGTATTATAGCCCAACACGCCCTTTAATTCACCTTCGGCGGCGGCTTTCATGGCAGCGTTGACTTCATCAACGGTGATTTCTTTTTCCATAATCAGGTTAGCATCCACCAAGGAAACATCCGGTGTCGGCACACGAATGGAAACACCATCCAATTTACCGGCCAATTCAGGCATCACCAAACCGATTGCTTTTGCGGCACCTGTTTTTGTGGGAATCATACTCATCGCAGCAGCGCGGGCACGATACAAATCCTTATGTAATTGATCCAAAATCTTTTGGTCATTGGTATAGCTGTGAATGGTGGTCATAAAGCCTTGTTTAATTCCGAAAGCCTTTTGTAACACATAGACCACAGGGGCCAAGCAGTTGGTGGTGCAGGAAGCATTGGAAACGACCAAGTCTTCTTTGGTTAAAGTATTTTGGTTCACACCATACACGATGGTTTTATCAGCCCCTTCTGACGGAGCAGAAACCAACACACGTTTGGCTCCGGCTGCTAAATGGACAGAGGCTTTTTCTTTTGATGTAAAGATACCTGTGCATTCAAAGACAATATCAATATCCATTTCTTTCCACGGCAGTTGTGTCGGATCACGTTGCGCAATCACGCGGGTCTTTTTATCGCCGGCCAACAAATATTCGCCTTCAGCGCGAATATCCATATCCAACTTTCTGTGGACAGAATCGTATTTTAACAAATAAGCGTTGGCAGCAGCATCGCCCAAATCATTAATGGCAACGATGTCCAAGTCTGTGCGACCGGATTCCAACCAAGCACGATAAACCAAACGACCGATACGGCCAAAGCCATTGATGGCTACTTTTAATGTCATTTTATTTTCCTTTCTTTTTTTGTTGACACTATTTAACGATGTCGTTTATATAAGCACATTTTGTGGCGGAATGCAAGTTCTTTTTGACAGATTTTAAAACTGTGATATAATATAAAAGCGAAGCAAAAGGAGTCTCACAATGCAAGAAAACGAAAGACCTGAAACGGATCGCTCAAAAGAAGAATTGGAAAAAGCCACAAAACGCCGCCAGTTGGAAGAACGACGGGCCGCTTATTACGAAGAAAGGACGCGTCAATTAGAAGAAGAACAGCGTCGCGCGCAAGAGGCCAAACAAAAAGCCGAACAAGCAAAACAAAAACTGATGACTTTGATGCGTCAAAAACAAGGAGCACGTAGCACTTAAAAAAACTGTAAAAAGCCCTTGACAAGGGGCAAACCTTCTTTTAAACTGGGATAAAAGGAGGTCGGCAATGATTCAACACTTACGCGAACAATTACAATCTTTATTGGGGGTGTCTGGTTTATCTTGGGCCAGTTTTTTGTTGCAAGTCGGTATTATCATTATCTTTTTGTGGTTTGGCTATAAAAAATTGCTTCAAAATTCTCCGGCGGAAAAAACGGTTAAAGGGATTTTGTTTTTCTTGGTCATTGTTTGGCTTGTCAGTGAAGTTTTTTCGCTGTTTCATTTGCGTATTTTAAGCGGCCTTTTAAAGAATTTAATTATTTTACTTCTTCTTTCATTTGTGGTTATTTTTCAACCGGAACTGCGCCGTTTAATGGCGCGCTTTGGAAACAACCTTTCGTGGAACGCTTGGTCGCATAAAAAACGTAAAAAAGAAGGCAAAGATTTGGTTAATCTTTTAATGCAAACGATTTCCTATTGGCGCACGCATGAAACGGGTGCATTGATTGTTTTTGAAAATCAAGAACCTTTGGATATGGTTTTAACGGGTGGTGTGGCTTTAGATGCCGTTTTATCTGCGGAATTGTTGATCAATATCTTTTTTGTGAATACGCCGTTGCACGATGGGGCTGTTTTAATTCGGGGAAAACGTGTTGTATCGGCAGGGGTCATTCTGCCTTTGTCCACCAGCTTGGATCTTTCTTGGAAGTATGGCACGCGTCACAGGGCAGCGATTGGCCTTTCCGAAAATACGGATGCTCTTTGTCTGGTTGTGTCGGAAGAAACAGGGGATGTGTCCTTGGTAAAAAACGGGAAGGTCAACACTTTTTCAAATATGGAGGAATTGGATAAAAAATTGAATGCCTTTTTGATGCCTTTGATTTATCAGGAACATCCCAAAACGTTACGGGAAAAACTTCAGGATTTAAAAAAGAGATTGACAACTTAGTTAAAACACAATAAAATCAGGCAAAAGGGGTTTTTATGGAACTGCATGAATATTACGTGAAAGCTATTTTTGAACAAGCCGGTTTGCCTGTACCGGCCGGTGGGGTGGCTTATACGCCCCAGGAAGCCAAGGAAGCGGCACTTAAAATCGGGGAGGGGCCTTTCTGGGTAAAGCCCCAGGTGTTGTTGGGCTATTCCCCTCAAAAACAGTCAAATCCTTTGTTGGAAAAAAAATTGGCTGAAACCCCTGATCAAGCTTTTGCGGCGGCAGATGGCATTTTGGGGTGCTCTTTACAAGGTTTTGCGCCGGATGTGCCGGCAACAATCAACCGTGTTTATGTGGAACGAGCAATTCAAAGAAAATCACTTTGCTGTTTTGTGTTCAGGGTGGATTTTAACAAACAAACTTATACTTTGACACTTTTTTCCGAACACGCCCAAAAAACTTTTTATTTAAAAGATTTGAAATTAGAGGCTTCTCATAAAAAAGAAATTTTAAAAATGATGAAAATTCATGACCGTGTGGTAGCCAAAATGTTGTGGGAAATCTTGGAAAAAGCCTACCATCTTTTTACATTTTATGGGGCAGTGGCTGTGGAATTGAACCCTATTGTTCAAAATGATAAGACGTTGGTTGTGGTGGACGGACGATTGATTTTTGACCCTGATTCCCTCTTTCGTTTTCCGGAAATTGTGAAATGCCAAGAAATAAAATGGGGACACGAACGGGAAGCACTGGCCAAAAAAAATGCCTTTCGCTATACGAAAATGGACGGGAATATTGCGTGTTTGGTCAATGGTATAGGGCTTGGTTGGGCGACGATAGATTTAATCCATCAAAAAAAAGGACGTGTGGCTTGTTTGTTGGATGTTGGGACCGAACCTTCGGCCAATGCGATTACCAAGGCAATGAAGTTGGCTTTGGCAGAACCAAACGTAGATGGTATTCTTGTCAATATTTTTGGTGGATTGACGGGCTGTAAAACGATTGCTGAAGGGGTTTTGGCGGCTTCACCCGAAATTGCCACAGGGATTCCGGTTGTTGTGCGTATGGCGGGTTTGGATGCAGCGGAAGGGACGCACCTTCTGAATCATTCCATTTCGCCTTTTTGGGTTATGAATCAAATGACGGATGCTGTTTCGGAAATTGTGAAACAAGTGAAAGGGGGTAAGTAATGTTCTTTTTTGCAGATAACCGAACCCCTGTCTTGTTTCAAGGGATTACTTCAATGATGGGACGCTATCAAACGGAAAAAGCCCTGGCCTACGGGACAAATGTTGTGGCTGGTGTCGGCTCTGAAATATCGGGAAAATTGAACGGAATTCCCTTATATCGTTCTGTGGCTCAAGCCGTACGTGCGAAACATCCCAAAATCAGTGTTGTTTTTTCAACGCCGGAAAAGGCCCTAAAGGATGTATTAGAAGCCATCAAAGCCAAAATTCCTTTCATTATTTGCACGACTCAACATGTGCCGATGCACGATGCTTTAAAAATGAAATTGGCTGCCCAAAAGGCAAAAATCACGTTGTTAGGTCCTTCTTCTGCAGGTGTTTTGGCTGTCAATTCGGCCTTAACGGGCACTATGCCAACGCCCCTTTTTGAAAAAGGAAATATTGCCATTATCGGGCGCTCTGCATCTTTGATGTTTGAAGCTGCGGGTCAGCTTTCGGCTTGTGGTTTGGGTGTTTCCAAATGTATCTCATTGGGGGCGGATCATTTAATTGGCACAGATTTTATACCGGTGATGCAGGCCTTATACGCCGATGAAGCAACGAAAGCTATTTTGGTGGTAGGGCAAGTGCATGGCACGTTAGAGCAGGAATTGGCCGCCTTTTATGCGAAAAAACATACTAAAAAATTGTTTGTGTATATTCCCGGAAAAGCCTTGGCGCGCTCGGATAAAGCGCCTTTATTGGGAATGAAATCCGTTTTATTTTCGGATGTGATTGACGAAAAGAAAAAACTTCTGACCAAAGCAACAGCGATTTGGATTGATGCGCCTGATAAAATCGGTCAGGTTCTTTCGGAAAGGGTAAAAGGAAAAAAGAAATGACATTGACAGAAGCAATTGTTGTAAAAATAAGTCATGATTTAGCCGGTGGAATAGGGGCAATGGCCTCTACGGCGGAATTGATGGAAATTGATCCAGGTTTTCAAAATGAAGCAGGAGAAATGCTGAAACAAAACAGTTTGATGTTGATGGCACGTCTTCGTTTTTACCGCGCTTTGTTTGGGGCCGAAACAAAAGAAATCAACGCTTCTATTATCACGGATTATTTGAAAACGTGGGGGCAAAAAATCACTTTTGACGGTATTCCTCAAAACCGCTTGCAATTATCGTTGGTGGCCGTTGGTATCCTTTTGTTGGCCCAAGGCGGCTCTATAAAACTAACTGACGGCCAAATGACCTTAACGGGACCGGAAATCACAGCACGCCCAGCTTTTATGGCATCCCTGTCCGATCAGGTGGTTTCTCCTTCACCGGAAACTGTTGAAGCTGAATGGTTGATGCATCAATTAAAAGAGCAGGGGAAAACCCTGAAACTCACTCAAAATCAAGGGACGATGTGCTTAAAAATCGCCTGAACTTTTTTTATCAGATTTTGAAAACAAATAAAAAAAGCCTTTGATAAAAAGGCTTTTTTGGTGCCCAAGAAGGGACTCGAACCCCCACCCCTTGCGGGACTCGCACCTGAAACGAGCGCGTCTACCAATTCCGCCACCTGGGCAACGGAGGCTATTTTAGCTTATCGCTTAAAAAAAGTCAAGAAAATTTTGGCTGTAAAGGACATTCCCTTCAATTCAGTTTAAAATCCCGTTTTTAATGCGCTTGGCGCCAGTTTTTACCGATACCCACTTCCACCACCAAAGGAACAGATAACTTGACGACTTGTTCCATATTTTCTTTAATAATCCGGCCGGCTTCTTCAGCAAATTCTTCCGCTACTTCAAAGACCAGTTCGTCATGAATTTGCAACAGGAGTTTCGCTGGTATCTTCTTTTGATTTAACACTTTTTGAACGCGAATCATGGCCATTTTGATAATGTCGGCAGCGCCTCCTTGAATGGGGGCATTGATGGCGGCGCGTTCGGCAAAAGATTTTGTTTTACCCGCATTCAATCCTTCAATATAAATTTTACGCCCGAAAGGTGTTTTGATATAGCCTTTTTCAGTTGCGAATTGAATTGTTTTTTTCATATATTCTTTGATTTCCGGGTATTGAGCAAAGTATGAGTCAATATAACGATTTGCTTCAGTTCTGGAAATTTTTAAATTCCGAGCCAAGCCAAAACCCGAAATGCCATAAATAATGCCGAAATTGATGGCTTTTGCTTGTCGGCGTAAATCTGCCGTAATTTCATTTAAAGGAAGCCCCAATACTTCACTGGCGGTTCTGGCATGAATATCTTCGTTTTTTAAAAAGGATTCGCGCAGCTTGACCACCTTGGCGACATCTGCAATTAAACGCAGTTCTATTTGTGAATAATCGGCAGATAAGAGCAGGCAGCCTTCTTTTGCAATAAAGCTTTCCCGAATTTCTTTGCCTTCTTCTGTCCTAACGGGAATGTTTTGCAAGTTTGGATTTGCAGAAGCCAGTCGTCCTGTATTGGTCGCCACCAACGAAAAGGTGGTAGAAACGCGTGGATTTTCTTTGATTCTTTCCAATAAAGCATCTATATAGGTTGACTTTAATTTGGCGGCTTTTCGGTACTCTAAAATCAGTTGGGCTAATGCATCTTCTTGTTCGTCAGCCAATTGTTCCAACACTTTCACATCTGTCACCCAATGGCCGTTCGGCCCACGCTTTCCGCCTTTTAGTCCTCTTTTTTCAAATAAAACGACGCCCAACTGCGCAGGGGAATTGATGTTGACCTCTTCACCCGTCAGTGTGTGAATTTGCTGACTCAAATTTTCTAATCTTTGATTTAAAATTTCTTCTAATTTTTTTAAATGCTCTTCATTCAACAAAATCCCTTCTTTTTCCATATCGGCTAAAATACGAATCAAAGGAGCATCAATATCCTCATAGGTTGCCCACTCATTCTGTGCAATCAGTTCTTCTTTTATTTTCTGGGCCATTTGATGGATAAAAAAGGCTTCTTTATCTTGGCCGTCTTCGTTTGGAAAATAAAGGCCTTTTAAAGTTTCCAAATCGTGTGAATGTTTGGACCCGTCTAAATCATAGCTCATCAACATCACATCCCAGAAGGGCTCTTGCAAAACAATTTCATTTTTGGCCAATAAATGAATGCACGCCTTTATATCATAGCCTATTTTAACTGTATTTTTTAAACCAAAGAGCGGGGCCAGTAATTTCAAAAACTCTTGACTGATTGTTTGGGGGGTACTTGTTTCAAATAAATCCCCTTGAAGAGTATTGCCCTTTTTAATGATATAAATTTGGTTTTCATCTGCCAATGAAATGCCTGACAAATTTTTGTTTTCATCTTGGTTCAAATAAAAGGAAAAACTTTTCTTTTGAGAGAGGTTTTCTACGGCTGTTTGAACTTCTTTGGGCGTTGTCAATGAAAGGATTTGAATTTCTTTTGATGGTGTTTCATTAAAGTGAGCCGCTATCAAATGGATTCTTTTAACCAAACTTTGAAAATTATTTTTGCTTAAAAAAGAAATCAATTTTTGGGGGTCAGTTTCTTGACGTTTAAATGCTTCTAAATCGCCTTTCAAAGGAACATATTTATCCAGTAAAACTAACTTTTGGGACATTTCAATTTTTTCTTTATCGGCCAATAATCCAGCACGCCTTTTGTCAGAAGAAATTTCCCCCAAATGTTCAAACATATTTTGGATGCTGCCGAATTGTTGAATCAAGGCAGCTGCTGTTTTGGGACCCACGCCGCTTGCGCCGGGGATATTATCGGTTGAATCCCCCATTAAAGCTTGAACTTCTGTGACTTTATCGGGGGCCACACCAAACTTTTGCAAGACATCTTCCAAGGTAATTTCCTTTTTCTTCATCGGATCATACAGGCTGGTATTGTCATCCATCAGCTGCATTAAATCTTTATCCGCAGAAATAACTCGTGCTTTCATTCCTTGCTTTCTTGCCTGATGCGCCAAAGTCGCAATTAAATCATCTGCTTCATAGCCTTCTTTTTCAATCCAAGCGACATTCATGGCTTCACAGGCTTCACGAATCAGTGGAAATTGAGGAATTAAATCCGGTGGTGTTTCACGCCGATTGGCTTTATATTCAGGGTAAATTTCGTTTCTGAAGTTATGTCTGGCAGCATCAAAAACAACCACAATGTGATCCGAGGCGTTTTCTTGCAATAAATTCATCATCATTGCACTAAAGCCATAAACGGCGCCCACCGGTATTCCATCAGAACGTATCATTGGGGGTAAGGCATAAAAGGCCCGAAAAATATACCCCGAACCATCCACCAAACACAGTGTTTTTTGGGGGGCTTCCATTATTTTTTCTTTTCAACTTCTGGGGTCATATTAGCATAAGCCTCTTGGCAATGGGCCAAACAATAGGGCTTTCCTGTAACGGTTTGTTCCCCGCAAAAATGAAAATCTTCATCTTTTGGATCGCCAATGGGCCAACGGCAGGTGTTGATTTTTAAATCAATCAAACGCACCATTCCCGTTTTTTTAGGCGGTGCTTTTTTTTGTGGCTTTGCTTCTGTTTTGACGGGGTTAGGGCGTGCCGTTAAATTTAACCGGTGCACTTTTCCGATGATAGAGTTTTTACTCATCCCCAAATTTTTGGCAATTTCTGCGGTTGCTTTTCCGGCCGTCCATAGTTTTTTTAATTTTTTAATTTTGTCTTCTGTCCACGCCATTTAAAAACTCCTTTTTTACTATTATAGCGAAAATAATTTCATTTGTCAATCTTGATAAAATCGCCCTTTTAAAGTATCTGTAAAGCCTGTTTTTTTAAAGATGAAAGGAATCAAAGACCAATATTCTTGGACCAGTTTTTGTTCCGATGAAGCCGGGGGGATTTTTTGATTTTGATACAAACGATAGCTTTTGGTAATTGCATCTGTCTTTTTGCCGAATGCTGTCACCGAAAGGCCTGTTTTTTCCAAAATTTGTTTTTGAATATCATCTGGGGCCGTGCTTGCCCATTGTTCAAAATATAAGGGCATAGACGGTTGTTTTCCTTGTTGCTGGATCCATTCTTGTAAAATATTCAATCCATCATAAATATCTACCAATTCTTCCGGCATAACTGACATTTCTTCACTTTTTTGCTGAATCATATTTTGCAGGATTTGGTTTGGATTCAGCTCCATTTGGTTTTGCCCAAGTTGGGGGCCCCACGCATCCGGTGATAAAAAGGAATAAAATTGTTCCGGTAAATAGTCAATCAATTCTTGATCGTCTTTAAACCGGTCCGCAATTCGGGTTGGCTTTTTGCCTTTCCAAACCAACACTTGCGGATGGGTTTTAATTTTTTTGGGGATACTTTGTTTGGCGGACAGCATGGGAAAAATGTATTGCCGTTGCTCAAAAGGGACTTGCAACAAAAGCGCCAACATCTCATCTTGCTTTTCAACCAATTCTGCTCGGTGTTGTCGTGCTTTTTGAAGAGTGGGGGATAATTCTTTTGCCCCGACGGAAAGCGATAACAGAATGCTTAAAATGAACAGGCTTTTTTTAATCATTTTCCCTCCGAATTTTTTTCAATGTTTCCTGACGTGGATACAATAAAAGATAATCTGTGATTAAAACAAAAACAATGGGCAGTAAAAACAAAACTTGTATTTCCGGAATACTTAAGGCAGTATTGGTAAAATAAAGGCAAAGGAAAGCACAGCCCCACAGTAAAATCAAACCTATCCAAATTTCACCAGTGCGCCACATAAAGTTTTTAAAAGAATTTTCCGAAACTTTATATTTCTTTTTCAACCACACTTCCTCCACAGGTGTTATTTTTATTTCAATGATATTCAAGATTAAATAAAGTAAGATAACCCCCAAAGCAACAATGAAAATTAAAAATGGGGCAGAGCCCGCTCTTTTTTCCCAAAATCCTTTTTTGACAAAAGAATCAAATGCCAAATCCAAATTTAATTGAAGAACAGATTGTGCGGGCATTAAATGGGTGGCCTTAAAAAATAAAGCGCCTTGATTATCCTGTTGTGTTTCAAAGGCCCCTTGAATTTCCTGATGATTCTTTCCCAATAAAAATTCAGCCTTTACCATGTTGATTTTTGTGGGAAACAAAACAATTCCATTCAACGTATTTGTGGGTAAATTCCACCCCATTCCGGTTAAAGGCAGCTCAATAAAAGCGTTCTTTTTTCCGAAAACGCCGGCATTTTGGATTAAATAATTTAAACGGATTTTATAAACACCGGTTTCCAATTCAGGCAAGTTTAATCTTAAAGTATCTTGATATTCTTCTAAATTTAAAGGAATTTTTTGACCGTTTATCTGTGCTTCAATCACTGTCAAATTTTGTTTTGGCCAATCCCGAACAGGGGCGAGGACATCTGCAGTTTTGATAAATTGAATATCCTCTTGAATTAAAATATCTTCATCATTTAAAATTTGAATAATGAAGTTCCAATCGCTGGTATGGGGGACAAAGGCGACTTCTTTTTCTTCCCCGAAGGTGGGGACGATTTTTAACGAATTTTGAACATTACTTTGCGCCAAAGGGGGCAGGGGCTTTTGACTTTCCTTTTGGGGGATTTCCATGGATCCGAATAATTTGATTTTTAACTCATCTTTCCAATCTTTGGGCTGAGGCACATCTGAAATTCCTTCAATGAAGACCAAAGGAGAACCCGTATAATCTTTGGCCTGATTTGAATAAAGAATATTTTTGTTGTCGCTGGAAAACACTGAGTTCATATCCGTTTGAGCAACGGCCTCAAAAACGAAAGCAAAAATCAGTCCCCCGATTAAAATCCCCCCTTTTTTCATTTTCTTTTTTCCTTTTCGTCTGCCTGGCAGATATCCCACAAGGGGCATTCTTGGCATTTTGGCTTTCTTGCCTGACAAATATAACGTCCCACCAAAACCAAAGCCAATGCAAAATCTGGCTTATATTTTTCCGGGATAATTTTTTCCAGCTTTTCTTGCACTTCAGCCGGTGTTTTCCCCGTGCATAATTTCAACCGGTGAGCCAACCGAAAGACGTGCGTATCCACCCCGATAAAAGGCTTATGATAGGCAACATTTAAAAAAACACTGGCTGTTTTTCGTCCAATCCCGGGCAAGGTTATCAGTGTATCAAAATCGGTTGGCAGTTCCCCATTAAAGTCTGTTAGCAATTTTTGAGCCAAGCTGACAATAGAACGTGTTTTATTGTTAAAGTAATTGATGGATTTCACAAAGGGACGCACGCCGTCTTCCCCCAATTCAACGGCTTTTTGCGGGGAAGGAACAGCCTTGAATAATTCGGGCGTCACACGGTTCACATTTTTATCGGTGGATTGAGCCGATAAGATGATTGCCATAATCAACTGCCACTGATTTTCCCATACTAATTCACATTTTGGTTCCGGGTGCAAATCGTGTAAAGCTGCACAAAATTGTTCCACCTCTTTTTTATTTAATAATGCCATTTAGTTTTTCCTTTTCAAAATAAAGTCAGAAGCGTCCCTTAAAAGGTCAGCTTTTGCACCAAAGGACAGAAGAGCAGCTTTGGCTTCTTCTCCCAATTCTTCTGCTTTTTGGCGGGTTGCTTCCAAGCCCATTAAAGTGACAAAAGTGGATTTCTTTTCGGTTTTATCTTTTCCCAAAGTTTTGCCCATCAATTGTTCATCGCCTTCAATGTCTAAAATATCATCGCTCATCTGAAACATCAATCCGATGCAGGCAGCATATTTTTCCAACGCTTTTTTAATTTTTTCATCTGCCTTTACGGCTATGGCCGGTGCCAAAACCGCAAAACGCAATAAAGCCCCTGTTTTTAATGTTTGTAAGCGTGTTATTTCTTCTAACTGTAAAGCCTCTTTTTCACCAATTAAGTCCAACATTTGTCCGCCACACATTCCGGATTTTCCGGTCATTTGCGCCAAAAAGTGAACCAACTCGCAACGCACATCACTCTCTAAATCTGTTTCAGAACCACTTAAAACTTCAAAGGCATTGGCCAACAATGCATCTCCGGCTAAAACGGCTGTTGCTTCATCAAATTGAATATGGTTTGTTGGTTTGCCGCGACGCATCGTGTCGTTATCCATTGCCGGTAAATCATCGTGAATCAATGAAAAGGTGTGCACCATTTCCAAAGCTGTTGCAATTTGCAAAGCGCTTTTTTCCTTTAAACCTAACATTTGCCCAACGGTTAAAACTAAAAAGGCGCGGAAAGCCTTTCCCCCGCCAATGGCAGAATAACGCATCGCCTCAACCAAACGTCTTTCTTTTCCTTCCGGTAAAGTCAGGTGCTGGTCAAATGATTTATCCAATAATAAACGTGTTTCAGCTAATTTATTTTTCAGTTGTTGCATCCAAAGGTTCCTTTCCGAGGGGTGTTCCATTTTTGTCCAAAATCAATTTTTCTACACGCATTTGAGCCTCTTTTAATTTTTCTTCGCAAATTTTTTGCATTTGAACCCCTTTTTCATAGGCGCTCACGGCTTCTTCCAATTTGACCTGTCCGGATTCCAATTTTTGGACAATGGATTCCAATTCTTTCAGAGCTTCTTCAAAGGAAATATCTTTCACTTTTTCTGACATTTTTTTCCCTTTCCTTGACAACATTTTTGTTCGTGGTGGCAACATTTTTCCCCATGCTCGTGAGAGCAGCAACACTTCTGATGCTCTTCTTTTGAAGGGGGGCATTTCGGACATTTTTTTGTGAGCGTTTTTTCTTTTAATTTTAATTCTGCTAAAGCCAACTGATTCATCATATCCCACATTTTTTCACGTGTTTCAAAAATGGTTTGAACGGCAGAAACTTCTTGTGTTTCTGCTTCCAATTCATTTAATAATGCTTCCATTTTTTCCTGTAAGTTAAAGGCTTTTTGGCCCAAAATTTGCATTTCTTCCAATAACAATTTTGGATTTTCCGCCACTTCTAACATTTCCTCCAAATGGTGTAAATGATGGGCTAATTGAATGGATTTATCTGATGTCATTTTTTTCTCCTTTTTTTCTATTATAATTCAAATTTTTTCGCTTCGTCAAGGGTTATTTTAAAAATTCGCGATTGCGCGGTAAAATGCCGTGAACAGTGTGCTGACGTAAAAAATATCCTGTTAAAAAAAGTGCATTTTGAAGATCTTGTTGTGTGGGGATAGCCGGTTGCCATAAAAAGCGGGGCAGGGGAAGAAGTTGCTTGTGATAGGGGAGCCCCTTTTCGCGGCTGACCGCACGTCCTGTTTTGGGGGAAACATAGGCTAAATCGTTTTTATCACCGCCGCCGGCACATTCGGATAAATCTAATCCAAAGCCCAAAGCAGCCAACAAATCCATTTCCAAAAAAATATAATGTATCAGATAATTTTCATCAGATAAGTGATTTAAAAATAAAAAAACTTCTTCATATATTTTTTTAAAAGATTGGCGTTCTGGTAAAGTATTATTAAGCACTTCGCATAAGCAAGACAAACAATTCAGTCGTTTTATATCATCTAAAAAAGGGGCCGCCGTCGTATGCAGACTTTCAATGTAAAAAGTCCCCAGTTGTTCGGGGAGACGTGCTGACCATCTGGCACTGACAATATCTCCGATTTCAGGGGGAATTTTACGTTTGATGACGCCCAAATGCCGCCCGTTTTCTTGGGTCAATAAAGATAAAACAAAGGCATTTTCCCCCAATGCCTTTGCCCCTAAAACAATTGCTTTATCTGTTTTGAATTCAGGCATTAAAATCCAATCCCCAAGTTTGAAAACGGGTTTTGTCTTCTGCCCAATTTCCCTTTACCTGAACAAATAAGAATAAACGCACGGGGCATCCCAATTGACGCATCATTTCTTTGCGTGCCGTTTCTCCGATTTTTTTGATTGTTGCTCCTTTATTCCCCAAGATAATGGGCCGATGTGCCATTTTGGAAACAATGATATTTTGCTCCACCGTCAAGCCGTTTTTTCCGCGTTTGAAATGGGTTGTTTCAACGGTCAGTTGATAGGGCAGCTCTTGCCTTAAATACATAAATAATTTTTCCCGTGTGATTTCGGCACAAAACAAACTTTCCGGTAAATCGGAAACAATTCCTTCAGGGAACATCCAGTCTCCGATGGGCGCCGACTTTAACAAAGCGGCTTTCAGTTCTTGGACTTTTTCGCCATTCAACGCCGAAATACAAAAGACATTTTCTACCCCCTTTAAAAGATTTATTTTTTCCAACAAAGGCATTATTTTTTCGGGTTTAACAGCATCTATTTTATTGACGGCAATCCAAAAAGAAACTTTGTTTTTTTGCAACTTTTTAATAATTTTATCTTCTTCTTCTCTGATTCCTTTTTGGGCATCTAACACTAATAAACATTTGTCTGATTCATCTGCTCCGCGCCAAGCGGAATCTACCATTGCCCGATCTAAACGCCTGTGGGGGGCAAAAATGCCCGGTGTATCCACGATGGCTAATTGTGTTTCGCCCTCATTGATTAAAGCACGTATTCTGGAACGTGTTGTTTGCACTTTGGGTGAAACGATGCTGACCTTTTGTCCCACCAAACGATTGACCAAAGTGGATTTGCCCACATTAGAAGGGCCCAGGATAGCAACAAAAGCAAAATGTTTAGATAAGGGCTGCATTGATTTCCATTAAAACTTGTTCGGCGGCGGTTTGTTCTGCTTGCTTGATGGAGCTTCCCTTCGCCAGTTTATGATAAGGGCCAGCATCCACGGAAACGGTAAATTCCGGCATATGAGCTAATCCGGTTTTTTCTAATAACTGATAAACCGGTAAGACTTGGAAGTTTTTTTGTGTCCATTCTTGTAATTTGGATTTATAATCTTGTGGTGCGTGTTCATAAGACATCATCAACGGCTCCCACGTCGGACGCATTATTTCTTTGACGGCTTCCAAACCACAGTCCAAATAAAGGGCGCCCATAATCGCTTCGCACATATCTGCCAAAGTATTTTTGTTATGACGCAGCTGCTTATTTTCCTTTTTGATGATTTCGTCCAACCCCCATAAAGTGGCGATTTTTGCCAATGTTTTTGCGCAAACTAATACAACAAAACGTTTGGCTAAATCTCCTTCGGCTTCGTTTGGGAAGTTGGTATACAGCATTTCCGATACGACTAACCCCACCACTCGGTCGCCCAAAAATTCCAACCGTTCATAGCCGGCTTTTTGACCTTCTTTGGCGACCTGAATTGCCAAATCAAACAATTCGGGATGATTAAACTTATTTCTTAATGTTTCTGCTACTTTTTCCATTTTTATTGTCCTTTTATTTTATATCGGTAAAGAAGCGCTCTAATCTTAAAAATTGGCTCCATCTCCAAAATTGGAAGAACCAACCATCGCCGTTGGTGGAATAAAAAATCAGCCTTGCTTTACCTTCCAAATTTTCGGCGGGGACCAATCCAAAATAACGGCTATCCAAGGAATTATCCCGGTTATCACCCATCATAAAGAAGTGGTTTTCGGGAATAAAAACGGGGTCTGTTTCATCATAGATATTATTATCCGTCAATTCATAAATATCATGCACAACACCGTTTGGCAAAGTTTCGGTATAACGTGTGTAAAGTTGACGACCGGCTTCGGTATCCCAATACTCCTGACCTTGATCTTTGCGCGGGACCAATTGACCGTTGATGTAAAGCCGTCCGTTTCTTAACTGTATGGTATCCCCCGGCACACCGATGACCCGTTTAATATAATCTATTTTATTTTCTGGCGGTTTTTTAAAAATAACCACGTCGCCGCGTTCCGGTTGAACATAAAAGACACGTCCGGTGGGAATCAGTGGTAATGAAAATGGGAAGGAATGCCGTGAATAGCCGTAATCAAATTTGGTAATGAATAAATAATCCCCGATTAAAAGAGTTGGGACCATAGAACTGGACGGAATATGATAAGGCTCAAAGGCCAATGAACGAATGGCCAAGGCAGCCAACACCGCCATCATCAATCCGAACCAGCCGGATTTTTCTTTTTGACTTTGTTTTTCCAACTGCTTGTTCAGCTTTTCAATTTTTGCCTGCCGCTCTTTTGGTATTTCTTCTTGATCGACGGGATTTAGGTTTTCCATTTGAATTATCCTTTTTTTTATGATATAATCAATAGCAGGTATTTTAGCACAGAAAGAAAGATTTGTCCATGTTAAAATTTAAAAAAATTAAAACTTCCGGAAAGGCACGGCTCAGCCAATTGCAAACGGCCCATGGAACGGTGGATTTGCCTACCTTTATGGCTGTGGGAACGGCTGGAACGGTTAAAGCCATGTCTGTTGAGGCCCTTCGGCGCACCGGCACGCGTATTATTTTGGGAAATACCTATCATTTAATGTTGCGTCCGACACCCGAGCGTGTGGCATCCTTTGGGGGACTTCATCAATTTATGAATTGGTCTGGTCCTATTTTGACTGACAGTGGCGGTTTTCAGGTGATGAGTCTTTCTGGGCTTCGTAAAATCACCGAAAAAGGAGTCACGTTTCAATCCCATTTATCTGGGGAAAAATTTGAGCTCACACCGGAACGCTCCATTGAAATTCAACATTTGTTGGATGCAGATATCTCAATGGCTTTTGATGAATGTTTACCGTATCCTTCGCCTGAAAAAAAAGTGGTTGACTCTATGCGCCGGTCTATGCGCTGGGCAGCCCGCTCCAAACAGGCTTTTCAAGACCGCGATGGCTATGGTTTGTTTGGTATTGTACAAGGGGAAATGATAAAAAAGCTGCGTCTTGAATCCGTGGAGGCTTTAAAAAAGATTGGTTTTGATGGCTACGCCGTGGGGGGATTGGCCGTCGGGGAAGGCCAAGAAAAAATGTTTGAAGTATTGGATTATACTGTTCCAGCATTGCCAGAGGATAAACCCCGTTATTTAATGGGTGTTGGTCGCCCCAGTGATATTGTGGGGTCTGTGGCCCGCGGGATAGATATGTTTGATTGCGTGATGCCGTCGCGTTCTGGACGCACGGGCCAAGCGTTTACCAGTGGGGGTGTTTTGAATATTCGAAATTCTTGTTATCAGGATGATCACGCTCCCTTGGACGGCGAATGCACGTGTCCAGCTTGTCAAAATTACACGCGTGGTTATTTGCATCATCTGTTTCGTTGCGGTGAAATTTTGGGGGCAATGCTGCTGACCGAGCATAATATTCACTTTTATCAAAATTTAATGGCCCAAATCCGTGCTGCGATTGCCTCGGATACAATGGCTGATTTTGTGGCTGCTTTTCAGGAAAAATATAAAGATGACCGAAAAATGTGAGTTTGTGCAAAGTCCGCGTTCGCGTAATTATGAGGGCCTTTCTAATCTGACACGAGAAGTTCAAAAATTGGCGCGTCCGCTTTTGGGGCAACACGGTTTTTCTCAGGTGGAGCTGATTACGCATTGGTCTGAGATTATGGGGCAAGAATTGGCCTTGGGGGTGAAGCCTGTTAAACTGACTTTTCCGGCAAAAGACAGAATGAACGGCACCTTGTATGTGCGCACGGCAGGGGGGGCTTTTGCACTTTTATTGGAACACCAAAAGGGCCGCATTATAGAAAAGGTCAATACCTATTTCGGCTACCCCGCTGTTTCCGGTTTAAAAATAGAGCAAGGAGGTGTCCATTTGCCTTTGATACAGGAATCCGAACCGGAATGGCCTCTTTCGGAAGATGAATTGAAACCGCTTTTGGATAAGGTCAATGCCATCTCTGATGAATCATTGCGCCAAAAAACATTGGAAATCGGTATTAAATTATTACAACATAAGAATCAAACTTGACAAGTCGGTTGATTTTTGTTAACCTGCCTGAAAGCAAGGAGGTCTTATGAAAAAATTTAATGTTATTTGTATCAAATGGGGAACAGCATATCCTGCGGGGGATGTGAATAAACTTTACCATTCCATTAAACGGAATACAAATTATGCGGTGGATTTTTATTGCTTCACGGATAATGCCGAAGGCTTGGATGCAGAAATTATTGTCAAACCGATGACCCATTTGAATGTGGCGCCCGAAGATAACAAATACGCTTATTGTAAAGAAGCAGGCCTGTGTGATGATAACTTGGGCGGTTTAAACGGACAACGCGTCTTTTTCTTTGATTTAGATTCCCTGATTGTGGGGAATTTGGATGAATTTTTTGATTACCCCGAAGGGGATAAGTTTTATATTATCAATGATTGGAATTCCAGACACGGTAAAAAGAAAAACAAAGTCGGACAAGCCAGTTGCTATTCGTTTGTTGTCGGGACTTTGGGGTATGTGAAAAAGTATTTTGAAGAACATCCAAAGGAAGTTGTGGACAAATTTTACACGGCCTCCCAAGAATACCTTTCCGCCAAAGTCATTGAAAAATACAGCGCTTTGAATTTTTGGCCGGATGATTGGTTTAAAAGCTATCGTTTTCATTGCTTGCCGGTTGGTATTTTTCGTTGGTTTTTTGATGCGAAAATGCCCAAACTAAAGGGCTTAAAAATGATTGCCTTTCACGGTTGTCCGGGTATTTCCGAAGCAATCAACGGTATTTGGTGCTCAGATTCTTCCAATCCTAAATACCCCCGCGGTATCAAACGACTTTATAAACATTGCCGTCCGACACCGTGGATTGAAACGTATTGGAAATAAAGAATCAGCCTTCTTTTTTCTTGAATAAATTGCAGTGGCAATGTCCCATTTCTTCAATTTCTTTTACGTGTTCTTTGCACGGGCAAAAGCCTCTTGAAGTATCACAGGGACAGCATCCGTTGCAGGCATTCAGACAACGGTTCATAATTTTGTCGGCAAACGGAGTCAACTCATATCCTTTTGCGGCGGCATACAGTTCGGCAATATGTTTAAAATGATTGATATCCATTTTTTTTCCTTTCGGTTAGTTGTTGTTCTTAAATAGTATAGCTGATTGCCATCATCAAAGCAAGAGAAATCATTGCATAAATAGCGGCAGCAAAATCATCCATCATGACACCAAAACCGGTGTGGACCTTTCGGTCAAAGAAGCTGGCCGGCCACGGCTTTAAAATGTCAAAAAGCCTGAAGAATAAAAAGCCGAAAATCAAAATCAAAGGGCTCATACACTCTTTTGGAATCAGGCAAAAAACGGCCAACTGTCCCATAAATTCATCAATAATAACAAAACTTGGGTCTTTTTCTTGTTTTCCTTCAATCAAGGGGCGGATGGCTAATACACCGATAATAAAGGATAAAATGACCAATAACGGCAAGAAAGGACTTCCTCTTAAAAGCCACGCAAAAGGTAAAGCGGCCAAGGATCCCCATGTTCCGCTGGCCGGTAAATTGCCGACAGGCCCCAGTCCTGCAATGATTTTATAGGCTTTGTGAATCAATGTTTGTTTCATTTTGTTCCTCACTTTCTTTCAATGGATAAAACTCAGCCAACAACTCTCGCCAAGACGGAATATCCGGCATACTGCCTTCTTGTAAAGAGGCAATTCTGATACCCTGCTGCCCCAGATATTGTCTGACTTCAGCGGGATTTTGCAAAGTTCCCCCCGCTAAAATGATGACACTGATGCTGGTTGCTTCCGGCTCCAATCGCGACAAAATAGCTGTACTTTGCATAATTTCTTTAAGGAGTGGCTTTGCTTCTTCTCCTTCAATTTTCCACAAACTTTCTTCAGCTGTTGCAGCTTGTTCTACTTGCCACATAGCTGACTGAGGCAGAATTTTTAACAATAAAGCTGTTGCATCATCTGAAACAACCAGCTGTGTAAATGTATTTTCTAATTTAACATGGGGAAAAACACTGACTTCAAAAGTTTTGGCAATTTCGGTTATTTGACGAAGTACTTCTGCCATTGAATTGGCGCTGGGAGCAGGAGCAGAGCCTGTGGCGGCAATTTGTGTCGGTGTCGGCCCAACATTCATCTTTCCTTGAGATGGCATGAGGGCAGGGCGCATACTTCCTTTTTCCGGCAGTTCTCCTTTTACGATGGGGATGCGTGGCTTCTTTTTCTTGATAACGACGGATAAACCCAAAATGCCAACGATAATGAAAGCTAATGAAACTTTGCAAACGACCTTTTTGGAAGCCATTTCAGGGGGCCATATTGAATGAACGGATTTGTCAAACAACATTGACCAGTGGCTTGTGGATAAAATGTCAAAGCCCAATTTGGCTTTTATCCCAATCCAACAAGCGCCTCCATAACAAACAACCCATAAAATTGCCTTTGATATTCTGCTCATTTCTCCCCCCTTAAACGCTTAAAGTCCATCATGGCCTTTTGGGTCTTTTTGATGAGGAGCGCCCGCCTTGGAAGCTGCCTCTAAACGTTTTTTAAGCCCCCAAGCTTGTTTCATCGTATCCGCATCTAATAGTTCGTTTTTCTTTTTCCCTTCGTTCAGTTTATTAAGCTCTTTTTGCATTAAGCTGTGATTAAAGCGTCCCAACTTATCCTTCAGACGATTTAATTCTTCACTGTGATTCTGGGCCAAATCCCAAGCATTCGCCTTTTGCGTAAAGCTTCCTTCTTTTGAACGCATAAATTCTTCAAAAATAGGCTTTATTTTATCCGCATTTGGGGCTTTCTTTACTTGGTCATAAAGGCCCATGATTTTATCTTTGGATTTTTGACTGATGTTGCCGGGCAAAGTGAACGGCGAATTGCCTTTTTGCTCTTCTGCCTGCTTCCCCTTTGGAGGCACAACTGGTGGCACAGGAGGAGCTGGTTTCCAATGAACTATTCCATCTTTTCCTTTTACAAAAATGAATTCATCTCCTTTTCCTTTACCTATGGTGGGAGATGCCGATTTTTTTCCGGGAGTCCTCTTTGGCTTTCCTTTTGGTGCTGCCGGGTCAGGTGTTTTCCCTGAACTTGCATCTGGTGCTTTTGGTGCCACCGGGTCAGGTGTTGGTCCCGAACTTGTTTTCGGTGCCGCCGGAGCAGGTGTTGGTCCTGAACTTGTTTTTGGTGCTGCCGGGGTAGGTGTTGGTCCTGAACTTGTTTTCGGTGCTTTTGGTGCCGCCGGGTCAGGTGTTGGTCCCGAACTTGTTTTCGGTGCCGCCGGAGTAGGTGTTGGCCCCGAACTTGTTTTCGAGGCTGATGGAGCAGGTGTTGGTGTCGGCGTGCCCGTCGGACTTGCAGCCTGCTTTTGTGGCGGATTTGTGGAACCGTCAATATGTGGATTGAGGTTATCCTCTTTTCCTTCGGTTTTTTTACCGTTTTCATTTTGTTTTTGTTGCCCCAAACGTCCGGTTAAAATACCGATTAAATCTTCTTTGGAAAATCGACCGTTGTAGCCTTCGGGGAATAGGGCTTCAATCAGGGCTCTGCCTTCAGGATCTTGGGCGATTTCCCCCAAATTCTTTTCCATCCGTTTTTGTAAATCCGGATTGTTCTTTAAAAAGCCTTCAACTTCTTCAGGCGTTATTCTTTCTTTTCCGGCATACAGTTCTTTGAAAGCTTCCGGATCGCGTGCCATCATTAAATACTGCAATTTGATAATGTTTTTCAGGCGCTGTTCATCTTCGGATAAGGGCTGTTGCTTGGCGTTTTCATTGATTTTTTGGGCCAGTTTATCCAGCTTCTTTTTTTCCTCTTGTGACAGGTAATTTCCCAACGCCTCCAACGGGAAAGCCAAGACGTTGAATAACATGGCTTGAGCAAAATCTTCGGCTGTTTTATGATTTGCTCCGAACACATTGGCAAAGAAAGTGTCTGTTGCGTTTTTTAAGGCTTTGGATATTGAACGCCCTTCAGTTTTTTCTTCTTGTTTGGGCGCCTCATTTTTGGGGGCCTCATTTTTATTGTCCTGAGTGTCATTTTCTTGCTGATTTTCGGTGGGAGACTGTTTTTTTTCTCCTTCATCTTGTTCTCCATCATCATTCGTATTTACGGGATGATCTGGGGTCTTGTTATTATTTTTTTCTCCTTCGTCTTGTTCCCCATCATCATTTGTTTTTACGGGATGATCTGGGGTCTTGTTATTATTTTTTTCTCCCTCTTCTTGCTCCCCATTATCATTCGGATCAACGGAGTGGTTGTTATTTTCTGGGGCAGATGGCTCGGCTTGTTTTTTTTGTTCTTCAGGATTTACAACATTGTCCACCTTATTTTCTGCACTCTTACGTATCAGCTCTTCTATTTCAGCTCTTTTTTCTGGGGATTGAATGTAATCTAAAGCACTTTTGCCGTCTTTATCTTTTGCATAAAAATCCACTTTTCCGATTAAAAATTTCAGTGCTTCATTATTTTTGTTATATTGTGCTGCCAAATGAGCCGTTGTAAATTCTAAATTATTGTGGAGCCAAATTTGATTCCAATCAATTCCCATCTCGTCCAGCATTTGCATAGCTTCTTTATTCCCTACAACGGCGGCTAAGTGTGCTAAAGTCAGATTTTCCTTAGGGTTCCAGTCGGCGTTGATATCTAAGCCCTTTTCTATCAATCTTTTTATTTGTTCCCTATCGTTTAGACCTAAAAGAATACCCTCTTTTCCATAAAGTTTCATCTTTCTGAATTGTTCTACGGCAAATTCTGCTTCAGAAGGTTTCCTGGACTGGGTTTGAATTTCAGATTGAGGAGTAATAGTATAGTCCGCCTCTGACAATTCCACAACATTATCCTTTTCCGTTTCAGATTCTCTTTTTTCTTGGCCTTGCTTCTTGATTATTTCTTCAACAAAATCCAAGGCTTCTTGGTTCCCTTTTAAATATTTGAAAAACTGTTCTTTAGGCGTGCTTAAAAAATCCCCCTTATTTTCTGCTAACAGTTTTAAATTCTCCAAAGAGTGAGTTGCTAATGCATAATGCAATGGATCAAAGCCGTGTTCATTTTTTAAATTAGGATCAGCCCCTCTTGCCAACATCTCTTTTGCAAATTCTCTTTCACTTTCTACATTTTGGCCGAGCAATGTTGTCAATAAGGTGTGTCCGTTATCATTTTTGACATTTATATCTGCACCGGCATCAAGGTATTTTCTGATCATATCAGCATTCATACTTGTCCAATGCAATTTCTTCAGCTTTTCCGTCGCTTCTTCTGGTGTCAAGGAATTCGGATCTTTATTTGTATCAATCATTTTTTTCTCTTCTTTTTTAGTCTCTTCTTGGGGTGTTGCAATGGCCTCTGGAGTAGCAGGGGATTTTTCATACACAGCTTCCAAAATGTCTGCAGCGTATTTTTTCAACAAAGCTTTTTTTTCTTCTTGATCTTCAATACCTCCTTTTTTCAGGTAATCAAGAATTGTCCGGCCCTTGGCATCTTTTAAATTGGGGTCTGCACCGCATTCCAACAAAGCCTGCAGGCTGCCTGATAATCCTAAAGAAGCGATATCATCTTGACTCAATGCACACAATTTGTGCAACAAAGCAGAGCCGTCCCGCCACAAGGCATTCAAATCCGCCCCTTTTTTGTGATACTCGCGGATGCGTTCCGGTGTCAAAGTCGCATAGTTTTGACTGATAAATTCTTTGGTGATGTCGTTTATTTCTGCCATCTACAATCCTTTTGCTATAAATAAACCTGTTATTCTAAGGTCTAGTCTACCACAAATAACAGGTTTGTCAACAAAAAAATAATGGATTTCTTTTTAGATGAATCCTTTTTCATTGGCTTTCAGTAAAATTTGAACACGGTTTTGAACACCAAACGCCCGAAGCATTGCACTGACGTGCATTTTAATGGTGGGTTCGGCGACGCCCAAAACATGCGCAATTTGCTTATTGGATTTTCCTTGTGCCAATTCTTTTAAAACGGCCACTTGCCTTTCAGAAAGGAAAAGGCCGTTTCCCAAAGCATAATTTTGTTTTTGATAAGAATTTTTCATTTTCTTCCTTTCATTTAATAAATTTTTATGAATCCAGTTCTTCTTTCAGACGTGCTATCTTGGCTTCTTTGTGGGCAATGCGTCTGGCAATTAAATCAACGATAGTTGTATGACCGTTTTCTTTTGCCCAAGATTCCATCATATACAGACTTTGTAATTTTTGTTTTTTGGTTTCAAAGATAAAGCGTTTCATTTCCTCAGGAAATTCTGGCCAAGCCTCGCGAATTTCCTCTTTCAACAGAGCTTTTTCTTTGTCTGTTAAAGAATTTGAATCTTGATTCATTTTAGTTTTTAATTTCATTTTTTACTCCTTTTTGTTGGTTGATAACAACTAACAGGTGTGTTTCACCCTTTTTCTTGTCAAGCGTGAAATGACCAAAAAATCCATATAATACAAAGATATGCCCCCCCTTACTTTTCCTATTAAAAACATTTACCACCTGAAAGGAATGGTTGAAAAGTTTACAATTATGTATCTGCTATCTAACGAATGGAAAAGTCAACAATAAAAATTTGGTGCGACCAAGAAGACTCGAACTTCCACGGATTGCTCCACAAGCACCTCAAGCTTGCGTGTCTACCAATTCCACCATGGTCGCAACGCATCCATTCTAGCAAACTTTTCCGTAAAAATCAAGAAAAATTTCATACCCCTTTTGAGGGGGGGGGGCGGCTTTTTATTTACCACTTGATGATAAAATCTTTAAGACATATTCAAGTGGGGACTTGACAATTTTACTTTTTTCCTCTTTATTATTGAAGGGAGGAAAAAATGATTACATTACCACAATTACCCTATGACTTTACTGCACTGGCTCCGATTGTTTCGGAAAAGACTTTGCGCTTTCATTACGAAAAACATCACGCCGGTTATGTGAACACGGTGAATACATTGATTAAAGGGAGCGATCTAGAAAATAAATCGTTGGAACAAATTATTCTGACATCAGCCAGTGATACAATTTACACCAAGTTATTTAATAATGCAGCTCAAACTTGGAATCATACGTTTTATTGGCACTCCTTGACGCCTGATGCGCAAAAACATCAACCTTCGGCAGAATTGTTGGATAAAATCAGCAAAACTTTTGGCAGTTTAACAGAACTTCAAAATATCCTGATTGAAAAAGGCTTAAATCAATTCGCTTCCGGTTGGGTGTGGTTGGTTGCTGGCAAGGGGGATTTACGGGTTATCACAACGGCCAATGCTGATACCCCTTTGGTCAAGCCTGATTTGGTTCCTCTTTTGTGTTTGGATGTTTGGGAACATGCCTATTATTTGGATTATCAAAACCTGCGCAAAGATTATTTGGAAGGTATTGTCCAAAATTTACTCAACTGGGAATTTGCCGATCAGAATTGGCAAAAAAACTCAAGCTAATTTTCCGCAACAATGCTTATACTTTTTCCCTGAGCCGCAAGGGCAGGGGGCATTGCGAGGAATGTCCAAATTTTCCTGTTGTTTCGCTGGTTCTTCTTTTGCCGGTGTCGCAGGGGTTTTTTCCTGCTCAGCCTGTTTCACACGCAGTTCTGAAAAAGCCATCACCTGACAAATACGTTCCCGAATGCGCTCCAGCATATTTTGGAACAAAATAAAGGCATCGTGTTTATATTCGTTTAACGGATTTTTCTGCCCATAAGCACGCAGCCCGATAGAGGTTTTCATAAAATCCAAACTCTGCAAATGTTCTTTCCACAGTTGATCCACTGATTGCACCAACAAGGAACGTTCCAGCTCATCACGTGTCTTTTGGGGAAGTTCTGCCCATTTTTGATTCTGAACTTCTTCTGCTTTTTTGCACAGGCGTTCCACCATTTCTTCCGGAGTCATGCCGGGTTCGGCTTTCCAAGAATCAAAGGGAATGTCAATATTGGTCAGTTGTAAAACAGCTTGCCGTAAAGCTTCGGCATCCCAATCATCCGGAACCGAGCGTTCGGGGGCCAAAGAATAAATCACACTTTCAAAGGCATCTTTGCGCATATCCCCGATAATATCGTGGACTGAATCAGTTTCCAATAATTGCCGGCGTTGTTCATAGATAATCTTGCGTTGTTCATTCATCACGTCATCATATTTCAGCAAGTTTTTACGGACATCAAAATGGAAAGATTCTACTTTTTGTTGTGCTTTGGCAATGGCTTTACTAATCCAAGGATGAACAATGGATTGGCCTTGTTTCAAGCCCATTGTTTGTAAAATACGTCCGATGCGCTCACTTCCGAAAATCCGCATCAGATCATCTTCCAAAGACACATAAAATTTGGATAATCCCGGGTCTCCCTGACGTCCGGAACGTCCCCGTAATTGGTTGTCAATTCGGCGACTTTCGTGCCGCTCTGAGCCCAACACATATAATCCTCCGGCCTTCAAAGCCACTTCCTTGGCTGCCGCAATTTCATTATGAATTTTATCACTTAATTCTTCTGGGTTAGCTTCCGGATTTTTTTCCAATTCAGCCTTCAAACGCATATCAAAGTTGCCCCCCAGCTGAATATCCGTTCCGCGTCCGGCCATATTGGTCGCAATGGTAATGGCGCCTGGGACACCTGCTTGAGCAATAATCTGAGCCTCTTGTTCGTGGTGGCGTGCATTGAGCACGTTGAATGACAGATTGGTTTTTTCTTTTAACAGTTTTGCCAAAATTTCCGATTTTTCAATGGAGGTTGTGCCCACCAAAATCGGTTGTCCCCGCCGATGGGCTTCTTCAATGTCCTTGATAATGGCATCATATTTTTCGGCAGCTGTTCTGAAAATCACATCGTGTTCATCTTTGCGTGCCAAAGGTTTGTTGGTCGGCACATCAATAACAATCAGCTTATAAATATCATCAAATTCGGCAGCTTCCGTCAAAGCTGTTCCGGTCATTCCGGCTAAATGGGGATACATCCGGAAATAATTTTGAAAAGTAATACTGGCCAGTGTTTGATTTTCCGGTTGAATCATGACGCCTTCTTTGGCTTCCAAGGCCTGATGCAAACCGTTGGAATACCGACGTCCGTCCATAATACGGCCCGTAAATTCATCAATAATCATCACCTTGCCGTCTTTGACAATGTAATCCACATCTTTGTTAAATAAAGTATGAGCGCGCAAGGCTTGTTCCACATAATGCACCAAGGGAATATTGGCTGTATCATATAATGAACCTGTCATCAACCCGGCTTCTCGTAAAGCGTTTTCTACAAATTCTGTTCCCAATTCTGTCAAAGTTACATTCTTATGTTTTTCATCTTTTTCATAATGTTCAGGACGAATATGAATCATAATGGCATCCACGGCTTTGTATTTGTCAGACGAATCTTCGGCCCGTCCCGAAATAATCAAAGGTGTTCTGGCTTCATCAATTAAAATGGAATCCACTTCATCTACAATGGCGTAATGAAAGGGACGTTGAACCATTTCGGCTTTTGAAAAGCACATATTGTCGCGCAGGTAATCAAAGCCGAATTCATTATTTGTCCCATAGGTGATATCGCACGCATAGGCTTCCCGGCGTTTGTCATTGGGCATATTGGCGACAATACAGCCCACACTCATTCCCAAAAAACGATAGATTTTCCCCATCCACTCGCTGTCTCGGCTGGCCAAATAATCATTGACCGTCACAACGTGAACCCCTTTTCCTGTCAGGGCGTTTAAATAAACGGGCAGGGTGGCAACCAAAGTTTTTCCTTCGCCGGTACGCATTTCGGCGATTTTGTCATCAAATAAAACCATTCCCCCCAATAATTGCACGTCAAAAGGACGCAACCCCAAAGTCCGTTTGGCGGCTTCTCTCACGACCCCAAAGGCTTCTGGTAATAACTCTTTTAAAGTTTCTCCTTGTTTCAGCCGTTCTTTAAATTCTGTTGTTTTTGCGGCCAATTCAGCATCAGTTAATGCTTGAATTTCTGGCTCTAAGGCATTGATTTTTTTTATAACTTTATCAAATTTTTTTAAATATCTTTCATTGGCGGACTTAAACAATTTTAATTTCATCAGGCTCTTCCTTTGGTTGCAATAATATAATATGCGTTAGATAGTCTTTTTTGCGATAAAAGTCAAGGTTTTTGTCTTAAAAATTACAAGTTCATCAACAAATCGGTTGTTTTATCCATCTCGGCCGAAAAGCTGCACTCGGTTTTGCCGGTAAAGGGCAAATTTGTGTCAACCAAACGTTCGGCATAATATAAAATGTCCGAACATTCGCGGGGGGTAAAAGTCAAGTGATAGGGCTTGATTGTTTTGGCCAAAGCCGCTCTTCCTGCTTTTTGTTGACGGCACAGTTCGGGGCAATTATCCACGGGCGCCAAATTCAACACCATGCGTGCGCCACCCGAGGTTAAAAAGACAGCCTTTTTTTTGATTTCACTGACTTTCATTTTGTTGCCCAGTTCAGTCCCGACCTTAGCATTGATGCGCTGACCTTGCGGATCCAACACCGTGGCAGCCTGTAAATTTTCGGCAACGGCCACCAACCGGTAAGGATAAAGCCCGGCCAAGCGTTCCCGCTCCGCCACTTCCTGACAATCGCAGTTATTTTTTTGAATTTCAGCTGGCGCCACATATTCTGGTGCAACGCAGGAAAACATTCGTTTTGACATTTCTTGACGGGTGGTTTGAGTACTTATCTTTTTTTGCTTTGCCAAATGCCACAGGCCTAAATTTTCTTCGGCAGCGGGACACCCTAATAAAACGGCCCGCCACAAATATTCAAAGGATTTTTCGGCATTTTGGGGCACGCCTTGCATTCCAAATAAAGCATAGACCCCCATTAAATTATTGGCTTCGGCGCCCCGACGCCCGACGGCGCGTTCAATCAAGAGCAGCCCCTTGGCTGGATTATAATAATTGCTGTCGGGGTTTAAATAAAGAAGCCCCATTTTTTGGGAAATGTCGCCTTTTTCCGCCTCGCTCAAAAGGGGGGAGCTCAAAGCGCGCGTGTAAAAACCGGCCGCTGCGGCATACTCTTTTTGCTGATATTTTTGGTTTGCGGCTCTGACCAAAGCCGGGCCGTTTCCCAATTGAACAGCCTTTTGACAATACCTTTCGGCTTGAGGGGCTTCAGGGTGCCTGACACAGATTTCATAAAGGGCTTGTCCCGCTTTTTCTTTTTCGGCCCATAGCGCCCATTCACCAAAGGCTTTTTGCCGCTCATCAAACCCGCACGCCGCATAGACGGCCGGATTTCGGATGTTTTCGCCGGCCCGCACGGCTTCTTGGCATTCAATCCCCAAGGCTGATGTTTGAGCCATTGCCCCTTGACACAACACACTGACGCAACAAAATAATAAAAAGCGGACCATTTTTTCTCTCCTTTTTTAACTTTAACACGATTATTTTTAGGATGCAAGAATTTTTTTTAAAAAAAAGTCCTTAAGAGGCTGTAAACTAAAGTGTAAATTTTTTTTGGGGAGAGGGATAAGGATACTTTTAAAAGATGATGAAAACGCATTATAAACTCTTGAAAGGTGGAAAAATCCTGTATGGAAGGTTCTGCATCAAATACGAGTTTTTTTCTGTATTGTTAAAATATCAACAAATAAGGTAAAGCCTTCGTGTCAGATTGATTCAGAATAACAAGAGGTAAAATGAAGAAAGGAAGTAAACAACAACTTGTCATTTCCCATTTGATGGAAAATGACATTCGGCTTGATTTTTTTAAGAGATAAAAATAATCTCTCTGTTTTTTTCTTTTTAAAAACCATCTGAAAAACTTTTTTTCTTGACTTTTTCCCTAAAATGGTCTATCTAGCGGATATCAACCAAGGAGGTACAGATGAGTATTAAACTCCCTAAAGGGTATAAACCCTCTGAAGACGAAGAATATATGTGCGAACGCCAGCTGGAATATTTCCGCCTCAAATTGGAAAATTGGCGTCGTGAGCTTTTTCGCGAATCAGCCAGATTGTTGATGGAATTAAAAGAAGCCGAATTGCAAGAACCCGATTTAAACGATCGTGCCAGTAATGAAATGGATCAGGTCATGGATATGCATTCCCGCGACAGAATCCGTTTACAACTTGAAAAAATTGATGCCGCTTTGGAACGCATTAAAAAGGGCACTTACGGCTATTGCTTGGTGTCAGGCGAACCCATTGGCCTGTTGCGCTTGAATGCGCGTCCGGTGGCCACTTTATGCATAGAAGAACAAGAAAAACGCGAACGTCGTGAACGCAGCTATGTCAAACGTGAAAAGTAAATGTCCGATTTGTGGGGCTGATGTTGACCCAAAATATGCGCCTTTTTGTTCCAAACACTGCGCCGACGTGGATTTGGGGCGTTGGTTGAAGGGGGTGTATGTGGTGCATACTGATGAAACACCCGAAACAAAAATCCCCTCTGCCGAAGACGAAGAATAAAAAGACTTGCTTTTTTCCTTAAAAAAGGCTAAAAGATCAGAAAAATGAAAGGATAAAAATGTTGATTACACCTGCTTTTGCCGATACGGCCGCTGCTGCCCCTCAAGGGACAGCACTGGGGATGTTGGTTCAGTTTGTTCTGATTATTGCGATTTTGTATTTTTTATTGATTCGTCCGCAACAAAAACGCCTGAAAAAACACGAACAGGAATTGGATTCTATTCAGGTGGGGTCGCGGATTGTTGTCGGTGGTTTGACAGGCGTTGTGAAAAAAGCAGAGCCTTTGGAATTGCTGGTTGAAATTGCGCCCGATACAGAGGTGACGGTGCTTCGCCCTTATGTCAGCCAAGTGTTGTATGATGAAAAAGAAGTATCAAAAAAAGGAAAATAAAATGTTGTTTGGATATACAAAAATTAAAGTCGGAATTGTCAGTGCTGTTATCGCGTTGGGGGTTATTTTATCGGCCCCGAACTTTATGCCAAAATCAATGTATAATCAACTCCCCCAAAAGGTGCGCGATTGGTATCGTCCTGTCACCTTGGGTTTGGATTTGCAGGGTGGTTCTTATTTGGTGATGCAAGTGGACACGGATACATTGGTGGCCGAAAAGTTGGGCTCTTTGGCTGATTTGGTTCGCACTTCTTTACGTGATGAAAAAATTCGCTTTGCTGGTCTTAAAGTGGAAAATGAGGCCTTGCAGGTTAAAATTTTAAAATCTGAAGAATTGGCGCGGGCCCGTGAATTGATTCGCAAGCAAGATTCCGTTCCCTTAAATATCACGGCCAATGGGGATATTTTGACGGTGGCTTATACGGAAGAGGCCTTGACTTTGATGAAATCTCAGGCAGTGGACCAATCTTTGGAAATCGTGCGTAAGCGTATTGATGAAATGGGCACAAAAGAACCTCAGATTTTGCGCCAAGGAACAGACCGTATCGTTATTCAATTACCCGGGGTTCAAGATCCCAGTGAAATCAAAGCAATGATGGGAAAAACGGCCAAAATGACTTTCCATTTGGTGGACGAAGAAACTTCTGTTCAATCGGCGCGAGCTGGCAATTTGCCTGCTGATTCTATGCTGGTTGTGGGCGATGAAACGGGCTATTTGGTTTTGAAACGCTCTGTGGTTGTGGGCGGTGAAAGTTTGGATTCGGCCAAAGGCACCTATGATGAACAAGGGCGTCCTGCGGTTTCTTTCAGTTTTAAATCCATGGGGGCGAAAAAGTTTGCCCGTGCCACACGTGAAAATGTGGGGCGCCGTTTGGCGATTGTTTTGGATGGGGAAGTCATCAGTGCACCGACCATCAATACCCCGATTACAGGCGGGCAGGGGATTATTACGGGCAACTTTACGGTGCAAGCCACCAATGATTTGGCGCTTTTGTTGCGTTCGGGGGCTCTGCCGGCGCCGCTGACGGTTGTGGAAGAACGGGTTGTGGGCCCCGGTCTTGGCGAAGATTCAATCCGTTCGGGCAGTTTGGCCTGTGCGATTGGCCTGGCGGTCGTGCTGGCCTTTATGATTATTGTTTATGGTGTGTTTGGCGTGATTGCTGATTTAGCACTGATTATCAACGGATTTTTACTTTTGGCGCTTTTAGGCCTGTTCGGGGCTACTTTGACTTTGCCCGGATTGGCAGGAATTGCGCTGACTGTCGGGATGGCCGTTGACTCCAATGTCATTATCTTTGAACGGATGAAAGAGGAAATGATGCGTGGTGTAACGGTTCCCGCCGAAATTTTGACCCGTGGTTTTGCCGGTTCATTCAGCGCTATTTTGGATGGCCAGCTGACGACACTTTTTGCAGCCCTCTTTTTGTTCTGGTTGGGTTCAGGCCCTGTGCGCGGATTTGGTGTCACATTGGGGTTAGGGTTAGCCACCACTTTGTTTGCCGCCATTTTCGTGTCCAAAGTTTTGATTATTGCTTGGGTGCATTTAAAACATCCGAAAAAGATTGATTTTTAAGAAGGGAAAAAAGATGAAGAAACTCTTTAAAAAACGTGAATATCACTTTGATTTTATGAAGCAATCCAAATGGGGATATATGCTGTCGGCGTTGATGCTGATTGTGTCGCTTATCTCCTTTATGACGCGGGGTTTGAACTACGGCATTGACTTTGAAGGGGGTGTTCAAATTGAAGCCTCTTCGGTGGATGCCATCCAAATGGAAGAAGTCCGTGAAAATTTGGGCTTCTTAAAGGGGTTGACCATTCAATCCGTTGGAACCGAAGGTAAATCCATCCTCATTTTGGCTCAACCGGATGAAACGTTAAATTCCAATCAGTTATTGGAAAAAATCAAATCCACTTTGGGGCCGACTTATTCGTATCAAAAGGTGGAAATTATCGGTCCGACCATCGGTAAAGAATTAAAGGATAAAAGTCTGTTGGCTTCTATTTTGGCTTTGTTGGCGATTACTATTTACATTTGGTTTCGCTTTGAATGGCCGTTTGCGGTCGGCTGTTTATTGGCCTTGGCCCATGATATGATTGTTGTGGTGGGGGTATTCAGCTTGTTTCAAATTGAATTTAATATGGTTGTTGTGGCGGGGCTTTTGTCGTTCGCAGGCTATGACTGTAATGATTCCATCGTCACCTATGACCGTATTCGCGAATACCTGAAAAAGTATCGTAAAATGTCGGTATTGGAGCTTTTAAATAAAGGCATCAACGAAACACTTTCGCGCACTATTTTGACCAGCTTGACAACATTATTTGTAGTCTTGGTGTTGTTGTTCTTTGGCGGGGAAACCTTATTCGGCTTTACTTTGGCAATGACTTTGGGAACTGTTTTGGGGACATATTCTTCCATTTATTTGGCGGTTCCTGTTTTGCAGTATTTTGATATTAAAAAGCTGGGCGACAGAGGATCTGCCGAACCTGATTTTAATAAGTAGATATTCTTTTTATCTGCCAAAAGATATGCCGGTTTTCATCCCGGCATATTTTTTTGTCAATTTTCCAAAAAAAAGGCTTGTTTTTTAAAAATCCTTATGTTAGCATACCTTCATAAGTTATTTCAGATTGGGGGATATATGTCAAAAATTAAAAAACAGTTTGCCCGGTGGGGAATTTTTCTTTCGGCCTTGTTTGCACCAATAATGGCGCAGGCGATTGCTCCTGTCGTTGTGATTGCTGCTGCATACGGTATTTATCGGCTCTATAACTATTTTTTTGGAGATAATGGATCATTTGTTAAGGTGATGGAATCCTTTACCTCTATTAATGAAGGCTGTTGGTTTTGTGATATTTTTACGACCTTATTCAATGCCATCAACACGATAACGGCTTCTCTTTCGGATACTTTAATAGCGGATGGGAAGCTTTTATTGGGGTTGGGATT
Source organism: Alphaproteobacteria bacterium (assembly GCA_051885475.1). Lineage (GTDB taxonomy): Bacteria > Pseudomonadota > Alphaproteobacteria > CAAHEQ01 > UBA3637 > UBA3637. The sequence continues at coordinate 22,566 of JBJEXE010000066.1, read as the reverse complement.
GAGCTTTTATATTTTGTTTAAAGTTTTGAAGGCCGTTGTTTCTTTCGGGGCAACCAGTCCGAAAGAATTTTTTACCGAGTTGTTTATGCCGGTTTTGAAGTGTTTGGTGGCAATGGCTGTTTTATACAATTTGGGCAGTTTTTATGCGCAAGTTGTGAATCCTTTAACCGCCCTTTCCATTGGTTTTTCAACGGAAATACTCTCTACTGATTCGGCAAGAGAATTGACCGTGCAAGTGAATTCCCGTAGCGGAACAACGACACGGATAAATGCCTGCGATGCTCTTTCCTCTGTTTCTACCACTTCTCAAAATAATGGTTTCGGGCCGGAAGTGAATAATGCGATTCAATGTTTTTTAAAGACAGTTTCTTCTAACTTAATTCTGTATATGGCTTTGGGGGCCACTTTTATCACAGATTCCTTCAAATTGGGTTTGATTTTTCCAAAGTGGTCTATGTTGGGGGTGGGACTTTGTTTATTTATTATGACATTTGGCCTTTTCCTTTCCTTTCCGTTCAAGTTGGTAGATTCCATGTTCCGGTTGATGTTCGTTTCGGCCTTGATGCCGTTATGGGTTGTTTTGTGGGTCTTACCGGCCACACGTGGCTACAGTAAAAAAGCCCTTGATATGTTTTTAAATGTCTTGGTCACTTTTATTGTTTTATCAGTTATTTTGCAAATGAGCCTGACCATTTTGGGGGCTGCTTTGGATGGATTGGGTGATAATAGTACTCGCTTTTGGCAACTTTTAACTATGGGGAAAACAGAAGAGGCGTTGAAAATGATTGATTGGTCCACGGGCACTTTCTTCACAATGCTGGCAATGACTTTTCTGGCCAATGCTTTGGTTAAACAAACGGATAGCTTTGTGAATAATTTTGTCGGAGGAAGTACCGGCGGTGGTATGGGCTCCGCTTTGGAAGGGGCAGCTATGGCTGGTGTTGCTTTGATGGGGAATAAAGTGGCCAAGCCGGTTCTTCAAAAGGGGGCTTCCGAGATCAAGGAAGGAATTAAGAAAACTCCTTATGCCGCAGGGTTTGTGGCCGGTCGTATTAAATCCGGTAAACCTTTAAGATGGTCGGATGTGCCGGGGGCAGGGTTGGCCAAAAAAACTGTCCAGGCTTTCCATGAAGGGGAAGCAGAAGGCTATGGCCGAAACCCGACAGACGGAAATGCACCTTCTCCTGCTGGCAGCGGCGGGACTCCGCAACCGCAAAGACCAAGTGTTTCAACAACGTCTTCCAGAGAGCAACTTGCCAACGGGGGAACAAAAGAAAGAAACCTTAAGGTCTTTAAGGATGCCAATGGTAACGTCACGCATCAAGAAGTTGAAGAAATTGTCAGAAATGCCAACGGGCAGCTGGAATCTAAAATCCAAAAACGCGAAAGCATGACTAATGGTATGAAAACAGGAACTGTGATGACCGAAACGCGTTATAATAAAGATGGCACTTCAACGAAAGTGGCAACAGAATATGATGCTTTGGACAGGAAAAAGTCTACCTTGGAAACAACAAACGCTGGTACCACAAAAACTGAGTTTGATTCAAATGGAAGTAAAACGAGCAAGACCGTAAAAGATCGTGATGGAAACGTTACACAAACTGAATTTGATGCAAGAGGAAATGAAACCAAAATAACAATGAAAGATCGCGATGGAAATACCACCCTTGAAACAAATCAGTATGATGCACGCGGTGTTAGAACTGGATTTTTTACACAATCCACCGATAAAGATAATAACATAACCGAAAAATTCAAAGTCAATTTGCAAACCAATAAAAAAACTGACCTCTTAACAGGTCAAGTATCGGACTACATAACATGATGAAACGGATGCGTATTTGGGGAATGTTTTTGCTCTTGCTTTGGTTGGCGGGATGTGATTCCAATGTTCCTTATAATGCGGAAATGTTTAGGGCAAGTCCAGATAACTGTTGGCCCTGCAAAATGTATATGCAAGCCTTTAAAGCAATAGACGGTGTCTTGGATGGCTCTTTAAATATTATCTGTCAAAATTCATTGATGGTGTTGGAATTGGCGTTGCTTTTTTGGTTGTTGTTTCGGGTCGCTCGTGTGGTTGGCGCTTTTTCAATGCCGAATATGAAAAAGGAATTTTCTTCTTTTATCACTGTGTTGTTTAAAGCAATGATTGTGGCTTTGTTTTTAAATAACCCGACCTATCTTTATGATTTTTTTGGGGCGACGGTGATTCAACCGATTGGGGACGGATTTTTATCTATGGCAAATATAGTTTTGGAAACGCCGCAGCAAAGTTTGGGAATCGGTTTTAACTATAGATCAGGCATATTACGTGAGATACAGGATATTATAAATGCTCTTTCTGGTTCTTCTTCTTCCAACTCTGTTTCCGACAGCAGAATGTTTGGTGGCTTGGCGGTCAGTGTTCAAGGGATGGTCTATCAAATTTATGATGCTTTGTGGGCGAATGTGGGATTGGGCTTTCAATTATGGACCATGAAAGGCTGGAGTGCCACCATTGCCGGAATTATTTTGATTGCCGGAATGCTTTGGTTGGTGGTGATGATGCCGCTTTCTTTTGTGGATGCCTTTGTTCGCATCGGTTTAATTATAATGTTATCTCCTTTATTGATGGTGGGATGGGTCTTTTCTTATCCAAAGGGGATTGTTAAAACAGTGTTTCATAACCTGTTTGCCGGCTTTTTTGATATTTTGTTCAGCTGTATTTACATCACCTTCTTAATCAGTACTTTTCGCGTTTATGAAAATCAGGAAATGCCCTATATGTTTTCGGCTTCGGTCCAAACAACAGAAGGCGGAATGCGTACGACGGCCGAAAACTTTGGCACAGATTTTTTAATCTTGACTATGTTGGCTTGGGTTATGGTTAAATTATCCGGTAAAATTCAAGATTTTTCAAAATACTTTTTTGACAGTGCCGGAAAATCCTCAATGATTGATGCTGTTAATGCCATCAAAAATTTGGCGGTGAAAGGAATTCGTGTAGGGGCAGCTCTTTTATCTGGTCCGGTGGGGGCTGTGGCCGGTATAGCCGGCGCGGCCAAAGATTTAGCTAAAGAGGTGACAAACACTGAATCCGGTGAAAACGGTTCCGGGGATAAAGCTGATGATAAACAAGAAGAAGGGCAGCAGGACAATTCTCAAAAAGCTTCAAAACAAAATAAGGCGCCCTCAAAGGAAGGTAAAAAATAATGCATTTATTCAGACACCTTTTGCAAATTTTATTTTTGGGGACGATTTTTTTCTTAATGTTAAAAATTCGCCTGTTTGAAATTCCGTATATTCATTTTATTTTGACGGGATTGATTTTGTTGTTGATAGGGATTTGGGGGTGTTTTTGGGGGCGTCGTTATTTTTGCCAGTCGGCCGCTTCCCCTGTCGTTGAAAAAAGGGCGTCCAGAAATTTCCTCAGGAAAAAACACTTGATTTATGTTCTTTTAGGGGGAACTTTATTGTGGAGCAACTCTCTGTGGGCAGATTCCTTTTGTCAGTTGGCGGAAAGATATGATCAACAAACCTTTAATGCCAAAGCGCAGAATTGGGAAGGGGATCAACCTTGCGATGAGGATGATTGGGATAGGGCTCGTCAAGCGACAAACGGGTTAAAAAAGACCACTGACGGTTTTACTAAAAAGGATAAACTGACGGCTGCAGAACAAAAAACATGGCGCTCTTTCCGTCAAGATTCACATTGGAATGAATGGAAGCAAAATTTTTCTGAAGCAGGAATCAATGCGGAAGAAATGGCTTGTGCCTCTTATTTTGCCACTCTTTGTTCCGCCTATGAACGCCGTCATCCGAGCACAGTTGCTAAGACTGTTGGACAGATTATGCGCAAAGATGCGAATGATTCCGGCTGTTGGCCGTGCAAAATGGCCTATATTACGTTGACGGTGGTCCAATCAATGAGCTCTCATTTGGAAACGAATATGCGTGAAGCGGGGATAAATATCCTGAAGATATTTATGCTTTTGTGGATTTTGTATGCCGCTTTTTTGGCCGTTATTTTTCCCAGTAAAGGGGCTTCCTTTTTAAAGGATTTGATGACCCGCGTTTTATGTATGATGATTGCGGCGCTGATTTTATCATCAGGAGATAATTTGAAAACTTTATACGGCTCTTTTTTGTCCCCGATTGTGAGTTTGGGACTGGGTCTTTCTCAGGATATTTCCGATCATCTGGATGAATCTATGTTTAGTTTTGCTGATGACGTGCGTTCCGGTGTGGGGATAGCTTCCAGGGGACCGGATTATTGTACGCTTTCTTTTAGCAGTTCTTCAGGAACGGAAAATAGTCCTGCTAGGCGATTGATGGGTGCGGTTATTCCGGGCATGGATCAGAATTATTCAAGATTGACTAATTCTTCTGACAGTTTGATTACACTAGAATTACAGGTAAATTTGCTTTGTTTAACCCAAAAATTGTATCGTCAAGTTTCCCCCATGACGGCAGTCGGCCAATCGCTTATCGGTTTTTCATTTCGCCAAGGAACCTCGATTTTGTGGCTCATGAAGTTTCCGGATCTGGAAATGTGGGGGGTCGGTCTTGTTTTGGTTGTTTTATTTTCAATTTTCAGCTTTTTGGTTGCCTTTAAGATTATTGATATTTTCTTAAGATTCGGTTTCGTCTTGGTTTTGATTCCGTTGTTTGTGGCAACTTGGGCTTTTCCGATTACACGGGATTTTACCAAAAAAGGTTTTAGCTTTTTGATGGGGATTATCAGCGATTTTTTGGGGTTAGTTTTGGCACTCAACTTTATTATGATTTCCTTTGAAACCGGATTGGGAAATACAGATAGATTGGTAGCAGCTATCACAGCCAATTATTCCGAAGACTATGGAGAAAATTTACTCAATGTGATTCTTTCTAATGGTGGCTGGTATTTCTTTTTTATGATAGTGGCTTTGTTTTTTATTGGACTTTCTATTTTGTCTGTTTGTACGCAAACAGTTGCAAGCTTTTTCGGAACAAGTGGTATTGGTGGTGATATAACGGGGCTGGCGACAATGGCCGCTATCAAAGGAACAGCTAACAAGGTTTGGAAGCCGGCCTCCAATGTGGCCCAAAAAGTAAAACCGTATAAAGTGCCCAATGGGAAAAGTGGTGCTTATTTGGCTGGGCGTGCGTACGGGCGTATGAAGTCAGGTCAAAATCCGTTAAAGGATTTGGGTGAAAGTAATTCGCCGGCAGCTAGCAAGCGTTATTTTGGACAAAAAGCGGGCAACGCTGTCAATCGCACTTCTCAATATTTGGCCTCGGGTGTGGATAAATTCGGGGTCGGTTTAGGGCAAGCTTTATCAAAAACAGGTGTGGGAGCCATCCTGGGGGTGCCTTTGACCTTGGGGGCTAAAACTTTATCAACAGGCATTCGTGCCACAGGGAAAGTTGCTTCTGGACTGGTGAAGACACCGGGGGCGATAACCAGGGGGATTAAAAATACACCGCAAAATTTAAGAAAGGCTGGGCAGGCGATTAAAAACGCACCTAAAAACCTCAAAACAGCGGTTAAAAATAAATCACAGGCAGCCTGGAATAAGATGAAGGCTCCCGTTGCAAAAGGATTTTCTGATGGAAAAAAATAATTTTTTAAAAAATTTTTGTTTTTGTCTATTTCCTAAAATAAAAAATTAGTGTATAGTGGAACAACGGAATAAAAAGGAGGTTAAATGGAAGAAATTGTTTTCCCGAATCAACTCAGAATGCTGCGCCGTGTGCGGGGTAAGCGGATGATTGAAATTGCGCATTTATTGGATTTGACCATTTCTGCGATGAGTAAAATTGAAAAAGGGTATCGTCGTTTAAATGAAGAACAAATTCGTAAAATTGCTGCTTTTTTAGATTGTCCTTGCGAAAGTTTATTTGTGTCAACAACTTCTTCGCAGCCGGAGGTTTTGAAAGCTTGGCAGGATGAACAAGACCGCCGTCATCAAATGAATATCGGTGGTGGGTTGAAAATTTTGGGGGCAGGGTTGCGTTATATTCGTGGTCAAAAGAAAATGACCTTGAACGGTGTGGCAAAGTTGTCCAAGTTGACTTTATCTGTTTATCATCGCATTGAAATGGGGCAACGGGAAGTGGATGAAAAAACTTTTGCCAATATTGCACGTGCCTTGGGAATGAATGAAGAAGAATTGCAACTGAAGATTTATGAATTGGATGCGGCAGGGGCTCTGGATGAACTTAAACACAATGCCGGCAAGACCGGAGTGGGCTTGTTTAAGGGGGGGTATAATGACTTACCAATGAGCCGTTTGATGATGCGTACCGGTTCTTCGCGTGAAATTACCTTGCCGATTACCGGAACAATCAATGAAAATGATGAAGTGATGATGCATCCGGAAAATTCGGTCGGTGCTGTTTTGTGCCCCTCTACTTTATCAGATGAAGTGGGGCTGTATGCGCTGCGTTTACAGGCTGGCAGTTGTTCCTTACCGGCAGGGGCAGTTTTGGTGATTGCTCCCTTAATGCCTTTAAGGGAAGGGGATTGGGCTGTTTATAAAGGGGCAACTCAAAATAAATTAGTCCGTGTCCAATCTGTTTTGGAAAAACAAGCACGTATTTTGGGTGCTGATTTAAAAACGGATGATATTGCCTTTGAACAGTTGGAACGTGTTGTTTGGATTGTTTTATTATAAAGGATGAAAAATGACGGAAGCTTCGCAGCTTTTATTACAACACTTTAAAGAAAAGAAAGCAGAGAAGGACAGTACCTCTTTGCAAGAGGCACGTCGTTTGGTCAATCTCTATCGTTCTTTACCCTTTTTGGGGGAAGATTTTATTTCCCGTTATAACCAAATGTTGTTGCAAGTAAAGCCGGGTGTTAAACGTTTGCTTGGGACTTTTATGGGGGGGAAAGAAGTAGAAGATTATTTGGAATTTTTGGAAGAAAATGCCCATCTTTCTAAAACCGAATCAGAACAACAAGATACAGTTAATGTTTCGCAAACAAAGGGGTATTTGCCCACACCGGATAATGATTTGGAAATTAAAAAAGTCAATGGGATGATTACGATTTCAGAAGCAGAATGGCAGGAAATGAAAATCCAAAAAGAAGCCTTGGTTCAACAAATAAAAACCCTTTTGCATACTTTTGAAAGTTTGGGACAAACCGCGCCCCCCAAGGCGCCGGAGAAAAAAACTGCTTTTGAAAATTATTCGGAAATTATAGAAGATGTTTCAGGAGGAAAGTCCAATGAATGAGGAAAGAATTGTTCAGGCTTTGACAGCTTATCAAGGCACCGAGGATTCTTTAAAGGAAACGGTAACTGTTTTGGCTGAAGAATTGGGGGATAATTGGACTGAAACCGTTTTTGAACAATTGGGGGGGCTTCCTTCAGAGCTAAAGGAAAAACTCAACCATACCTTTAATTACTACGCGGCCTTAATGGCTTGGCAGGAAACACAGAGCTATTTGGAACAAAAAGAGCCGCTGGAGCCAGATGTCCAGGAAAGATTACCGGTTTTAAAACATTGGTTGGATTTTTTCGGCGATCCGGGAACAGAGTTGTATCAGCAGTTGGAAAATAAATTGGCAGAGCCGCAACCGGAAATTGTTCAGGCCGATTCTGTGGTGGAAGAAGCCCCCAGAGAAGAACTCTCAACAGAGCCCGCCCCCCAAGAAACAGTTTCCCCGGAAAAGCTAGAGGAGGGGGAAGAAACACCTCAAAAATCAACGATTGATATGAATTCTCCGTCTGCTTTTGCTGTTCAAAAGGCTAAAAATGAAATTGCCCTTTTGGAGGGGGTTCAAGCGTGGCTTTCTGCGCGTTGTTTGCAATTAAATAATATGGAAGTTTTTGCCTATCCTTACTATGGTTTTGCCGTGGATTTAATGCGTCAGACTGTCAAAGATATTCAGGCGGTTTTGGATTTGGAAGACAAAACGGTTTTGTCTGATTTATACGAAGGCGGGGAAGAGGCTCTTTTGCGTAAAAAACAGGCGGTGGAAGCAGATATTGAAATTGCTGTTCAAAACTGTGAATCGGCGACAACGGCATTGATTGATGAAAATATCAATATGGATGAGGTGCGTAAAACTTTGGGCAATTTGGACGAAAGTACGGAACCTGAATATCTGGGGCCTGCGCCGGACGGATTTGAATTGATTCAAGATTCTGATGCGCCCTTGGATGAAAAAGCGGTGAAGGAACAATATCAAAAATTGGAAAAAGAAGTTTTGGCTGAAAATCAGGAAACTGAAAAAAAGACTTCACAAACGTCCAAAAATAGTGTACAAAGAAAATTGAGCTTTTCTTTGAAACCTAAAAAGTAATGGGGGAATTGGATGAATTGGATGAAAAAGGGATTGTTTTGGGGACTGCTGACGGTTTGTTTGACCGCCCAGTCTGCTCCGTTAATGAATAATCCGGATTCCTTGCGCTATTTGGATGTTGAACTTCCCTTTCGCTGTTCTTCCGATGCAGTCGTTGAAGGAGAGGGGATCGCTTCCTCTGTGGCGCTTTCTAAAACGGATTTTACGGTGCGTTTGCCGGGACAAACCGGTTTGTTGCCACGGTATCAGGTCAATGGTTTTTCGTTTTCCAATAAGGCAGCTGATGTGGCGATTTTGGAATTGTTGGATTCCGCTCAAATTAAAGTCATTGCTGAAGAAGGAAAATATCCAACTCTTTCTGCCAATGATTTAAAAGGGGAACTTTCTGTTGTCATGGAAGAGTTGGTGCGTCAAAGTAATCTGTTTTATACCTATCAACCGGATACCAAGACTCTTTTTTTGACCCATAAAGCAAAAGCCGTGATCCAAGTGCCGGCGAATAAGTTGGTTATGATGGCGGTATTGGATGCTTTAAACGGGGCTCATTTTGAACCGTTTTCCGTTGATTGGACAAACTTTCAAATTACGTTGAATTTGACGCGTCCGGAGTTGACTGAAGTTCAATCTTTGATGGGAATGATGGTAAAGGAAAAGTATATTTTGGCAGCTCAAATCAAATTATATGACCTTTCTTCAACGTCTTTTGAAACACATTGGCAATTTGTTTTGGACAGATTGGGAACCAGAAAAATTTCCGTTACTCAAAGTGGGTTGGTGGGTCAAGCCTTGACATTGGCGCCTTCTGTGGATGATCAAACATTTTTATCCGCAATGCAGGGGACTTTTTCACTTGTTTTAATTGCTGCCGGAAAGGTGGCAGTTCCCAGCGGATGGCGGACCCGTTTTAATTTTAACCAATGTTCTGTTAAAGCGTCCTATCCGGACCTGTCTGTTTTTTTGAAAACTTCTGTCAAAAAGAAAAATGAAGCTCAAACTGTTTTGACTTTGGATAGTTCCTCTGGGGAAATTACCTCTTTTGATTTGAATAATAATTTGGATCAAAAAGTAATGCTTATTGGTGTTCCTGTTCCGGGAAACCCCTATCGGGAGCTGATGATGTCTTTACAATTTCAATTTATACAACTGATTAAAAAAGGAGAACAAAATGACTGAACCGATTTTTAAGGCACCTTTGCCCCCCAGTGGCAGCGGTTTTACCCCCCCTCAACCAAAAGAACCGGAGGAACAAGCGTCTGCACCGGCACCTGAAGATCCCAAACAAAAAATTTTACCTTATTTGTGGTATGTTTTAGGGGGAACTTTTGCCATGGGATTGCTCTTGGGGGTTATAATGGTTGGTGGGGAATCGGCTCCTCCTCAACCGGAATGTCCTTTCCAATATGTTCGGAACCCTGATATTCAAGGGCGCTTTCCCTTGTGTGGACGTGTTTCTCGTTCAGAAGCGTGTATTCTGTATATGATGAATATCACCCCATACGACAAGAGTGTAGAAGATTTTTATCCGGATGTTTTGCGTCAAACGGAACGTCCTATTAATTCTATATCCATTGAAAATCCTGTTTATAGCAAGTATGTGATTCCGTCGGGTGCTTTTGCCCAAATCAAAATTCCGTCACGCAGGTAACGCAGGTAAAATCAGCCGGTTATCAGGCCGGCTTTTTAAATAATTCTTGAAGAATTTTTAAGAGTGTGTTATAATTCCTCTAATAGAAAGGAAAAAAATGTCGCCTGAAATTATTGATTTATTGTTTCCCAATCCCCTCCCTTCCATTGCTGAAATTGAAGCAAGATATCCTTCTCGCACATTGCCAGAAGGGGCGGTTGTGTCCCGTTTGGCCCCCAGTCCGACCGGTTATTTGCATATCGGAAATTTTTATCAGGGCTTTTTGGCAGAACGTTTGGCACACCAAAATAATGGCGTCTTTTTTCTGCGTGTGGAAGATACTGATCAAAAGCGCCGTGTGGATGGGGCTGTTCAGGTTGTTTTGAAGGCTTTGGCGCATTACCATGTTTTGCCGGACGAAGGCGTCCAAATGGATAATTCCGATAAAGGCTCCTATGGGCCTTATACCCAATCCAAACGCAAAGAAATTTATCAAGCTTATGCCAAAGAATTGGTGAAAAAAGGATTAGCCTATCCTTGCTTTTGTACGGCAGAAGAATTGGATTTAATGCGTAAAGTTCAAGAAAAGCAAGGTTTGAGGACAGGCTATTATGGCAAATATGCCAAATGTCGCACTTTGTCAGAGGAAGAAATTTTGGCAAATTTAAAGGCTGGTAAACCTTGGATTTTGCGTTTTAAATCAAATGGCGACTATGAAAAAAGGCTTGTGTTTGAAGACCTCTTAAAAGGAAAACTCTCCCTTCCTGAAAACAATATTGACCACGTGATTATTAAAGGGGATGGCTTGCCGACCTATCATTTCGCGCATGTTGTGGATGACCATTTAATGCATACAACGCACGTTGTGCGCGGGGAAGAATGGGTTTCTTCTGTGCCTTTACATCTGCAATTATTTGCTTTGATGGGTTGGACGCCCCCGAAATATGCGCATCATGCGCTTTTGCAAAAGCTGGATAATGGAAAACGGCGCAAAATTTCCAAGCGTTATGACCCTGAAGCAAACATTGAATATTTTGCTGAGCACGGTTATCCGCAAACAGCTGTTTTGGATTATTTGCAAAACTTAATGAATGCGAATTTTGAAGAATGGCGCAAGGAAAATCCGTTGGCTTCTCCTTTTGATTTTCCCGTGAATTTCAAAAAAATTTCCAATACGGCAGGGGCGCTTTTTGACTTTATGAAATTGCACAGCATTTGCCGTGAAGTGATTGCGCATATGACGGCCGAAGAAGTATATAATGAAATACTGGCTTGGGCCGAAAAGTTCAATGAAAAATTGGCTGCTCTGATGAAAGCCAATCCTGATAAAGTGAAGGCTATCTTGAATATTGAACGCGGAATAGGGACAAAATCGCGTAAAGATTTACAAAAATGGGAAGATGTGGAAAATGAAATTTCCTATTTCTTTACCAAACCCATAGTGGATGCGGATTCTTTGAAACCTCTTACAATGGATGAAGTGCGTCAGCTGGCAGCCGAATATGCGGCTATGTATGCGGCTTCGGATGATAAAGATGTCTGGTTTGGCAAAATTAAACAGTTGGCTGTCAAATTTGGTTTTGCGGACAATATGAAGGAATACAAAGCCAATCCAAGCAATTACAAAGGTTCCGTGGCGGATGTCGCGCGCATTTTACGCCTTTTGATGACGGGACGGACTCAATCTCCGGATTTATTTGCTATTATGCAAGTGCTGGGGGCGGAAGAAGTGAAAAAGCGTTTATCGGAGATTTAAATGGATCAAATTACCGATTTACAGATGCGCCTTATGGAGCAGGAAAAACAACTGGGGGAAATGAATCAGGAACTGATTCGTTTGAACAGGTTGTTGGCACAATTGATGCGGGATTATAAAAATTTGAAGGAAACGATGGATTTATCCTTTGTTAAACCCCAATCGGAAGAAACTCCACCGCCGCATTATTGATTTTTTTATAAAGAAAGGAAAAACAATGCAAAATTTAGAGAGTATAGAAAAACTTTACGAACTGAAAGAAAAAGGAGCTATTTCTGAAGAAGAATTTTTACAACAAAAAACCAAATTACTTCAGCAAACCAATGGCGGAAAAAATCAGCTAGCCTATTGTTTGCTGGCCTTTTTCTTTGGGATATTTGGCATTCATAACTTTTATGTTGGTCGTTGGAAACGAGGTTTGACACAACTTCTGATTACTTTGTTGACATTTTTTATAGGCGTTATTATTACCCATTTATGGGCAATTATTAACATTTTTACAATTCATACGGATGCCAAAGGAAATGAATTTGAAATTTGCAACCCGGCAAAGTATATTTTGGGCATTTTAGGTATCCTTAGCTATCTTTGGAGTGTTTTAGTTTGGGGCGTTAGTGGCGTAGCCGGGTATACAATAGCAATGGATAGGTATAAAGCCAGAGAGCTGGAAAATTATTCCAGTCAAATTGCCATTATGGCGCGTGTTTATGAAAGAGGAGAAGGTCTGACAAGGCCGTTTGATTGTTCCTCTTTTGATATTTCAACGCCGGAATTTTTTACAGGAAGGTGTGTCGTCTATCCTGAAGGAAAGGTTGTATTTTCTGATGTGGACGAAGCTGTGAAAAAAAGTGCCATCAGGGGGGGTATCATGCAAGAAGATGCTTCAGGAAATTTAATTTTTTCGTTGCCCTTTTAATAAAGGCCCCTTAACAGAGGGGCTTTCTTATTTATACGATGCGCGTTTAATGCGATCGTTAATCGCTCTGCCTAAGCCGATGTTGGGAATAGGGGCAATGGCAATTTTTGTCTTTTGAGTTTGCTCTTCTGCTTGATGCATCATTTGGAAAAGATTGGCCGTTGCTTCTTGTAAATCCCCTGTTATGCTTAAATTCAAATCCCCATTCATATCCCCAAATCCGATATAAAATTCATCAGGGGTAGGGCGTTCCACATTGATTCTGCACTCATACTTTGGCGCATAGTGGCGCAGCATTTGTCCTGGGGAACTTGGCTTATTGGGGTCGCCATCCGAAATTAAAATTTTCTCATTCAAGAATTCTTCCAAAGTTTCCAAAGCAATGCCTCCCGCCCGCAAAAGCACAATTTGCTTTTCACTGACATCAATAATGGTGGATTCCACCCCCACTTGGCAAGCACCGGCATCTAATATCATTGGAACTGCCTCTCCCAAACTGTGTTGCACATGTTCGGCTGTTGTTGGGCTGATGGTCTGGGATTTATTGGCTGAAGGCGCCACAATCGGCACACCTGCTGCCCGTATTAAATCCAAAGCCACGGGGTGGTTGGGCATTCGGACGCTGATTTTTTGTAATCCAGCACAGGCTAAATCCAAGGCAGGATTGTCGTCTTTTCTTTTTAATATAAAGGTCAAAGGACCCGGCCAAAATTTTTCGGCCAAAGCCAATACACGTTCATCCACCACGGCATAGTCGCGTAAAAAATCCACTTCCGCAATATGCGAAATCAAAGGATTAAAATGGGGACGGTTTTTAATGGCATAGATTTTGGCAATAGCTTTTGGATTATAGGCACTGGCCCCCAACCCATAAACCGTTTCGGTGGGAAAAGCAACCGTCTCACCGGTTTTAATCAACTGACCGGCCTTTAAGATATTTTCTTTTGTCGCCTTAAAAATCATTGGATGCTTTATATAAAAAAGGAAGGCCTCCATCGGAAGCCCCCTAAAGTATTTTGATTAGCCCACTTGTGTTGCTGTGGGGGCTTTTTCAGCGTTGAATTTTACCCATTTTTCATCTGCTTCATCAGATGATTTAATGGCCCCTTGGGGACATTCGGCAATACACATACCGCAATCAATACACACATTTGGATCAACCACATATTGTGTTTCACCATCTTTGATGGCTCCCACAGGGCATACAGCTGCACAAGAACCGCATTTGACACAAGAATCGTTAATTACTGAAGGCATTTTTTTCTCCTTTTTTTAGTTAAAAACACGAAAAATGATTTTACACTTTTTTTACAGAAAAGCAAGAAAAAAATAAAAAACTTGCATTAAAAAAACAAAGAGACTATGCTTTGGGCAGTGTAAATCAACAAAAGGAGAAAAAATGCACTGTAAAAAGATTTTAACATTAGTGGCTGGCGGTTTGTTATTGTCGGCCTGTGGAATTGGGGATACAAATACGACCTATAATCGTGCACAAATCGGACGTCAGGGCCGGACATCCACGGGGAAAATTATTTCTATGACTCAAATTGATGTGGCCGGAACAAATGCAACGGGTGGTTTAGTCGGAGCCGGTGTCGGTGGCGCCTTGGGTGGTGTTGGTGGCGGTTCCTTGGGGGGCGGTAAAGGCTCCACATTGTTGGCTATCGGGGGCGCTGCTGTTGGTGCTTTGGCTGGAGCTGCGATTGGTTCCGCCGCTGAACAGGCAGCAACTTCGGATAAAGCCTTTGAATTTTTGGTTAAAAAAGATGGCACAAGTAATGTGATTTCCGTTGTTCAAACCAATGAACTCAATTTGCGTCCTGGGGATAATGTTATCTTGGTGGAAATTGATGGCACAACGCGTATTCGCCAAAAGTATTAAGGGGAATAAAAATGAAGAAAATTTTATCTATTTTAATGGTTTCAGGTATTGTTTTGTCGGCTTGTTCTTATAATTCAAAACAACCGACAGATAATACCTATTATAAACAGACGCAAGGCATTGCCTGGCCGGAAGAAAAAAAGACAACCGCCAAGCTGGTTTCTTCTGCTTCTTCATCTGGGGCTGTGGGTATGGCTGCTCCCGCAATGCCTGAAAAGAAATTGCAGTGTATTAAAACAGACAAGAATTCCTATACTTGTCGTTTGGGGCAATATAAATGTGGAACAGGTTGTCAGGCGGATGGCAGCAACTGCTATAGCGGTTATTGTCTTCAATCTGATTGTGATAACGTGATGGGACAAAAATGGGATCTTGTTTATAGAAGAAGATCCGGATTTTATGTTTGTCAACATCCCACTTTGAAGATTAGTTGCGGACCGGATGGGGGCGTTAAAATGCACTGTTGGGACGCAAATGGTTATTCTTGTGGTTATGATTGCAACAAGAATGGTACCCAATGTGCTAAAGGCCGTGATAATTGTTGGGCAAAATATCAGGATGTGAATTAAATTTCATTCAAATCCAGAAATGGCGGGGTATTTACCCTGCCATTTTTTTATGAAGATTTTTGCCAAGACACTTCGTATCATCCCCCAAACCCTCTGCAAAATCAGAACATCAGATCCTTTTCTCTTTTAAAAAGACCATAAAAAATCAGCGGGGAAATACCCCGCTGAAATTTTTTGAAAAAGATAAGCTTATTCAGCCTTTGGGGCTTCTTCAGCTTCTTCTTTTTTCTTTGCCTTTTTGGCTTTTGCCGGCTTTTCTTCAGCATCGGCATCTGCCTTTTTGGACTTTTTGGCTTTCTTTGCCAAAGCAGCGCCCAAAATATCGCCCAAAGAAGCACCGGCTGCTGTGGAACCGAATTCCGCCAGAGCTTGTTTTTCTTCGGCAATTTCACGGGCTTTGATGGACAAAGTCAATTTACCGGCTTTGCTGTCAAAAGCGGTTACTTTCGCATCCACTTTTTCGCCAATGGCAAAACGTTCAGGTTTTTGTTCGGAACGTTCCTTGGCCAAATCGGAGCGACGAATAAAGCCTTTGACACCATCCACATCCACTTCAATACCATCTTCGGTAATGGCAGATACAACACCGGTGACTACAGCACCTTTTTTCAAAGAACCGCTGGCTTCATTGACCGGATCTTTTTCCAGTTGTTTAATCCCCAAGGCAATGCGTTCTTTTTCAACGTCAATATCCAAAATCTTGGCTTTAACAACTTGACCTTTTTTGTAGTCTTTGATGGCTTCTTCACCCGGTTTGTCCCAAGACAAATCAGAGGTATGAATCATTCCGTCTAAATCGTTGTTTAAAGAAATAAAGATACCGAATTCAATCATATTTTTAATCGGCCCTTCAACGATTTCACCGACTTTGTGTTCTTCAGCATACACTTTCCACGGGTTTTCTTGAAGTTCTTTCATACCCAAAGAAATGCGGCGTTTGCTTTCATCCACTTCGCGGACAACAGCTTCCACTTCTTGACCGATGGTAACGATTTTGCTGGGATGAGCATTTTTCTTTGTCCAGCTCATTTCTGAAACGTGGACTAAACCTTCAACACCGTCTTCCAATTCAACAAATGCACCGTAATCGGCGATGTTGCTGATGTGTCCTTTTACCTTGGTACCCACTTGGTAACGTTCATTGACACCCACCCATGGGTCAGCTTCCATTTGCTTCATGCCCAAGGAAACACGGCCGTTTTCAGGTGAAAATTTGATGATTTGAACTTGGATTTTTTCACCCACTTTCAACACGTCTGCCGGATTAGCAATACGTTTCCATGAAATATCGGTGACATGCAATAAGCCATCAATGCCGCCCAAATCAATAAAGGCACCATATTCAGTAATATTTTTGACAGTTCCTTCAACGATTTGACCTTCACTCATTCCTTTGATGATTTCCGAGAATTGAGCTGCGCGTTCTTCTTCCAAAATAGCACGACGGGAAACAACGATGTTGCCACGGGCTTTATCCATTTTCAAAATTGCAAAAGGTTGTGTAATTCCCATCAAAGGAGAGACATCACGAATGGGACGAATGTCAATTTGGCTGCCGGGTAAGAAAGCAGTTGCTCCGCCCAAATCCACCGTAAAGCCACCTTTGACACGTCCGAAGATTGTTCCGTTGACGTGTTTTCCTTCTTGCATAGCTTTTTCTAAGTCGCCCCAAGCTTCTTCGCGGCGCGCTTTTTCACGTGACAGAACAGCACTTCCTTCACGGTTTTCATAACGTTCAATATAAACCTCAACTTCATCGCCGACTTTAACGCTTTGTGCGCCGAATTCGGTGAGCGGAATGCGTCCTTCGGATTTCAATCCGACATCCACAATCGCTTCATCCTTTGTTAAGGCAGTAATTGTTCCTTTGACGACTTGACCTTGCAAGGGGCGAGCCGACATAAATTCATCCAATAAAGCACCAAAATCTTCGGTGTTCATTTCCATTTTTTCTTTTGTCATTAAAATTTAACTTTTTTGTTGGCCAAAGGGAAAACTCCCAATGGACTTTGAAAGGTCTTATTCCTCACCCGAACGTTTGACCAAGGACGTATGGGGACTTTTCCCGAATGGAAAAGTGGGGCTATTATACCTTAAAAAAAATAAAAGTGCAAGTTTTTTTATTTTTTTTGTTGACAAATTTATCAAAATATGTAAAACACGGGAGGTGTTAAGAACTTTAACAAAAGCGAAAGGAGCTTTTATGAACACGAAATGGGGTCAAAAACGTAAATGCCCGAAATGCGAATCTTTCTTTTACGATATGGGAAAAAAGGAATTTGTTTGCCCAAAATGCAAAACAAAGTATACGGAGGATTCTTTTGCAAAAGCCAAAGAAAAACATTTAAGTAAAATTGTTAAACGGGAAATGCCCAAGATTGATGATGAAGATTTGGATACGGAAACCCTGTTGAAAATAACGGACTCTTTGCCCACGGATGAAGAGGCAACGGATACAGATGACACGTTGGATATCGCCGAAGAAGAAAGCGATATGGAGGCTGCTCCCGAATTAAATGAGTTTTTGGATGATTATGAAAAGGATATGTAATGTTTTCCAGGGATTTACCCCCGTTTACCTCATTAAGCGGTTCATTGTTGATAGCAATGCCGAATATTGAGGATAAGCGGTTTCAAAAGGCGGTTATTTATATTACTCACCATTCAGAAAATGAAGGGGCTAAGGGTTTGGTTATCAACAAACCCATCCCCAAAATTTCGTGCCAAGATATTTTGGCACAATTGAAAATTCAATATGATGAAAAGACCTTTTTCCCTCCTGTTTTAGACGGGGGACCTGACCATAAAATGCAGGGTTTTATTCTTCATACGCCGGATTTATTTTATTCAGAAACAAGGCCGGTAACAAATCAAGTTCATTTGACGGCTACTCAGGAAATTTTAACGGATATTGCTTCAGGAAAGGCCCCCGAAAGTTATTTATTGGCGGTGGGATGTTGCACTTGGTCCCCCAGTCAAATGGAAGAAGAAATTATGGGTAATATCTGGTTGACAGCTCCCTCCAATCCTGAAATTTTGTTTCATACACCTTATGAAGAACGATGGGAAAAAGCCTTAAAATTACTGGGGATTAGTCCTGAATTGTTTTCTGCGCGGGCAGGGAAAGCTTAAGATAGCCTTTTTCTGTCAGCCAGTTTTTTACTTCTTTCACGTTTTTAACTTCGTGTATCCATTTTAAATCAGGGGGTAAGTCTGTTGTAAATTCGCATCTCATACGTACAGGAAGAACACCGACCTTTAAAGCGGCATACATATTGTAAATACGATCATCCACCAAAAGTGTTTCTTCCGGCTTTAGATTGTATTTTTTAAAGCATTCCAAAAATTTTCCTTCTTTTGTGGTATCGTGCAAGAATTTGCCATGGCCCACGCATTCAATGGTTAAAAAGTTTGTGACGGGAGCCAACAGTTTATTTAAAAAACGTTTTTTGATTTCTGGATTAAAGCTGGCGGAAAGAGTAAATTGGCGATATCCAGCCTTATTCAAGGCACACAATGTTTCAATGACATTAGGGTAGAGAGGACGATTTTCAAAAAATTCAGGGCTATGACAAAAATCATCATCCATCTGATTGCCCATTTGGGGATGACATTTTAAATCCAACGCCCCATATTTCGGGTTGATAGGCAAAACTTTATCCAAATCTTCCCATTTTAAGTTTTTGTATTTTGGGGCATAAGAAGGATGATTTTTAAGGAAATAAAAATAGGCGTAATTTAAATTTGCCAAAACGCCATCCACATCCCAAAAAATATTTTTAATAATCATTTAAAATAAAACAGGGGGCCCCAAAGCAGAGCCCCTCAAGTTTCCTTATTTACAAGGAGATAACACTTCAATGATGGAAATCCCCAAAAAGCTTTGGTTTTCACATACTTTTTGATTTCCATGATATCCGCGAATACCCATACAAGCTGACAAGCTGAACAAAGCAGCAGCCACAACGGCTAATTTTACAAGTTTCATTTTAATTTCCTTTCATCAGTTGAACATACAACGATATGTAGCCTAGAACAAAATTTTTGAAAAAGCAAGAAGAATTTTATAATTGCCTTTTAAAAGAAAATTTGTTAAGTTGTTTTATAGACAGGAGGGTAAAGATGTATAAAAAACTAACCGATGGTCATTGGATATCGGATCACATAGAAGACAAAGAGCTTTTTCCGGTCGGGGGCAGTTTCGCTGGGGCTTTGGATCTTTATGTGTCGGTGGATGCGAAAAGGTTTCAGCCTCTTTTTAAAAAGATGGCTGATTATCAGGCCCTGTTTGAAAAAAATGAAGTGCTGAAAAAGTGGTTTTTGGCACAACCAAAGTCGGATTTTGATTATTCTCTTTTTTGCCATATGTTTTCCTTTAATAAGGTTATGGAAAAGGCTTTTCCTCATATAACCAGAAATTGCTCCAAACGTGCCGATTTTTATGACAGTGAAGGAAAACACTGTCTTTCTGAGGCCTATAATGAAGGGTATTGTGCTTGCGGGGAATTTTCCGTTTTGGCCCAGCTTTATTTTCAAAGTCAAAACATTCCAACACGTTATGTGGGGGGTGAATTGGTTGAAAATGAAGATTTTTCAGATTTTGAAGCCCATAGTTTTATTGTTTTTCAAGATAAAGAGAAAGACTATGTTTTTGATTCCGTCAATCCGATTTCCACTCGGACTGGTTCCGTGCCACGCATTGCAGAATTTGTCGGGAAAAAGGATAATTTTTATTTACAAACAAAAAATATTTTCACTTCTATTCCTGATAAATGGTATTATGCGGGGGGAGAAAAGGGGGCGTTTTTGAAGAATTTATCAGAGAAAAGTTCTTTAATTGAAACGTTGGATAGAAAAAGTAAAAAAGTTGTTAATACACTGCAAAAGGATAAAATAAATGACTGATTTAATGATAAAAGATTTTATATTTCCGCCGTTGAATAACCATAATTATTTGGTCTTGGATTCAAAATCCAAAGAGGCGGTTTTGTTTGATTGTTCTGTTCCTAATGATGAAGTTATGAAATTTGTGGAAAGTCAGGGGGCAATTTTAAAAATGATTTTACTAACGCATGGGCATTTTGACCACGTGATGGGCGTCAATTATTTTTGGGAAAAACATCATATTCCGACTTATGTACATGAAAATGATTTGGCGCTCCTTAAGGAAATCAATCATTACACACATTATGCCCATTTGGGGAAAGTGGATATTCCAAAGGTGGACGGTACTTTCAACGGGAATACGATTTTTAAGCTGGGAAATCATCCTATCCGGATTTTGGAAACCCCGGGGCATACGTGGGGATGTTGTTGCTTTTTGATTGATGACCTTTTGATTTCCGGGGATACTCTTTTTCAGGGGACCTATGGACGGACGGATTTGCCGACCAGCTCTGATAAAGCCATGCAGCAAAGTTTGAAAAAGCTCTTTAAAGAGTTGCCGAACACTGTCAAAGTTTACCCCGGTCACGGTCATCCCACAACCATTGGTGCTGAACGCAGTTTATATGAAGTGGAAAAATACTAATCTTTTAGGGCTTCTGCCAACATATCCAGCTGCTTCAAATCGGCTTCTTTCATAGCGGATTTAATTGTGATTACAGGTTCCACGAAGGTTATCTTTTCTAAATTTTCCAATTCAGCCCGCATTTTTTTTGCAGCCATCGGCGCCCAAGACCCATTTTCAATAAAAGCGATTTTTCGCCCTTGATAATTTTTAGCCTTTAAATGAGCGATAAAACTTTCAACCACAGGGAAAATGCCGCCATCATAGGTGGGGGAGGCTAATACTAACCGGTCATAACGAAAAGCATCTTCCAGACATTCAGCCATATCGGAACGCGCCAAATCCGAAAGGACAACTTTTACACCTTTGGCTTCCAAAATTTCTTTTAATTTTTCAGCAGCCACTTTTATGTGCCCGTAAATGCTGGCATAGGCAATAAAAACGCCTTTGTCTTCGGGGCGATAAGAACTCCAAGTATCATATTTTCCAATATAATACCCCAAATTTTCATTTAACATTGGTCCATGCAAAGGATAAATTTTTTGAATGTCCAAGGCAGCGGCTTTTTTTAACACAGCCTGCACCTGAACACCATATTTACCCACAATGTTAAAATAATACCGGCGTGCTTCACAGGCCCACTCTTCATCTGTATCCAAGGCGCCAAATTTGCCAAAACCATCTGCGGAAAATAAAATCTTTTCTTTTTCCTCATACGCCATTATGACTTCAGGCCAATGCACCATAGGCGCGGTGATGAATTTTAAAGTATGTGTACCCAAATTTAACGTGTCGCCTTCACCAACAACAACTTTGTGCCCTTCCAAATTGAGTCCTTCAAAAAATTGAGGAATCATATTAAAAAGTTTTTGGCTGGAAACGATTTGAGTATCTGGATATTTTTCCAAAAAGGTTTTTAAGCTTCCCGTATGGTCTGGTTCCATATGTAATAAAACCAAATAATTCGGTGCTTTTCCGGCCAAAGTTTCCTCTAAATTTGCCAGCCATTCATCGCATTTTCTTTCATCCACTGTATCCATCAGGGCGACTTTTTCATCTTTAATTAAATAAGAGTTATAGCTGATGCCGTTTGGAACAATGTATTGCCCTTCAAATAAATCAATGCCTTTATCATTCACACCGACATAAAAAATGTTTTGAATCAGTTCTTTCATAAAATTCCTCCTGTTAAAATATAGGGGTGTTTATAACAAATTTAAAGGAAAAAGTCAATAAATTTTACTTGACAAGTTTTTGGATTCAGGCTAACCTTAAAAAAGATTAAAACGGATGAAAGGAATACTTTAAAATGTTTGATTTGACAAATAAAACGGCTTTGATTACGGGGGCAACAGGGGGGATTGGCAGGGCAATTGCCAAAACCTTACACGCCTTAGGGGCGAATTTGGTTTTAACGGATATATCAATAAAAGCGCTGGAAAGTTTAAAGGCCGAACTGGGGAACCGTGTGGTCGTTTTTGCAGGTAATATCACCCAGATAAATGACTTAAAGTCTTTGGTGAAATTCGCTCAACAACACTTTGAAAATATTGATATTTTAGTGAATAATGCAGGTATCACAAAAGATACACTTTCCATGCGAATGACGGATGAAATGTGGGATGCGGTTTTGGCGGTCAATTTAACAGCCGGATTTCGTTTGATACGCGAAGTTTTACCCCAAATGATGAAAAAGCGCTGGGGCCGGATTATTTCTATGGCTTCCATTGTTGGGGTGATTGGTAATGTGGGACAAGCGAATTATGCCGCCAGTAAAGCTGGTTTGATTGCTATGACAAAATCAGTGGCTGGTGAAGTGGGTGCGCGCGGCATTACGGCTAATTGTATTGCACCGGGCTTTATTGCGACGCCGATGACGGAAAATTTACCGGACAATGTTAAACAGATGATGTTGGATAGAATCCCGATGAAGCGTATGGGAACACCGCAGGATATCGCGCATGTGGTGGCTTTTTTGGCCAGCGAAGAATCCGCTTATATCACTGGTCAAACCGTCAATGTCAACGGTGGTATG
>JBJEXE010000065.1:0-24324 GCA_051885475.1 Alphaproteobacteria bacterium | reverse complement strand
CCCGTCAAGCGGGGAATGACAAATTGATGTGTGCTTTCCACCGACTTTCCCATCACTTGGGAAACAACAATTTGCTTTTTGTTTTCTTTTTTCATTTTAGCATCCCTTTCTTTTTAATAAAAATAAACGCCACTTTTAAAAGTGGCTGGATGCACAAAACTACAAAAACGAAGTAGTGCGGTATATTCCCCGCACAGACGGATTTTATTCTACCGCCATCCAACCTGACGGTTTTTTGGCATAAAATATCGTCTTTATTAAACGCGTCTTTATAGGGTTTTGTGACCCAGTGAACAGGTTTTTTGGCCTGCTCACAAAAAATCTAACAAACTTTTGGGAAAATGTCAATAAAAAAGGGGACAGCTAAAAGAGGGGGAGAAATCCACTGCTTGTATTCGTGTTGAGGAGTATGACGCTTACAAGTCTTCCAACTGTCCAAGCGCTATTATATCATAGCTTTAAGGTTTTGTCAAATATTTTTTATTTTGAAGGAGTCTCTGGCGTTGTTTCTGATTTTTGTTCCAAAGCCTCTATCGGCATGGAAAGGCTTTCAGGGGCAGCTTTTTTACGCCGAATAATGGGACGTTTTTCCACATTTGGAGTACTTTGGGGTGCCACTTCTGTTGGTGTTTCAGGGGCTTCTGGTGTTTCCGTCGTTTCCAAAATGGCTGGTTCTTCTCCCCTTATTTTGCTTTGTTCATTTTCAATGGCCACATTTTGTAATCTTAAATAATGGTCCGCATATTGCAAACAGGTTTGGGCCAAAACCACATCCCCTTGTGTTTGAGCATCTTTGGCGCCATTTTGATATTTTTCGGCCAGTTGCAACGGCGTGCCACGCAATTTCCCCAAAGGACCCGAAGAATCCAAATTAGTAAAGCGTGTAATTTGTTGCAAAGCAATGGAACGTACAGAACGAGCGTTGTTATTATGCCGGCGCGGGCGATTAAATGACTTATTCATATATCCTCAAAAAGTAATTTAAAAAGGTCTGTCCCTGTTTCTATCTGACCTGAATTTATGGGAAAAACGGAGATAGTCTATCATAAATCTTTTTATTTGTCCAGCAAATTTTTTACTTGACTTTTTCTTTTTATTGCGTTAAAATGCCCTCATGACTTCTTTTCAAAAATAAGAGGTGGGACCCAAAAGGCCCCGCCTTTTTTAAAAGGAATAAAAAATGAATTTGATTGAAACAGTAATTAAAACAATTGAACCCGCCCTGACTGATATGGGCTATGAGTTAGTGCGCGTGACTGTGCAGGGCAAGGAATTGCAAACACTGCAAATTATGGCCGAACGTTTGGATCGCCAAGAAATGGGGTTGGAAGATTGCACACATATCAGCCGCACAGCCTCCGCTTTATTGGATGTCGCGGATCCTTTTCCGGGGAAGTGGGTGTTGGAAGTTTCTTCGCCGGGGATTGATCGGCCTTTGGTGAAACTGGCCGATTATCAACGTTTCCAGGGACAACCTGCCAAGATTGAATTGGACACGGAAATCAACGGGCGCCGGCGCTTCAAAGGTGTTTTAAAAGGTGTTCAAAATCAAAATGTTTTATTGGAGTTTGAAGGGGCGGAGCTCAGCTTGCCGTTTGAAAAAATTCAGCATGCTAAACTCACTCTTCCGGAAGAAATTTTTAACCCAAAAGAAAGGAAAAAATAATGCAAACAGCAACACTCCCAAGACCAGAACTGATTCAAATGGCCGATTTATTGGCGCATGAAAAAGGATTGGATAAAGCCGATATTTTGGCGGCGATGGAAGAAGGTATTTCCAAAGCCGGTCGCAGTAAATATGGGCCCGAATATGATATTCGCACCCACATTAACCCGAATGATGGGGCCATTGAAATGACACGCGTTTTGACCGTTGTGGAAACTGTGGAAGATGAATTTAAGCAAATTTCATTGGCCGAAGCACGCACTTCGGATAAATTTGCCAAAGTCGGAGATATCATTTCCGACCCGTTGCCGCCGATGGATTTCGGACGTATTGCCGCGCAAACGGCCAAGCAGGTTATTATGCAAAAAGTGCGGGAAGCTGAACGCAATCAACAATATGAAGAAATGATTGATAAAAAGGGTCAAATTGTCCACGGTTCCGTCAAGCGCGTGGAGGGCGGAAATTTGATTGTGGAAATCGGCCATACGGAAGCTATGTTGCGCCGTGATGAATTGATTCCGCGGGAAGTGTATCGCGTGGGGGATCGCATCCGTGCGTTGGTTTTGGATGTGCGTCGGGAAATCAAAGGACCTCAAATTTTTCTGACCCGCTCTCATCCGGACTTTTTGGCTGCTTTGTTCAAAGCGGAAGTGCCCGAAGTTTATGACGGTGATATTGAAATTAAGGCTGTTGCCCGTGATCCGGGGTCACGTTCCAAAATCGCCGTGTATGCGGCCGATAACACGGTGGATGCCCGCGGGGCTTGTATCGGTATGCGCGGTGTGCGTGTTCAAGCCGTCACGGCGGAATTACAGGGTGAAAAGATTGATGTGGTTTCTTGGTCAGCAGATCCGGCGACTTTCATTATCAATGCCCTTTCACCGAACGAAGTGTTAAAAATCGTGATTGATGAAGAATCCAAGAATGTGGAAGTCGTGATGAATGAAGATCAACTGTCGTTGGCGATTGGTCGTCGCGGTCAAAACATTCGCTTGGTCAGTCAGTTGACCGGTTGGCATATTGATATGATGACCGAAGCCCAAGAAGCTGAACATCGTCAGGCTGAAACACAAGAACGTGTTGCCTTGTTTATGTCTGCATTGGATATTGATGATATGATGGCGCACCTGTTGATTCAAGAAGGTTTTTCTTCTGTGGAAGACATTGCCTATATCGCGCTGGATGAATTGGCTGGTATTCAAGGGTTTGATGAAGCCTTGGCCACAGAACTTCAAACGCGTGCCAAAGCCTATTTGGTTGCCAAAGAAAATGAAATCAACGGCAAATTAAAGGAATTAAAGTTGGCTAAGGATTTGACCGACTTTGAAGGCTTGACCGGTGAAATGTTGGTGAAGTTGGGTGAAAAAGGGGTGAAGACCTTGGATGATTTTGCCGATTTAGCCAGCGATGAATTGTTGGAAATTGTGGGCAATGCTTTAACCGAAAAGCAGGCAAATGAGCTGATTATGAAGGCTCGGGAGCATTGGTTTGTTCAGGAATCATTGGCGTAAATCTGATCCAAACGGATTAAAGGAACCCGGTATTCGTACCTGTTTTGTGTGCAAAATGCAAGACAGGCGCGAAAATTTGTTGCGCTTTACGGGGCGCCCGGGGAAAACTTTATGCTATGATATCAAGGAAGTCAATTCGGGCCGCGGGATGTGGGTCCATCAGGATTGTCTGGAACAGGCTTTTCAAAAGCGCCTGTTTTATAAAGCAGCCAAAGGAACGGTTCGTATTACAGACGAATTGGCTGAACAAATGAAGGCTTTATTTAATATTATTGTTGAGGCCGATAAGAAAACAGAAAGGAAACCTCTATGACAGAAAAACTGACTCTTTCAGGAAAAACACTTTCCTTGGGTAATCGTGTGAATTTGGGGGCCAAAACAGGCGTTCAGATTGAAGTGCGCAAAAAACGTGTCATCAGTCCGGAACAAAAACCGGCTGCCATCACGACGGATGCTGCCCAAAAATTAAAACTGTTGCAAGAGGCACAGAAAGTGGCTGAACATGCTAAAAGATTAGAGCAAGAGCGCCAAGCCAAGGCCGAAAAAGAACGCCAACTGGCCGAAGAAAAAGCCATCAAAGAAGCCAAACGTCAAGCTGAAGAAAAGGCCAAACAAGAACAAATGGCACCTGCAAAAGAAGAAACGCATCGTTCTGATTTTGCCAAAAAGAAAACACGTACCGAAGAAGAAGGGGCTGAAGTTAAATTCAATGCGCCTCATAAAAGTGCTTTTGATCAAAAACGCTCTGCTAAAATCAATGTGAATGCCTTTCGTCAATATACGCCGGACGATGAAGAAGATGATGAAAATACAGGGATGCAACATCGTCGTCGGTCTTTGGCTTCCATCAAGCGTGCCAAAGAAAAAGAACGCTTGAAATTTTTGAATGCCAACAAACCTGTGGAAAAAATTTCACGCGAAATTACGGTACCCGAAACGATTTCAGTTCAAGAATTAGCCAATCGTATGAGTGAAAAAGGGGCTGCTGTTGTTAAAGTTTTGATGAAATTGGGCATGATGGTGACTATTACACAAACCATTGATGCCGATACGGCAGAATTGGTGGCAACGGAGTTGGGACATAAGGTGAAACGGGTGGCCGAATCCGATGTGGAAAATGTGTTAAAACATGAAGAAATCTCGCCTGATAAGCTTTTACCGCGTCCTCCTGTTGTGACGGTTATGGGGCACGTGGACCACGGGAAAACCTCCTTATTGGATGCCTTGCGTTCTACGCACGTGGCGACCGGAGAAGCCGGCGGTATCACTCAACATATTGGGGCCTATCAGGTGGAATTAAAAGACGGTCATAAAATTACCTTTATTGACACACCGGGGCACGAAGCTTTTACGGCAATGCGGGCACGGGGGGCTCAAATTACGGATATCGTGGTGTTGGTGGTGGCTGCCGATGACGGTGTGATGCCCCAGACAATAGAAGCCATCAACCACGCCAAAGCGGCTCAAGTGCCCGTGATTTTGGCCATCAATAAAATTGATCGTCCCGGGGCAAATCCGGAACGCGTGCGCACCGAGTTATTGCAACATGGCATTGTGGTTGAAAAAATGGGGGGCGACGTATTGGACGTGGAAGTTTCTGCCAAAAATAAAACCAACCTGGATAAATTGGTGGAAGCCATTTTATTGCAAGCTGAAATGTTGGATTTAAAGGCGCCGCAAGTGGGGGCTGCCGAAGGTGTTGTCATTGAAGCCCGTATGGATAAAGGGCGCGGTTCGGTGGCGACTATTTTAATGAAAACTGGCACTTTGCATATCGGCGATATTTTTGTGACGGGGAAAGAATGGGGAAAAGTGCGTTCCTTGGTCAATGCCAAATCTGAACGTTTAACTCAAGCTGTGCCGGCCCAACCTGTGGAAGTGGTGGGGTTGAACGGAACACCGTCTGCCGGGGATGATTTTGTTGTGGTGGCTGATGAAAACACAGCGCGTGAAATTGCTGCCTATCGCGATCGCAAAGCACGTGAAATGTTGAATATGAAGCGTTTGGGCGGCACGGAAGGCTTGCTGGCCAAAATCAAGGCCGGTGAAATGAAGGAAGTGCCTGTTTTGATTAAAGCGGATGTGCAAGGCTCTGTGGAGGCTTTGAACGGCATCCTTTCTAAAATCAAAAATGATGAAATCAAAGTCAACATTATCCATTCCTCGGTGGGGGCCATCAATGATACGGATGTGACGTTGGCCCACGCCAGCCATGCGATTATTATCGGCTTTAACGTTCGGGCAAATCCCAGTGCACGGGATATTGCTAAACGCGATGGCGTGGATATTCGTTATTATTCCATTATCTATGATGTGGTGGATGATATGAAAAAGGCTGTGGAAGGAATGTTGACCCCCGAAGAACACGAAAAGATTTTGGGACACGCCGAAATTCGTCAGGTGATTTCTATTTCTAAAGTGGGTAAAATTGCCGGCTGTATGGTAACGGACGGGTTGATTAAGCGTGGGTCAAAGGTGCGTTTGCTGCGTGATAATGTGGTTATCTTTACGGGCGATTTGGAACAATTAAAGCGGATGAAAGATGACGTTAAAGAGGTGAAAGAAACCTATGAATGCGGCGTGAAATTGGCCAAATACGATGACGTCAAAGTGGGAGATGTCATTGAATCCTTTGAAATGGAAAAAACTGCCGTCAAATTTGTGGCGAAATAAATTTGCGCTCCATCAAAAAAAACGGGCTTTTAAAGGCCCGTTTTTTAATGATATATTTCGTTTTTATTCCGCTTCGGTCGGAGCATCATTATCGCCCACAATCATTTCACGTGAAATATCTTTGGCATGGTCGCGAATGGCTTTTTCCAATTCTTCGGCCACTTTTGGATTGTCCTTTAAATATTGACGTGCCGATTCCCGCCCTTGTCCGATGCGTGTGTCTTTATAGGAAAACCAAGAACCGGCCTTTTCCACCAAACCAGCCTTTACCCCTAAATCCAACAATTCGCCCATTTTGGACACGCCTTCACCATATAAAATATCAAAATCCACCGTTTTAAAAGGAGGCGCCACTTTGTTTTTAACAATCTTCACACGTGTTTGATTGCCAATAATATCTTCGTGGTCTTTAATGGAACCGATGCGGCGAATGTCCATCCGGACGCTGGCATAAAATTTCAACGCATTGCCGCCGGTTGTTGTTTCGGGATTCCCAAACATCACCCCGATTTTCATCCGAATTTGGTTGATAAAGATAACCAACGTATTTGTCCGGGCCACTGACGCCGTCAATTTACGCAAAGCCTGACTCATCAATCGTGCTTGTAAGCCCATGTGTTGGTCGCCCATATCGCCTTCCAATTCGGCTTTCGGAACCAAAGCTGCCACTGAATCCACCACCAACACACTGATGGTTCCGGAACGCACCAAAGTATCTGCAATTTCCAAGGCTTGTTCGCCGGTGTCTGGTTGAGAAATCAACAAGTCATCAATTTTAACCCCTAATTTGCGGGCGTAAATGGGATCCAAAGCGTGTTCGGCATCCACATAGGCGCAAGTGCCCCCTTGTTTTTGTGCTTCGGCCACCACGTGCAAAGCCAATGTCGTTTTACCCGAACTTTCCGGTCCGTAAATTTCAATGATACGCCCCTTGGGCAATCCCCCGATTCCCAATGCCAAATCCAACCCCAAAGAACCGGTTGAAATCGCCGGCATATCCACGGCATTTTCTTGTTGACCCAAGCGCATAATTGAGCCTTTTCCAAAGGCCCGTTCAATTTGTGCAACGGCCGCTTCCAACGCTTTGTCTTTTTCCATTATTTTCTCCTTTGTTCTTGTTTTGTTCTTTTTGCATTTTAATGAAAAGTTTTAACTTTTGCAAGATGTTTTTTTGAAAAAAGAAAAATTTTTAAAGTTGACAAGAGGGAATAAACACGATAAAATAAAAAACCTAAAGAAAGGAGGATAAGTTCAATGAAAAAAATCTGCGTTTTAGCAACCAGCTTATTGTTGGGCGCTTGTGCCGCCGGAGGGGCAAATACGTCCAATACGGCTTTGAATGTGTGTTTGACCCAAAAAGCCAATGCCGCCATTCAAAACGGAAGGGCTTTTGTTGTGCCTGTTAAAACTTTATCACAAGAAATTTCCTCGGCCTGTTTAAAACAATTGGCTTTGGAAAAAGCGGGGCTTTCCGGTGAATCGGTGACGGCTGCACAAAATGTGTTGACTGCTTTGAAAGCTGCCAAGTCTGAATAATGCTTTGATTGACTGAAAAAGGAAAGAATCTCCGATAGTCAAAATCGGGGATTTTTAATTAAAATCTTGACAAAATTACTTCAAAGAGGTATACTCACTTTTGTTAGAAAAGGAATTTTATGACACCAAAACAACTGGCCCAGCATTGGCATATTTCTGAAGCAGAGGCTCAAGAGATCTCTGATTTTATCAACAGATTTTATCAATTAGATGTGGTTCCTGTCAGTGGGAAAAATCAAACACTTTGGCAGGGGGTAATGTATGCTTATGACCCCGATCATAAATATACGTTGATGGAATCCGACAAAAAATTCACCAATCGTGAAAGGGCGATTTTGAATTGGACAAATCAAATGCAGCATTATAAAATTCCCGTGGGACAAGCGCGTCAAATGCGCTGTGGGCAGGGGGTCCCGACAGATGTGTATTTGGCCTTAAATCCTGTTGCGGGCTATGAACAAATTGCCCAAAAAATAAGTTTGATAAGTGCCCTTTCGGGCAAAGCACGTCAGGGAAGATAATATGTTAAAACCGTTGATGCAATCTGTTTTAGAAAGGGAATTGAAAACCCATCCCGAAAAGGAAAAGTCTGAAGAAGAAAAAGCAGCCGCCTTGGCACAAGAATTGTTGGAACGGCTGTGGACCCCCGAACAAAAGCCGCTTACTTTTTGGAAAAGGATGAAATCCTCTTTTTCAGAAAATGACACTTTACCTCAAAAATTGTTCAGGCGGATTCTTGAATTTCGGGAACAAAAAGGATTGGTGTCGCATAAAAAAGAGATGCAACAGGTGATGTTTTATGCCGTTCGGGCCTTTCGGGAAGGAACGGAAATGATGGCGGCTGGTTGCTATTTATTTAATCATAATCCGCTGGCTTTTGAAAAATACGCAACTTCTGCCATGGATTTTGAACAAGATATTCAGCAAAGAACAAGTGAGGAAGAAAAAAATTTTATGCCACAGTTGGAAACGGCCATTTGTGCCAAGCGCTCTCCCTATAAAGGAAATGCGGCCGATGATCAGTGTCTTCCTTTATTTTCATTTACCCCCATCAAAAATGGGCTCCATCCGTGTTTGATGGAATCAAAATGGGAAATCAATAAGTATAAAGAGCTATTTCACGAGTTTTCGTTACAGGGATTTAAAACTGACCCTTATCGGTATACGCCTTTAAAAAAGTTGTTTTTGGGTGCACAAAGTGCTTGTGCTTATCCTGCTTTTTGGCATAAGTCAATTGTTGACAGTCTGAATGAATTTAACAAGCATTTGGCAATGGAACCTGTGCGTATTTGCGCGCACAAAAAGGCTCCTGTTTTTCCCAATCGCCAAAAGACACTTTAAGCTTTTCTTGCTTTTTGGTATTCATCAGCCACGGCCTTCAATACGTTTATAAATTCTGAATCGGTTAAATAGGCGCCGGCCTCTGGGGGATAAATGGTTGGCGCTGTGTTTAAAAAGGCTTCTTGTTCTTTTGGGGGTAAAAGGGCGGCTTGTTGACGTGCTTTAAAAACAGCGGCTTCTTGTTCGGCAATTCGGGCATCAATGGGGATGCTTTCGGGCATAAACCGTTGCCGAAAAGCCCAGCCGGAAGCTTCTAATGCGCGCCCTTTGACATAATAGCCAATCAGGGATAACAATTCTGCCACGTCCTTTTTTCCCATCGTCTTCTTCTTTTTTAAATCATACCAAAGTCCAATGCCGTTTTGGGCCAGCTTTTGCCAAGGAAATCCCCGTCCCGGATCCATTTTGGCCATCGGCGCAATATCACTGTGCCCAAGAATGTTTTCCGGACGAATGGGATGGCGAGCCAAAATTTCTTTAACAAGTTTTATCAAAGCCTCTATTTGTTTTTGCGGATATGCCGTTTGTCCATAGCCCAAATGTTCCAACTCAATGCCGATGGACGTTTGATTCAGGCCTGTTTCGCCAGCCCAAAAGCTGGGACCTGCATGCCACGCCACTTTATCTTCCGGCACCAAAGAATGGAGCCGTCCGTTTGCTTCTATCAGGTAATGGACAGAAAGTTTATATTGGTGTAAAACCTCTATCATTTTTTTGGGGGACAAGGCAAAAGAATGAATGACCAAATGTTGAATGGGCTTTATGCGTTGGGTAAAATCAAAAGACTGTTTCATCAGTTGATTTTAAAAAAATCCCCTTTTAAAGTCAAGAAAAAAGTTGATTTTATCTTGTAAGAATGTTATTTTGAAAATCAGGGAAAAAAATGCGGGAGTTAAAAGAAGTTATTTCTTTTTGGAAAAGTTTGAAACCTTTGATTTTTGAAGGCTATGCGCTTTTGAATAAAGAAGTTTCTATGGGAATGCCGGGACCGTGTATGCCTGCCGTCAGCGAAGCGGAAAATGCCGGTATTGGCTCTCCCTATGGCAAAGGTGCCGAACGTATCTGGGGATTTTTCGGGACAGCGCTTCATAAAATTCAGTTAGGGCCGGGGGGGCGCACCAATAAAATTACAGGTCATTCTCCCTATATGTCAGAATTGGCCGACAATCCTTTTTTCATCCCGCCGGAAAATTTGGTGCGTCGCGGATGGGTAAAAGCTGAAACTTTGGAAAAAATTTATGCGACCCCTAAAAAAGCTGATTTTATCAATTTTGATCAGGTGGAAGGGGATTTTGATACTTTATTGGCCGAGGCGCGGCAAACCAAAAAATCCCGTTTACCGTTGCCCGTTTTTGCCACACGGTTGGCTGAATCCTATGCCAAGGAATGTCCGTTTCCCTATATTGGGGATTTGCAAGTTTTAATTCCTGCTGAAATTCAAAAAAAATATTCGGATTTGTTTTTAAAAGAAATGACGTTGGGAGCGCCGCCGGATGCTTTTTCAAATGAGCCACAGCGGTGGCGATTTCCCGTGTTCAAACCGGAACTTCTTTTTACAAAAGAAGGTGATTTGGGCCCAGCAGGCGTTGTCTGGCAACAGGTGTTGGAAAACGCTATACGTCGGACTAAAGGCGGTCTTCGGATAGACCATTTCATTGCCTTTATAGACCCTTATTTGTTGTCGGATACTCCCAAGATTAAACCCGGACGATTGTATTCTTCCCCTAGACATCCCCTTTTAAAAAAATATCGTAAAAAGAAGAGGGCGGACTTTGCGTTGATTACGCAAAAAATTTTGTTGCCGGCCGCCCAAAAATATGGCTTAACCCCCGAAGAGCTTTATCTGGAAGACATTGGTATTCGTCCGCCTCAAATGGATCGGGTGTTGGATTTATTTGGGTTAAACCGTATGGTGGTGACTCAGTTTGTGGATATAAGGGATCCGGCGCATTTGTATCATTTAATGAAGGCACGTCCGCAGGATGTGGCTGCTTTGGATACCCACGATACGCCCTCTCTTTTGGAATTTTTTGATAAAATGGGGGATGAGGAAAGGTATGCTCATGCTTTGGATATGGCTTCCCATTTACGTTTTTCTTATAATGATTCTTTAAAATCCACCGAACAACTTTGCCGGATGAAGTGGGCAGAACTTATGCTGTGTCCGGCCAAACGGGTGCAGGCCTTTTTTACCAGCTGGACGGGGCAACAGGGACGCTATAATATCCCTAATACTTTAACCGCTTGGCATTTAAGATGTGTCCCTGATTTTGAACGGCTTTATTTTAAAAATTTATTGATGGGACGTGCCTACAATCCTTTGGATGCTGTCAGCTTGGCCCTCTTTGCTAAAGGAGATGACTTTTATAATGCTCACCGTGATTTGGTGGATAAACTCCGGCAAGCCGAAGAAACGCTGTTTCATCTCATCCGCACGCTTTAATTATTTTTTCTTAAAAAGATCCATCAATTCAATCGGGAATAAAACCAATTTTTGCGAAGACGAAGTAGAAATATCCTTGATGGTTTGCAAGGTTTTCAGTTGCAATGTGACGGGACTTTTTTCCAATGTTTTGGCCGCTTCCAACATTTTTTTGGAAGATTCCACTTCCCCTGCGGCGGCAATGACCATAGCACGGCGATTGCGTTCGGCTTCAGCCTGTTTAGCCATAGCGCGCTTCATATCTTCGGGCAGTTCAATTTCCTGAATCACAATGGAATCAATATCAATGCCCCATTTGTCAGTGGCTTCATCCACAATAGATTTGATTTCTTCCCCCAAGCGTTTGCGTTCGGATAAAATGGTGTCCAAGTCGTTGTTGCCGACAATATCTTTTAGGGCAGATTGCGTCAGCTGAATGACGGCAAAGACATAATCTGCAATTTTAATGACAGCATTTTCTGGATTTTTAACCTGAAAATAAACTGCGGCATTGATGTTGACAGGAATGTTATCTTTTGTAATGACCTCTTGTTTGGGAATATCCACCGTTTCAATACGCATATCAATTTTTTGCACGGTCTGAATCAAAGGAATGGTCCAACGCAGTCCCGGTCCCAAGGTTTTGGTATAACGCCCCAACGTAAAGACAACGCCTTTTTCAAATTGCATAATAATACAAAGGCCGGGCAAAATCACAAAGAAAAAAACGATAAAGAATAAAATCAAGAAAAATGTGTTCATTTAAAAATCTCCTCTCTTTTATAAAAAGGCTGCCATAAAATGGGGGAAAAAGTCAAGAAAAAACTTGCAAGCAAAAAAGTTTTTTGCTATGCTCTTTTTTATAAAAAAGCTATCTTTTAAAGGGAGAGGTTTATGACAGGCAAAACTTGTATGGAATCAGGGCGCACTTTGTTGGAACTTATTGTTGTTTTTGTGATTATTTGTCTTTTGACGATAGGGGGGATTTATTTATTTCAAGATGCTGTCAGTCGTCAAGAAGCAGATCGGACCTATGAAGATATTATGACGACGGCCACGGCCATTCGCACGCGTGGGGCCGGGCGGACAAATACCGGTTCAGGGATTGCAGATACCCAGCTGGTAAGCGATAAAACACGCTTGGGCAGAAAAATGCAAGTGGTTTCCGATTGCCCGCAAAAGGCCTTTACCATCAAAATTGACGATATCAATCAAAAAACGTGTGAATATTTAATGGCTAAAAGTTGGGGCAAACCGTTTCAACCGCTCGTTTTTTTCCGCGCTCAAAATTTTGAAGATGTGTGTCAGGAAAATGCTTTGGAATCTGATACAACGGGCTATTATATGATGTCAGGGGCGGATTGTAAACGGGCAGCTGTTTCAGCAAAGGCCGTTTTTGCCGTTTCGTTTGATTTAAAAGGACGTGCTCCTGCTATTCGTGCTTGCCACAGTCAAGGCGATTGTTTGGCTTGCCAAAGCTGTAATGAAATAAAACAAGTGTGTGAAGATCATTGTGAAGCGGGAAAGGTTTGTTCACCACAAACCGAAATCTGTGAAGAAGAAATTCAGTGTGAAGAAAATCAGTATCCTGAAGACGGGGAGTGTAAAGACTGTCCTTCTCAAACCTCTTGTGATGCGGATAAGATGTATGATATCCATGGATGTCCGATTGAATACCAAGCTTGTGAGGAGGGGAGTTATTGCGACGGGGACACTTGTCAAGTTTGTCCTGAGCCCAGCGAAACCATCTGTGAGGGGGCTCCCGCCACAGACGTTCACGGTTGCCCGACCCAAAAATTCCAAGCCTGTGAAACGGGAATTTGTAAGGATAAAACCACCTGTGTGGAATGTTTGACCGCCGATGACTGCCCTTCAGAGAAACCCATTTGCAATAGGGCGGATAATACCTGTTATTGTCCGGATAAAGCCATTTGTCCGGATCCCAATAATCCAGATCAGTCGTTTGCTTGCCAGGCGGGATATTGCCCCAGCGGTGAAACGTGCACGATGTGCAGTTGTGTGGGTTATCCTTTGACTTCTTGTCCGACGGGAGGACGGTGTTCAGAATGTCTTTCCGGTGGCTCAACAAAGTATAAATTGGATGGCTGCGATGTGGGATATACCCAAAGCGGGGATACTTGCGTGGCCAATGAATGTGCAGGCTGGAGTATCACTTCAAGCATTACCGGATGTCTGGCAGGTTCTGAAACGACTTGTACAACTCCTACCACCTCCTATTATAAATGCAGTGCCTGTGAACCTGGCTATACACTTTTGGATGATAGCTGTACAGAAAATGTTTGCACCAGTACGGTGACAATACCTATTGCTAACTGTAAGACACAAACAGCGTGCACCAGTCCAACGGGAACATATTATACGTGCTCAGAATGTGAGGCGGGCTATGAACTGTCTGAAACCGGTGAAGAATGTACTGTCCAAAACCTATGTGGCGATAATCAATGTTGCCAGGCTTTGGTGGATGCCGGCTATACTTTGGATGCCGAATGGCAAGCAAAAACATTGGCCTACAATGCTCAAAATCCGACTAATCCACGATATGTTTGGGGAGATATAAAAGAAGGAATGTTTGGGTATTCGCATAGTCCTGCTGCCTATTTTGTGGGGAATGTTGTTGTGAGTCAAGATTTAGATATACATGATACTTGTACAAGAGGGATAGATGTGACTGGCAAGTTGACTGTTCAATCAGGACGCTCTTTTGTGGCTGAAGGACTGGGAGCTGAAAATTTAACACTTGAATCAGGAGCAAGCCTGCAAGTTTTGGGTCCATCTGATATTTTATCGGTAACTGGAGAGGTTATCAATGCTGGGACAATAGAAGCCAACAGGTTTGATTTACCTCAATTGCTTGACAATCGGGGAAAAATTACGGTGACTGATTTTTCCGGTTATGCACGGCAAAATATGACTTTCATCAATTCAGGAACATTTGCTGCGCCGCAGTTGAAATTGTACGGAACAATGGCCTCTGTAACGAACAGCGGTACTTTAAAATTATCCGAATCTTTGGCTGTTGAAAACAGTATTTTAAATTCTGGGATTATTGAAACACCTACCATTTGGGCTTCTTCTTTTAAACAAACGGTTGGCAAGACAATGGTGGGGAATATGTATTTGGGGAAAGAAGCAGAAACTTACCTTGGAACGGGTGGAGTAGAAGATGCCGATATTGCCATAGAAATATCTGGCGGAGAGGTTAAAGTGGGGGAAAAACTAAAGTATGAAGCTTTAAAACAAGGTATAAAATTGTCGGGTGATGGAAAATTGAGTATGGGAGCAGCTCTTTATGGCTCAAAACCATCTAGTTCTGCGATAGAGGTTTCTGGGACAGCGGAGTTGGTTGTTGAGGGAAACATTAATGTTCCTGGTATATCGGATGACTATTCTATCAAAATGACGGGAATTTCCCCAAAAATAAAAGTGAAAGGGTTTCTGAATATCGGTCATAGCACTACTCCACCAATTTATCAAACGGCAGGGGAAATATCTGTCTGCGATGCAATATACATGGATGGAACAAATGAGCCCGTTATTTCCGGTGGTTTCGTAAAATCAGGCAAGTCTATTAAAATCTGCTACAGATCGGATACAAAACAATCTTGTAATACTACTTGGTATTATTCTGCGGATCCAAACAATACTCACTATAATCCACTAATTATTCCCAATTCCAGTATTTCTTGGTGCAGTGAAAGTTTGGAATGATTTAAAGTGAAAGGCGGGTGAATTTTTGCTTTTGTCGGCGAAATCCCTACCTTTTAAAATCCCACTTGACATTTGGGGATAAATATGCTATAATGTCCCCTGTTTCCGATATCGCTAAGAGTTTTAGCTTCCGTTGGAGGCACCCCAATCTGTGATGGTTCATACATTGGGGTGAAATGTGTTATGAAAGGTTTTTATGTTTTTGGGATTGACAGAACGGCTGACAAAAGTATTTGATAAGCTCACGGGGCGTGGGCTGATTAGCGCAGCTGCTTTGGATGAAACCGCGCGCGAAATTCGGATTGCGTTATTGGAAGCCGATGTGGCTTTGCCTGTTGTCAAAGAATTTATTGCTCATATCAAGGAAAAAGCGCTGGGCCAAGAGGTCATAAAATCCGTTCAACCGGCTCAAATGGTTGTGAAAATCGTGCACGATGAATTGGTGGCTTTGTTGGGGGAATCTGTTCCTTTGCGGGGGAATCCCTATCAAACAAACATTGTGATGATGGTGGGGTTGCAAGGTTCGGGCAAAACAACAACGGCGGCCAAAATTGCCCTGAAAATGAAAAAAGACGCCAAAAAAGTTTTGTTGGCCAGTCTGGATACCTATCGCCCTGCTGCCCAAGAACAACTGGCAGAACTGGGGCAGAAAAACGGTTTGGATACACTGCCGATTGTGATGGGGGAAAAGCCTTTGGAAATTGCCAAGCGTGCCCTACAAGCGGCCACTGCCGGCAAATATGATTACCTGATTTGGGACACAGCCGGCCGTTTAGCCATTGACGCCGAAATGATGCAGGAATTGACTGACTTGCAAAAATTAAGCCAACCGGCCGAAACATTACTGGTGCTGGATACTTTGATGGGGCAAGATGCCTTGAATGTAGCGACAGCTTTCCAAGAAAAAATTGCGCTGACCGGCTTGGTGCTGACACGTGTGGACGGGGATGCCCGCGGCGGTGTGGCTTTGTCTGTGCGTCGGTTGACAGGATTGCCCGTTCAATATATGGGCGTAGGTGAAAAAGTGGAGGCGTTGGAAGCCTTTGATGCCAAACGGATTGCTGACCGGATTTTGGGAATGGGCGATGTGGTGGGTTTGGTTGAAACTGCCATGGAAAAGGTGAATCAGGAAGATATGGCCGAACAGGCAATGCGGATGATGCAAGGGCAGTTTACGCTGGAAGATCTGTTGGCACAATTAAAACAAATGGATAACTTGGGGGATGTCAAAGGAATTATGAAAATGATTCCCGGTGTTGCCCGTTTTGCCAAACAAATTGATGAATCTCAAGTGGATAATCGCCTGATTCGTCGTCAACAAGCTATTATTTTATCCATGACACCCCGGGAAAGAAAACATCCCGAAATTTTAAAGGCGGCCCGTAAATTACGCATTGCGGCCGGTGCTGGTGTCAAGGTGGAAGACGTCAATCGTTTGCTGAAATCGTATGAGCAAATGGCGGATGTGATGAAGAAATTCAAGAAAATGGGACCTTTTGGAATGATGTCCATGATGAAAAAAATGGGGGTCAATCCGGAGTCCTTATTGAATAGCGGGGGATTCCCTCCGTTTAAGGTCTAACTACAACAGAAAGGAAAGGAAAAAATGTCAGTTAGAATTCGTTTAGCCCGTGGGGGCGCCAAACATCGCCCTGTTCACAAAATCGTTGTGGCAGATAAGCGTTGTCGTCGTGATGGACGGTTTATTGAAGAATTGGGATTTTATAATCCGCTTCTTCCCAAAGACAGCAAAGATGCTTTGCGTGTAGATATGGAAAAGGCAAAAGCTTGGTTGGCCAAGGGTGCCGAACCCACAGAACGCATTCAAAAATTGTTTGCCTTGTTGGGCTTGTGTGAAAAGCCGGCCATTAAAGAAACACCGAAAAAGTCTGCTCCGAAAGCCAAAGCTCAAGAACGGATGAAGGCCGCCGAAGAAGCACGTTTGGCTGCTGAAGAAGCTGCTAAGGCCGAAGCCGAAGCTGCAAAAGCCGCCGAAGAAGCTGCCGCTGCTGCAGAACAACCTGCCGAAGCCGCTCCTGCTGAAGAAAAGCCGGCTGAATAAGGATAAAAAATGACTCGGATTGCTGTCGGAAAAATCGTCAATGTGCATGGCATCAAAGGGGTGATGAAATTTCAACCTGCGTTGACCTCTGCACCGTTGTTATCACGATTGAATCCGCTGTCCGATAAAGAAGGTAAAAAACATTTTGAAATGACTTTGGTCGGGAAAAAAGGGAGTTTTTGGTTGGTATCTGCAAAAGGAATTTCTGACCGGACAACTGCTGAAAAATTCAAGGGGATGGAATTATTTGCCGAACGTGAAAAATTTCCTGAAATTGCAGAAGGTGAATTTTACTGCTGTGATTTGATGGGGTTAGACGTGATGGTTGATGGGGTTCCCTTTGGCGTGGTGATCAATGTGCCAAACTATGGCGCAGGTGTCATTTTGGAAATCAAGACAAATACCGGTAAAACGCTGGATTTGCCATTTTCCAAACGTATTTTCCCCAAAGTGGATATTGAACATCATCAGATTGAATTGATTCTTCCTGATGAAATGAAAGAGGTGGAGCTGTGAAAGCAACCATCTTGACACTGTATCCCGAAATGTTTCCCGGAACGCTGGGGTATTCATTGATGGGTAAGGCGTTGGCCGAAAAGAAATGGGAATTGAATTTAATCAATATCCGTGACTTTTCCACCAATCATTATCATTCAGTGGATGACACACCGTTTGGGGGTGGGGCCGGTATGGTGATGCAGGCGGAAGTGGTGGATAAAGCCTTGACTGCTGCAGCTCCCACAGGGCCGATTTTTTACCTTTCTCCGCGGGGTCAAACCTTTACAGAACAAACGGCAAAAGAATGGTCCGGTTTAAAAGAAGCGACCTTTATTTGCGGTCATTTTGAAGGGATTGACGAACGCGTTTTGGA
The DNA here is from genome assembly GCA_051885475.1 of Alphaproteobacteria bacterium. Taxonomy (GTDB): domain Bacteria; phylum Pseudomonadota; class Alphaproteobacteria; order CAAHEQ01; family UBA3637; genus UBA3637. The sequence goes on along the minus strand of JBJEXE010000065.1, from coordinate 6,513 downwards.
AAAATGGCAAGTCCAGGAAATCAGTCTGGGTGATTTTGTGTTGTCGGGGGGTGAAGTGGCGTTGATGGCAATGCTGGACGCGACCATTCGCTTGATACCGGGGGTGCTGGGAAATGCTGATTCCGTTTTGGAAGAAAGTTTTTCCAATGACCTGTTGGAATATCCGCACTATACAAAACCCCAAAATTGGCAAGGATGCAGCGTGCCGGCAGTTTTACTGTCCGGAAATCACGCCAAAATTGCCGCTTGGCGACAAGAGCAATCTGAAATTTTAACAAAAACAAGACGGCCGGACTTGTATCAAAAATATCTGGCAAAAAATGAAAGGAAAAATGAACCAAAATTTAGAAAAAATTATTGAGGCGCGTTATGAGCGACGAAATTAGTTTTTCTTATTTTGATTCATTGAGTTTCTTCTCTAATATAAATGAAAGGAAAAATGAAAAATGACCAAGAAAATTATTCAAGACTTAAAGGCTGAACAAGTCGCAAAACTGAATAAAAAAATCCCTGAGTTTTCAACAGGGGACACCGTGTGTGTGGTGTGCAAAATTGTGGAAGAAAAAAATACCCGCAACCAAGCCTATGAAGGCGTGTGTATTGCCCGTCATAATGCCGGTGCTGCTTCCACTTTTACGGTGCGCAAGATTTCCTTTGGGGAAGGTGTGGAACGTGTTTTCCCGCTTTATTCTCCGAATATTGTGGAAATCAAAGTGGTGCGTCGTGGTAAAGTGCGCCGCAGCAAATTGTATTACTTGCGTGCTTTGTTCGGTAAAAAAGCCCGTATTGCTGAAAAGAAAGACACCAAAGCTGCTGAATAAGCCGGGTGTTTATTTTGCCCATCCCCAGCCGATTTTATCGGCATGGGGGTTTGGGGGATTTAAAGAGGAAAAATGTTAGAAGAAGAATATAAAAACGTCATTTTAATACACAAAAAATTTTTGAAAGATCACTTGACGCTCCACACTATGCCTGTCGGACCTGAGTCCATTTATGGGTATGCAACTCCTGATGCTGCTTTTTTAAGTCAACAATGGGCAAAAGAAACGGGCGCTTTTTATTTTGATATCATAGATTTTTTTGATGCTGTTCATCAAAAGGACCAAAAACGAATCAATAATTACAAAACACAACTTCGTGATAAGAAAAGAATTATTACCCCCAAAATTGTTCTTGGAACAAATGAAGAACAGACAGATTTAAGTTGTTATTGGCTTCCCTTATTTACGGAACTAAAAGAAGTATGGAAAAATCCATTGTTAGAAGAAAGACGTTTGGTCGTTCCTTTACAGTTGCAATTTGGAAATTTGATTTGCCATGCCAGTGTTGCTTGTTTTAATTTTAAGCCCTCAAAAGATGAAGCGAGTGTTATCTTGTTGGAACAACATGCCCAGAAAAAAGAAGAACCGGGCTATGAAAAAGATTCTGATTATATGGATGGCATTAAATTACATGCTCAAGTATTTATGTCTGCACTGCATCAAACAGATTGTGGATTGTTAGGCATTAAAAATGTTAAAGCGTTTATCAATAATAAACCGATTTGCCGACGCCATAATGTGTGTGGTGTCGTTGCCAGCGAATTGGCACGCCGTTTGTTAAAGGCTGATGACCCAATATCCTTGGCAAAATCAGGCATCGTGATTTCTAATGAAGAAGTGGATAAACTCCATGCACGCAACCAAAAATTGGAAGCAAAATATGGATACTTCCCATTGATGGTTATTCAGAAAAAGGGTAGGAGTAAATAAATGGAATTGAAATTACCTGCACAAATTGAAACACCTCGTTTAATCTTAAAACAACATACATTGGACAAGGACTATGTTCAATTGTGGGTAGATTCAATCAATCAAAATTTGGCGTTTCTCAACCGATTTTTGCCCCATTTTGACAAGCCTATGACTTTTGAAGAAGAAAAATCTTTTTTACGAATGCTTATGTGTGCTGCAAACGAAAAAAACTATGCCATTTGGAACAAAAAAACAAATGAGCTGATGGGTTCTACCGGTGCTTTTAATTTTGAAGAAAAAGAAGGTAAAAAAAGTGCTGAATTGGGGATGCTCCTATTTGAAAAATTCTCTGGGAAAGGCTATGCACCTGAGGCCACACATGCTCTTGAACGTGCTTTATTTGAAGCAGGATTAGATCATACAATTTTAAAAATTGATTCTAACAATACCCGCTCTCGTCGTGCGGCAGAAAAAGAAGGCCACCTTTGGGATGGAAAAGAAACAGCAACAAGTCGGAATCATCCAAATACGCAGTTGCTTGTTTATCGGAAGATGAAGAAAAATTATGAGTGAAAATTTGATCATCACTGCACCTGAAAATATCGCCAAAATTCGCTTGGATAAGTTTTTGGCAGACACTTTTCCCGAATATTCGCGCAATCAATTTATTCGTTTAATTGAAGCCGGTGCCGTTCAATTGCAGGGACAAACTCTTTCCCTTTCGCCGGATGATAAAGTGGTGGCCGGGGCAACTTATGTGATTGTGCCTCCTGCCCCGATTGAGCCGGACCCAAGTCCTGAAAATATTCCTTTGGACATTGTCTATGAAGATGATGATTTATTGGTTGTCAATAAACCAGCCGGTTTAGTGGTTCATCCCGGGGCAGGGAATTGGACGGGGACCTTGGTCAATGCTTTGCTTTACCACTGCCCTCATTCTTTGTCGGGAATTAACGGTGTGAAGCGTCCCGGTATTGTCCACCGTATTGATAAGGATACTTCAGGGCTTTTGGTGGTGGCCAAAAATGATAAAGCCCACTGGGGGCTTGCCAAACAATTTGAAGTCCATTCTATTCAGCGTACCTATGATGCTTTTGTGTGGGGGCTTGTCCCCGCATCAGGACGCATAGAGGGCAACATCGGGCGCAGCTTTCAAAATCGGCAAAAAATGGCCATCGTGCCGCGTGGGGGAAAACCCGCCGTCACGCATTATGAACGGGTGGCCGCTTATGGCATAACGGCCAGTCATATTAAATGTCATTTGGAAACAGGGCGCACGCATCAAATTCGGGTGCATATGACCTCTATCAAGCATCCTCTGATTGGGGATGAGCTTTATGGGCATCCTCCCAAAGGAGCCCCCGCGGCGCTTCGCACTTTTCCTCGTCAAGCCCTTCACGCGGGATTGCTGGGCTTTTGTCATCCCACCACCCAAAAGCAAATGGTGTTTGAAGTGCCCTTGCCACCTGATTTAAAAAATTTGCAAGCAGAGTTAGAAAAAATAAAATAAATTGACAAAAATTCCTTTTCGTGGTACAATCAAAATATCTCAGGAGGTAAGGGATGTATTTGTCAGATTTGGAGGCCGAGGATTTTTCTCTTGTCCGATCTTTGGCTGAACAGGCGATTTCAGGGCCCGTCACAGATGTTAAACGGTTGCCGGGAACAATGGCCTATAATTATGAGGTCAACCATCAACATATTGTCAAGTTGCCCAACGAATATACCGAGCCGGAAGATTGGCTTCATCAAGCGCAGTTGGCTCCCCTTTTACAACGTCATTTTTCTTTTCAAATTCCGTTGCCACGCTTAAAAACAGTGCATTTACCCAACAAAAAGACGCTTCTTTCTTCTTCGTATCCCAAAATTGACGGGGTTTGTTTGTCGGATGATTTGCAATTTGCGGCAAAAGAAAGTGCTTTTAAGACTCGTTTTTTTGAACACCTTTCCGATGCGGCTGCCCAAATTCACGCTGTTCCCTTGGAAGAATTGCCCTTTCAATTGCCCACCAAAATTGAGTATTTGGAAAAATGCTTTTTTAAAAACCATAAAGGGGATAATTATTATCCCAAAAAGTTATTTCGTAAATTGATGCATAATTCTTTTTTGGGACTGGGGAAAAGTGGTTTAAAAACTTCCCTGTTGGCGCATACGGATTTACATGCCGGAAATGTTTTGATCAATGATAAAAATGAATTGGTGGCGGTGTTGGATTTTGATACCTTGATTCGCGGGGATCGTTTTTTGGAATTTCGTCCCGGTTTATATGCAGATTCTTTGGACACACTTTTGTTTCAAAAGATTTATCAACAAAGAACGGGCATCCAGATAGATATGGCTGATATTTATTGTCAGGAAAGAATGCGCCTGTCGTTGGGCTGGTTTTATTCGTTATACCAAGCCTATCGCTACTTATCCATTCCGGAAAGGAATCGGAAAATGAAACACGATTTTAAACGGAAAATGGCTTCAGAGGGGCGGTTTTAAAGGTATTTTTCCATTTCTTTTTGCACCCACTTTTGGGTAAAAGAAACAGCTTCAGCCACCGGAATCAATCCTCTTTCCTGTGTCCCACGGATTTTATATTCAATCATCCCTTGGGCCAAGGCTTTCGGCGCCACAATCAAGCGCAAAGGAATACCCGTTAAATCGGCTTCCGCAAATTGCACACCGGCGGATAAGTTGCGGTCATCATAAAGAACTTCCAGGCCCACTTTTTCCAAATCCGCATACAATTTTTCGGCTGTTTCCTGAATCCCATCTTTATCCATTCCCATGGCGTTGATTTGAACCTGCCACGGGGCGATGGAAAGCGGCCAAATTGGGCCGTAATCATCGTGATGGGCTTCAATGACCGAGGCCAAAGACCGCCCAACACCAATCCCATAACACCCCATAATCGGTGTCTTTTCAGTGCCGTCTTCAGCCGTATAGCGCATCTGCATGGCTTCAGTATATTTGGTGCCCAGCTTAAAGATATTCCCGACTTCAATACCACGTGTCAAATGCAATTTGGCGCCACATTTGGGGCAAATATCCCCTTCAATCACGGTTGAAACATCCACAATTTCAGCCTTTGGCAAATCGCGCACCACATTAAAGTTTTTAAAGTGAACCCCTTCTTTGTTGGCGCCGCACACTAAATTAAAGGCCCCCTGGATGGACCGATCCACGTAAACGGGGCAGCTTAAATTCATCCCGGTGGCAAAGCCGGGAACGCCTCCCACCTTTATAATTTCGGCATCCGAAGCAAAGTTGAACAAACATTTCACCACTTTTGCCAACTTGGTTTCATTGACCTCTAAATCTCCGCGAATCATCACGGCGATGGTTTGACCTTTGTTGGTTGTATAAAAGACGATTTTTGCCATTTTTTGGGCTGGTATTCTCAGCTCTTTTTCCAACTCTTCAATCGTTTTTACGTTTGGTGTAGCGACTTCTTCTAACGGCAAAAGCTCTTCTTCAGGGTAAGAATAATTGGTTGAGGCCACTTCCGAATTCCAATAAGAATGACACGCCTCGCACATCACGATTTTGTCTTCCCCAAAGTCGGTGACTAATTGGTATTCGTGCGCTACTTTCCCCCCCATCATACCGCTATCGGATTGAATAGCCACCACTTCAGGAATCCCGATGCGGCGATAAATGGTATGATAGGCTTGGGCGACTTTATCGTAATACGTATCCAAATCTTTTTCATTTGTGTGGAAAGAATACGCATCTTTCATCGTAAATTCACGGACACGGATCAAGCCCCCGCGGGAACGGGCTTCATCCCGATATTTTGTTTGAATCTGATAAAGCATAAACGGATAATCGCGATAGCTGGTGGCTTCTGTGCGGGCCAAAGCCGTCACGGCTTCTTCGTGTGTCATTCCCAATAACATATCGTGTCCGGTGCGGTCTTTAAAGCGCAACAATTCAGACCCCACGGAATCCCAACGTCCTGATTCATCCCACAATTCGCGCGGCATAACCACAGGCATCATGACTTCTTGTCCGCCCACTTTGTCCATTTCTTGGCGAATAATGGCTTCAATTTTTTGTTGAACCCGTTTGCCGGGCGGCAACAACGAATAAATGCCGTTTGCCAGGGGACGCATATAGCCTCCGCGTAATAAAAAGATATGGCTGGCCAAGGTGGCTTCAGCGGGTTTTTCTTTGTGTTTTTTGGAAATCAGTTTTGATGCGCGCATAGGGTGATCCTTTCCGTTAATTGCGTTGATTGGGACATTATACCTGAAAAGGATCCAAAAATCAATAATAAATTTTCCTTGACATTTGCCGTTTAAAATGCCATAATAAGGATGGCCTAGGGGTATAGCTCAATTGGTAGAGCATTGGTCTCCAAAACCAAAGGCTGTGGGTTCAAGTCCTACTGCCCCTGCCAAATTACCTTTTAGTTATAAAATTATCACATACTCCCTTGGGTTTTCCCAAGGGGTTTTTTATACGGGAAAATGAAAAATTTTTAAAACCGCTTGACAAGTGTGGCGAACTGTGCCAAAGTGAGGGTATGAAAAAAGGGAACAAAACAGTTTTACTTGGTGCGTATGGGATTAAAAAAACCCCATATAATCAATCACTTATGCCAGATGGAGGGGGGGGGTATTGCCAAAGCCCTAAAGCACCTGGGATGGCGTTTAATTCCGTTTTTCAAGCCATTCACAAAAATCATATCAACCGAGTGTTTTCGTACATTTGTTGCGAAAGCGCTTTTTTATAATCAACAAAGGAGAAAATATGAAAAAAGAAAATAAGAATCAAATTGTCATTCCCC
>JBJEXE010000064.1:0-5786 GCA_051885475.1 Alphaproteobacteria bacterium | reverse complement strand
ATGAAATTTTGAATGAATTACAAAAAAGGGCCATTACTGCCAGCCAACAACGCTTCTTGGGAAATAACATTAACTTGGGGGAATTTGACCGGATGATACAAGGAAAGTATCCGACCACAGCCGAGACCTATCAAGGAAGCCGTTTTTTCGGGATTTTAGTAGCAAACGTTGAACAAAACATTTGTCGGCATATTTTAAACAACAAACCGAAAATGGCATCAGATGTTTTTGTTGTAAAGACTGGCGAAGCCGGAACGGATGAATGCCCTGACGGGGAAGCGCAAATTAAATTTATTTTTACGGATGATTTTAGCACCACGGAACCGGTACGTCGGTGCACAAAACAAAGGGATTGTGCTTCGGCCTGTGAAGCGTGTCAAAACGGCATTTGTATTCAATCCTGTCCCAGCGGGCAAGAATGCACACGAAGCAGTGGTGCTATTGGTTCGTGGGGCTTGACTGGATGGAAATATGCGGATACAAGCGTGCAGTGTTGCCCATCGGAATTGGTGGTGAACGGCACATGCTGCGCTTCCGTCAGTTATGATGAGACTGGAAATAAGCTCTGCTGTAAATACACGAATCAAACAAGCTGTTGTCCGGCAGGCCAATTTCATGCTGGTGAACAATGCTATGATTGTGATGAACCTAATGGTATTTATGGTACTTTGGGCATATCTGGATGTGACATGTGCCCCAATCGAGTGTTGGTTGGAGAACGAGGCTGCGCCCTTGAATGTCCGGATCCTGATCAAATCGTTTGGAATGGGCGCTGTCTGTGTCCAAATGAACGCCCAATTTTAGATACTCATTCCGGAAAATGTTTGCCATGTGGTATTCAAAAGGGACTTTGGCATTCAGCCTTTGTTGGAATGTTAGAAATGGATAGACAGCCAGCTACAGGCACAGTAGCTCTTTATTGCGGTCATATGTGGATTCAAGCTGGATATGTTGGGAAAATAGAAGAGGGGTATATTCCTTATTATCAAGTTGTATTAAAAGATCCTGCCGATAAACCGGTACTAGAAAAGTATGGTGATAATCGGGTCAGGTGTGATCAGGTTTATATTGAACAACTCAAATATCAATCACAATGTGAAACCTGTGGCGGAACATGGACGGGGAAATGGTGGGACGGCACCTGCACCCCACCCACAAACTGATCGTTGGGGGCTATCTTGTGCCAGCGCTCCGAATTCGGAGCGCTTGTTTTATCCCACATTCAGAGAAAAGAGCCTTTGTTTTAAAACTAAAAAAGAAAGCTGATTTGACTTTTTTTAAAAAAATACTTGCATTTTGTTTTAATTTATGGCAATATAATAATCACGCGACAAAATGCGGGTGTAGCTCAGGGGTAGAGCGCAACCTTGCCAAGGTTGATGTCGAGGGTTCAAATCCCTTCGCCCGCTCCAATTTCAATTTAAGTCCTTGTTTATCAAGGACTTTTTTCGTGCTTAAAATGGGGGCTTTCCTCTGTCCAGTGCGCCCGCCAGTGACCTCAACAGAATCGGTTGTTTAACCGATTCGACGAACAAGAACTTTTGGCCGAGAGGACATAATGCACAAACAAATTATCCTTTTATTCGGTGGAAATAAGATTCTTATCTCAATCAATAAAATCAGCGGTTTTCTTATCCGACGGTTTCTTGAATATAAGCAATAATTTGTTCGGTTGTCATCCCCAGTTGTTTCAAAAGTTCCTGCGGATTATAGCGGTCATAAAACTCTTTCTTTAAACCGTAAGTTTTGACCTTCATATTTTTATCCGCATAAAAAGCCGCCACTTTTTGCCCAAAACCACCCTCTAAAATGCCATCTTCCAATGTAATAACCAGTTGATGATTTTGCATTAAATCAGTCAGCATTTGTTCATCAACACCACTGGCAAAACGCGGATTGATAAGGGTTGGTATAAAGCCAAGTTCAGATTTAATTTTATCAGCCAATTCTTCACCTTTTTGGTAAAAATCACCCAAGGCCAAAATGGCTACCTTTTCACCGGCTTGTTCCACTTTAAAGGTATTGATTTGACTGAAATCTTTATCTGCCGCGCGAGAAGTCACCATATTCCCCGGCATCATAATCATCACAGGATGGTCTTTTTGTTCCACTGACCAATTGAGCATGTTCAGGTATTCTTCTTTTGAAGTTGGCGCCAAAATCACTAAATTCGGAATCGTAGAAAAGGCAGCCATCACAAAAATTCCCAAATGTGTTGCATCGGTCAAACCGTCAAATGAGGCAAAATTGAGCACGATTGTTATTGGATTATTATTGATACATACATCTTGTGCAATTTGGTCATAAGTGCGTTGAATAAAGGTTGAACCGGTAAAGACTAACGGCTTGCTACCGGCTTTGGCAATACCCGAAGCCATAGCAATTGCGTGTTCTTCGGCAATACAAACATCCACATATTGCTGCCCCAGCTTTGCCCGCAAATCGGGTGTCAATCCCCCCAAGGCAGGCATAGCCGGTGTTATAACCACAAAATCTTTATCCTGTTCGGCTTTGTTCATAATGTATTGGGCGGTTAAAGCGGTATAACTTTCTGCTGGAAACCTTGTGCTTGTAACGCCGGTTTGCCTGTCAAAAGGCATACACCAATGCCAAGCTTCACGGTTTTCTTCGGCCAACTTATACCCCTTTCCTTTTTGTGTATTTATATGCACAACAATCGGGTGGTCGGTGTCTTTGACCTTTTGTAGGACTTTAATCACAGACTGAATATCATTACCGTTTTCTTCATAAATGTAATCCAACCCCAGTGTCTTAAAGAAATTATTGGTTGTTGCCCCTTTGGTTTTGCGCAGTTCTGTCAGGTTGTGATACAATCCGCCATGAACCTCGGCAATAGATTGCTGATTATCATTGACAATGATAATCAAATTTGATTTTAATTCAGAGCCAACAAAATTCAATGCTTCCAATGCCTCACCGCCAGAAAGTGAACCGTCGCCAATTAAAGCAATAACGTTTTCTTTGCCGCCCTTTAAATCTCTGGCTTTGGCCAAACCGCTGGCCAGCGAAATGGATGTTGAAGTATGCCCGACATTAAATAAATCGTGTTCACTTTCCTCTGGGTTAGTATAGCCGGAATCTTCTTTAAAGTATTCATCCTTGATATATCCGTTTTTGCGTCCTGTCAACATCTTGTGCGGATAGCTTTGGTGCGACACATCAAATACGAACTTATCCCGAGGGGAATCAAAAACATAATGCATGGCAATTTCTGTTTCCACAATACCAAAATTAGGTCCAAAATGCCCACCGATTTTGGTCAGCCGATTAAATAAAGCCTCCCGAATGTCTGCTGCTAATGCTTCCAATTGTTCAGCATTCAATTTTTTCACATCAGCGGGAGAGTTAATTGTATTTAATATATCGTACATTTATTTCACTTTTCCTGTCACAAGTTTTGTAATTTCCTTTTCATCTGCTGGGGTTAAAATCCCATATAAAGGAATGGCAAACGGTCCAAAGCAACTATGCTTTTGTAACAAATTATAATGATATTTGATTTTATCTTTGGGTGTCAAGGATAAGATTTTATAGTCCTTACATCCCATCCGAATTGTTTTTGTTTCAGCTTTTTTAATGTCCTTCCAAGCCAGCGGTTCACACAGGTCAATTTTGATATTTTTGTCAGTGATTGTAAGGGCTTTATGGTTGATATGTTTATAGCACCATAAAAAGGACGTTATTACAAATAATCCCCAAGCATACAGGGTGCAACAACATCCTATTGCCATAACAAGAGCAATCATCGTGGCCCAAAAGGTTGTATCAAATGTGTTAAAGTGATAATAATATATTTTTTTCATTTTGACTCCCTTTTGCTAGATTTTGTAAAAATAGCAGAAAACACCCCAAAAAGTCAATCCCAAAAACATTATTGTTTACGCCAACACAACACTCCATGAATGCATATACTCAATTTTTTCTGAAAAAAGAAGAAAGGGAAAGTAAAGCAAAGAGTGATCTTCGCCTTACTTCGTTGTATTAAGCCATCAGAAAATCGGCACACCACATTCATGTTATTTTCGGTGAATACTACTTGCCTATTCATTACCACTATAAAGTACAGTACTCATACTCACCATCAGCGTAAATGGAACGGTTACACATATAGGTACACGACCACTCCTCTGCAATAACATCATCTGGATAATCGCATGGAAGACAATCCCACCGCCGGAGCTCTAAGTTGGGCATATCCTCCCATACCAAAAGTGGTCTATCATCCGGACAGTCTGGTAAATAACTAAAACACTCTTCAGAACTAATACACTCTATGATACGCTCACAGTCACCGTTAGCATCTGGATCTGTCAGGAGGATGCTTCCCCAATAATCACATGGATAACATTCCCCTTCCAGACTCATAATTGGTTTATCATCGGGGCATCCCCATAAACAACGGCCATACGGCCAAGCGTTCTTCAGATAAGTGTTGTGGCATTTATCACACTCTTTTTGGGTTGTAGTAATAGATTGATACTTGCTCTTTTTGCCACCACATGCATAACAGGTTCCATTTACATCTTGGAGCGGTTCATCCTCTGGGCACGCTTTAAAACACTTATCGCCCACCATGTTTCTATTGCTGCACTTGTTGCACATTGCCTCTGAGGTTTGAACACCTGCGGCCTCATCACAGGTATAACAGGTTCCATTTATATCCTGAAGTGGTTTATCAGCCGGACACCTTTCAAGACAATTATCGCCTACCATGTTTCTATTACTGCACTTGCTACATATATCCTCGGTTGTTTGAACAGCCTTGGTCACCTCACACGAATAACAATATCCGCTCATAATATCCTGAAGTGGTTTATCTTCCGGACATTTTAAAAAGCAAGACCCCCCGACAAACCAATGACGGTTATCACATTTATCACACTCCTCCTTTTCTGTCCGAATAGGATAAACAGCTTCATCACATGTATAGCAATAACCATTAGAATCCTTAATTGGTCTATCTGTCGGACACTCCTTAAAATAACAAAACTCTTCTCCTCTATGAAAGACCATATGACGATTGTCACATTTATCACACATTTCTTCTGCTGTACGAATAAGACCTGAGTAATCACACGCATAGCAGGTCTCATGGCCATACCAATCGGCCATCGGTTTGTCATCCGGACACTCCTTTAAAGCACAATAACCGCTGCTATCCATCTGACGGCTCTCGCATCGGCCACACTCCTCTTCTGTTGTAGCAATGGAGGTGGATTCAGAACAGGTATAACACTTACCTTTTTTATCTTTAAAACCATCACAATCGGTATCACAGCTTTTGCCATACCACCCATCGGGGCATTCGCAACCGTTTTTTGTCCAAGTCCCTCCGTTTTGGCAGGTAATTTTTTCATCACAATTTTCACCCGTATAACCGCCTAAACAAGCACCGTTTTCGTCTTTATTTCCATCACCATTGAGTTCCTGATGACCATCCAATGTATTTTCAAAGACAAATGACACATTGTTTGTGTCGTTAGGGCAGCTTCCCCAAGCCAAATCATCAGCTTCCTCACCATTCACTGCGGTCAGGACTGAAAATGCCAAACGATTATTAATCATCTGATTGCAAATTCTTTGGGGCACCTCTTGAACCGTGAATGTAAAAAATTCTGAATTCCCGTGATAATCATTTGCTGTCACAAGGGGATAGCCTTCCACCCGGCTGTCATTTCCAAATTCCGCCAGATTGATGTTATTTCCCAGAAAGCGTTGTTGGCTGGCAGTAATGGCCCTTTTTTGTAATTCATTCAAAATTTCAT
>JBJEXE010000063.1:0-26599 GCA_051885475.1 Alphaproteobacteria bacterium | reverse complement strand
ACCACTTCTTTTCTTTTTTATGGACAATAGAGCCCATTAGGGAGTTGATAACAAAATGATACATTAAACAGCCAGATGCCATTATACTGGAATAAAAAAGAACCCAAGCCGCCTTTTGGTGAGGTACGATGGATTTTTTACAAAAAGTGCTGAATTTGTGGGATTTATGATGAAAAAAGTTGCTATTTCATATTTTTTTGTGTAGACTGGCTCTTATTCATAGAATAAGAACCAAAAATGAAAGGAACACATTATGTCAAAAATTAATTGGAAAAAGGTAATTGGTTGGGGTGTGGCCGCACTGGTGGTTATCGGTGTGGTCGGAACAAATATGTATCGCCAATTACAAAGCAATAGCATCAAAAGGAACGTTTATGCTGTGTTACCATTAAGTGGACAGTTTGCTTCCTATGGAAAGGATGTTCAAAAAACGATGGATATGTATTTGTCAGAAAAGGAAATGCCATTTCAAATTAAGTATATTGATTCCGAAGCCAATCCAACGAAAGCGGTTACAGCTTTGCAACAGGCGACCTTAAACGATCCTGAACCCATTGTTATTTCCGCATTTGCGTTCATTAGTTCGTCTTTGGCCCCAATTGTAGAACAGAAAAATGGATTTTTATTTGCAATTTCAACAGTGACAATTTCCAATGATTCACATAGTTTCCAACGCATGAGTCGTGGTGCTGAAGACATTATGCAGGTAATTGCACCTTATTTAGAAGATAATTACAAAAGAGTAAGTATTGTGTACACACAAGATGATTATGGATTAAAAGAGTTCAATTTTCTAAGAGACCAATTTGCAAAAACTGGCGTTGAGATTTTATCGGATATTCCTTTGATGATGAATCAGACAGACGTTAGAAATGAGGTTGTTAAATTAAAATCAGTTCCATCTGATGCAGTGATTGTTTTGGGAATGACAACCCAAGGATATATCAACATGATTCGGGAATTGAAACTTCAAGAATATCACGGTCAAGTTATTGCTGATAGTGGCTTAACAAATCCACCTGTTATGAAAGGTGTGGGAGAGTTAGCCGAAGGTGTTATTTTATCGGCCATGACCGCTGAAGTTGATATGCCACAACCTGAAAAAGTTCAAAAGTTAAAAGAAAAAATAGCAAAAAATAACATTCCGATGTATTTTATTGTGTTAGAAGCGGTTGATACTTTGGATTTGATAAAATATGTTTTGGATAACAAATTGCCATTTTCCCAAGACACTTTTGCCAAAATCAGAGAGTGGGATGGTGTTGGTGGAAAAATGATATTTACTGGGAATGGGGATGCTCAGGCGTTTTCGTATGTCATGGCAAAAATAAAAGAAGGTAAAATAATTCCGGTGGAACAATGAGTACAAAGGAAGCATGGAATAGCGTTTACAGTAATGACATGCCAAGAATTGCATGGGGTGATTCTGCGTGGACAAAATGGTGCTTAGAGTTGCTTTCTAAACATATTAGTAAAGAGGGAACCTTATTGGACTATGGTTGTGGTACAGGCAAAATAGCAGAGCACTTTATAGATAAAGGTTTTCAGGTTGAATTGGCAGATATATCTGATGTTGTTATTCAGCAGTTGAAGAACAAATACAGCATTCCTGTTTATACGGTATCATCTCCAAAGGATATACAAAATCGCACGAATTATTATGATTATATTATTTCAATGGGGGTGTTCCAACACATTTCACCAGAGAATTGGAATGATTTTCTAAAATGTTTTCATTCCATGCAAAAAGAAAATGGTCAATGTATTATTACTGGTTGGGATGAAAAAGATGAGATTTTGAATAAAGAAGGTATCAGTCGTTTTACACATCAGGAAATCCATGGAATAAATGCATTATCTGATTTAGCTATTAAAAATTCATATAAAATCCTCGCAACTGGTACACAAAAGATAAAAATGGATATGTATCCTGAAGGCAGGTTATTTAGATACTTCGTTTTTCAAAAGGAAATAAACTAAACCATGCAGATATTATTAAACGGACTTTGTAATGGAATGGTGATTGCCTTGTTGGCAATTGCCTATACTGTGGTGTACTTGCCAACACGGATATTCTTTATCGCCTTGGCGGGGATTTATGTGGGCTGTGCGTACTTGACGTGGGAGATGCTGGGCAAAGGCATCTATGTCGGTTATGCCATCGGGCTCAGTGTGGCCTTGGGTGCAATTGTGTCGGTGTTGTGCGAATTGTTCAACCATCGGGCATTGGAAAAGCACAAAGCATCGGACGGGGCACACATGATTTCCAGCTTGGGCATCTATATGATTATGATTCAGGCGGTGGCGATTATCTGGGGGAATGAGCCAAAGATATTAAAAACAGGGCTGGAGACAACCTATCACTTGATGGGCTTTACGGTGGCCAGTTCCCAAGTGATTAACTTGGTTGCGGCCAGTATTGCTGTGGGAGGATTCTTTTACTGGTTAAAGCACAGCAACTTGGGATTACTGTTCCGCGGGTTGGCGGATAACCCTTTACAGATGGCCTTGTTGGGATACGATACCAATCGGTTGAGGTTGGTGGCGTTCGGATTGTCGGGGGCTATGGCGGGATTTGCGGGCATTTTATCGGCGTATGATTTGGGCTTTGACCCCTATACAGGAATGAATGCTGTTTTATTGGCGGTGATTGCAACCATTATCGGTGGCAAGACAGACTTTGTAGGACCTTTGGTGGGCGGATTGATATTGGGAATCTTACGCGCCGAAGTTGTGTGGTTTTATTCGGCCAGATGGCAAGACGCTATCACTTTTGTGATATTGGCGGTGTTCTTGTTCCTGAAGCCGGATGGATTGTTGGGCAAGCCCGGCCGTTTGGAATCCCGGGAATAAAGGAGGGTAAATGAATCAGAAAAATACAATTAAATTATTTGAAAATCAAAATGTTCGTGTTGTTTGGGATGACAAAATTGAGGAATATTACTTTTCCATCGTGGATGTTGTTCGGATTTTAACCGAAAGCCCAAATCCAAATAACTATTGGAAAGTCTTAAAACATCGTCTGATTAAGGAAGGAAACCAGTCGGTTACAAATTGTAACCAACTGAAAATGCCATCACGGGATGGTAAGATGTATTTAACCGATGTGGCTGATACGGAGCAATTGTTCCGTTTAATACAATCTATTCCCAGCCCCAAAGCAGAGCCATTTAAGTTGTGGTTGGCTCGTGTTGGTCGGGAAAGAATGGATGAAATTGCTGACCCTGAAAAAACGATTAACCGTGCCTTGGAAACGTATTTGAAAAAAGGATATTCGGAAAGCTGGATTAATCAGCGTTTAAAATCTATTGAAGTGCGGAAAGCCCTGACAGACGAATGGGATAAGGCTGGCATCCAAAAGGGATTGGAATACGCCATTTTAACCGATGAAATCACACAGGCTTGGTCGGGAATGGATACACGTCAATACAAAAAACTGAAAGATTTGAAAAAAGAGAATCTGCGTGACAACATGACGAATATGGAATTAATCTTGAACATGTTAGCCGAGGCCTCCACAACTGAAATATCCAAAGCACAATCCCCAAAAGGCTTGGAACAAAATCGTAGGGTGGCTCGTGCCGGTGGCCAAGTTGCTCGCAAAGCCCGCCGTGAGTTGGAAGCCCGCACGGGTAAATCGGTTATTACAAAACAAAACGCCAAAAAATTGTTGTTGGCCAAGAAATAAAGGAGAAAGTATCATGACAAAGAAACTAAATTGGAAAAGTATCATTGGCTGGGGAGTTGCGATAGTTTTTGTCGGATGCATCCTGTATTTCAATTCATCCAAAACGGAAGGAAAATTACGCTTTGTTGTCATGGCTCCGTTATCTGGCCCTGTTGGATATTTGGGACAGGAAGAAAAGTTGGGCATAGAGGAAGCATATAAAAACGCACCGAATAAGGATGATGTAGAATTGATTTTTGAAGATACCCAAGGAAATGCCACGATGGCCATCAGCATTTTGCAAGGACATTTGGCAATGGGTGATAAGTTCTTTTACACATCTACAACAGCACAAACAAACGCTGTTTTATCTGTTTTAGAGACACAACAAGATAAACCTTTCGTGTTCACAATTACAATGATGCCAAATCAAACAAAGGGTTATCCTTTGGCCTATCGGATTTATCCGACATCCATGCAAGAAATGGAAGGTGTAGCAGAATATGTAAAACAAAAAGGGTATAAGAAATTGGGTGTTTTGACTGCTATGATGGCAACTTATGAAGGTTGTATAAAACACCTGCAAGCCTTACTACCAGATGTCACAATTTATGAAGAATCATTCAATACCGATGAAAAAGATTTCCGTATTTTGTTAGAAAAGATGAAACGCGAAAATGTAGAAGCCATTTTAGTGAATGGTTATGCACCTCATTTCCGTTCTATCATTCACCATAAAGACACTGCATGGGATATTCCTTTATTGTTAGGATTTAATACTTTGCAGTTGAATGATTTACCATATTCCCAACTCAAAGATGTTGTTTTCAGACAACCTGAATTCATTATGGAGATTCCTAAATCTGATAAGTTCCAAAACAATGATAAAATATCTGTGGGTTATGAAACATTTTATGCCTATGACACAATGGATATGTTCATGAAAGCCGTTGCTCAGGCAAAAGAAAGGACTCCAGAAACAGTGGGAAAAGCAATGGAAAATTTGAATTTCAATGGCTTAACTGGTAAAATTATTTTTGATAAGGACAGAGATGCTATTTTGAAACAAAAGATGTTCAAATTTAATCAGGACAAGAAAGTTGTTCCTGTGGAAAGTGAGGAAAAATGAAGAAAATCAATTGGAAAAGTATTGTTGGATGGGGAGTTGCGGCATTAGTTGTCACCGGCATCATCGGAACAAATATGTATCAGGAACACTTGAAATCCCTAACAGACAAAAGACGGGTATACGCCGCTTTACCTTTAACTGGTGTTTTGGCTGGGGCTGGTCAGGATTATAAAAAAGCCATGGATGCGGCTTTATCAAAGATTAAAAATCCGCAAATTGAATTAGTCTATGTTGATACTGAATTCAAAGGAGATAAATCTGTCAGTGCTGTGCAACAGGCAACATTTAGTGATGATAATCCACTTATTTTATCCTTTGCAACTTTGACATCTAATGTTTTAATTCCATATATGGCAAATCAACATCATGGATTTGTTATGGCTGGTGAAACAATAGATTTGCCCATGTTGAAAGATTATACCAATTATCAAAGATTTTCGGTTTTATCTAACGAAAGCACACAGTTAGTAGTGGATTATGTCAAAAACAGATATAAGGACAAAGTTGGGGTTATGTATACCAATGACCCATATGGTTCGTCCATGGCAAATTACTTTATGGACGCTATGGAAAAAAATAATATTTCTGCATTCAAGGTTTCCTTTGAAAACAATAGCACGGATATTAGAAACGAAGTGTTGAAATTGTTGTTAAAACACCCAGATATGAAAGCAATATTTGTGGCAGGAAGTGCAACTCCCGCATTCATAAATGTTTTCCGCCAATTAAAACAACAAGGCTTTAATGGGGAAATTTTAACAAGTTTGTCCTTTGCACAAAAATTTGTTTTTGATAATCTGGAAGATTATGCAAATGATGTTATCTTCATGAGTATGGAACCACATTTGGATGCCCCAAGAACAGCAAAGGCAAAAGAATTTCGTGAATTCTGTTTGAAGAATGAAATGTATCCTTCATTCAGTTCCATTGAAGGATATGATATGGTAAACTTAATAAACCATATGATTTCAAATGGTCTTGATTTAACACAGGACAATTTCTTGAAACTGAAAGAATTTGATAGCGTTGCCGGAAAAGTGGATTTTAAGACTTTGGGTAATGCAACATATTCTTTCATTTTGGCTAAACTTAAGGACGGCAAGATTGTCCCCGTGACCGAATAAAGAAAGGCGAATAAAATGAACTATATGTGGCATTTGATGATATACTTCGGGATTTACGGCGTTTTGGCCTTATCCTTGAACATTTTGGTGGGGGCATGTGGCTTGCTGACCTTGGCACATGCGGGATACTTTGCCTTGGGTGCCTATACCTACGCTATTACAACGGTGGCTTTTGGTGTAGATACCATGACAGCCATAGGGCTTTCGGTCGGCATGGCGGCACTGTTCAGCTTGATGATTTCCTTACCCACATGGCGATTAAAGGGCGATTACTTTGTCATTGCCTCTATCGCCATTCAAGTGCTGATATACAGTGCCATTTACAACTGGGTGGAAAGTAATGCCCCCTTGGGCACAATGGACAACATGACAAACGGTCCGTTTGGTATTTCCTCTATCCCCAGGCCGAACATTTTTGGATTTCATTTGGATACCATGCCGAAAGTGACGCTGATTACTTTGTTGGTGTTGGGGGCTGTAGCATGGATAAACAAAAAGCTGCTCTTTTCGCCATGGGGACGCGTGCTGAATGCGATGCGAGATGACGAACTGGCCGCCCGCAGTATTGGGAAAAATGTGCAATTTTATAAGGTTGAGGCGGTCTTTATCGCTTGTGTGTTGGCGGGCTTTGCAGGTGCATTGTATTCCGGATACGTCAGCTATATTGACCCAACATTGGCCACGATGGACCAATCCATTTTGTTCCTGTCTATGGTGCTGGTTGGGGGAACGGGCAATGTGCGTGGACCTTTAACAGGGGCGTTATTGCTGTTGGTGATTCCGGAAATCTTGCGAATGTTGCAAATTCCTGATAATATAGCGGCTGAGGCACGGATTATGCTATACGGATTGTTGCTAATCGTGATGGTGCACGTCCGCCCGAAAGGATTGCTGGGAAACTATAAACTGGATTAAGAAAGGAGAGATAAAATGAGCAAAAAATTAAATTGGAAAAAGGTAATTGGTTGGGGTGTGGCTGCGTTGATAGTCATTGGTGTGGTCGGCTATAATACATGGAAAACAAAGCAAACGCAAGCAATACAGCAAAAACCAAACGTTTTGGTTATGGCACACATAACTGGAGCTGGAGCTGCATCTGATGCTCTAAAGAAGGCATTAGATGGATTTAGAAAACAAAATCCGGATTTATCATTTAACTGGATTACTGTTGATACACAAGCTATGCCAAGTGTCGCAGTTTCTGCTCTACACCAAAAGTTGGCTTTACAAAATGTTGATTTAATCGTTGCTTTTATTGACACAATAATTGACCCTATGTTACCTATTGCAGACGAGAAAGGTATTCCTGTTTTGGGATTATTCTGTGAAATACAAAACAATCCTAAGAATTTTAAGAACATTCAATATTTCAGTACAAAAGAAAGTGACATTTTTGAACCAATGGGTAGATTCTTAAAACAAAAAGCGTCAAAAATAGCTGTTTTATACACAGCAGATACTTATGGCGATAGTGGATTTAAAACCTTAAAGAATGAATATGTGGATAATGAACATAAAATAGTTTTTTCTGATAGTTATGCACTTCAGGATTTTAATGTAAGAGAATTAGTTCAAAAGACATTATCATACAAACCAGATGCAGTTGCTGTTATCGGGTACGGTGCAGGATATGAAAATATCTTTAGAGTTTTAAAGCAATATGAATTTGACGGACTCATTGTTTCTGATACTGTGGCGGCAAGATTGGATACTTATAACAGGTTGGATGGAGCTTTGGAAGGCGTTTATATGCCGTTTGCGAAGATAGTAGATAAGGAAAAATTTAATAGGACAAACTTGAATTCATATCCAGATTTAATCGTATTTGATGCAATGACGTATGTAAACGAGGCATTTAAAAGAGGTATTCCTTTTACACGTGATGAGTTCAAAAAAATGAAAAAGTATGAAAATATTACAACCGTTAATTTCCTTGAAAATGGGCATAGTAATCAAGATGTTCAAATGGGTGTTTGGAAAAATGGTGAACTTGTTCCCGTGACCGAATAAAAAAAGGAGAAATAAAATGAGTAAAATTAATTGGAAAAAGGTAATTGGTTGGGGTGTGGCTGCGTTGATAGTCATTGGTGTAGTTGGAACAAATATGTACAATCAACAGAAGCAAACCAACTCTGGTAAGAAAAATGTGTATGCTGTTTTACCTTTAAGTGGTTCTATTGCAAAATCAGGACAAGAATACCAACAGGTTTTAGAATTATATCAAAAAGTAAATTCAAACAATAACTTGAACTTCATATATGTTGATAGTGCTTTTATTCCATCACAAGCAGTTTCGGCATTACAAAGTAAAATAGTTTCTGCGGATAAGCCTTTGGTCGTAGTGACAGGAACAACAGTTGCTTTAGCTGTTTTGGATATTGTTCATGAAAAAGGAGGTTTTGTTTTGATTAGTGGTGGTGCAAAACCTACGAATGCATCTAAACACAACTATTGGAATTTTTCATCAGGGAATAGTTTAGGCATGGATAACATTGCATCTTATGTCAATCATAGATATAAAAACATTGCGATGTTTTATCCAAACAGTGACTATGGCATTTTAACCTATAATCGTCTTAACGACAAGTTAGATAAAGAAACAAAATTGGGATTTAAGGAAGCCTTTGACACAAATATCAGCGATGTGCGTACATTGGTACAAAAAGCATTACAATCCAATCCAGAAGCCATCATAGTGACTGGTCCAGCAAACCAAAACTTTATTAACATATTTAGAATGTTAAGGGAAATGGATTATAAAGGAGAGATTATAGGTGATTTAACATTTAATCAACCTGCGGTTTTGAACGCATTAGATAAAAAAGCAGAAGGAATTATTTTTTTAACATTAGATCCTTTATTGTCTAACCCTTCTAAACCAGCAGGAAAGAAGTTTCAAAAATTATTCAAGGAATCAAACATAACACCTTCGTTTGCACACGTAGAAGCTTATAATATGGCATTATTCATAGAAGCTCTTTCTAAACAAAATGCTATATCTCAAGAAAGTATTATAAAAATGAAAGATTTAGAAACATCATCAGGAAAAGTGGAATTTTTGGATGACGGTGATTCAAAATTTGAATATGTCCTTGCAACTTTCAAGGATGGTAAAATTATCCCCGTTGAAAGTGAGACAAAGTAATGCCAAAGAAAAAAACAACAAAACGTGCGGTAAAGATAAAGGCGGCCAACAAAAAGCCGGTTGCCGTAACCAAGTCCGCACCACAACTCACTAAACCCGCAGAACCACGCCGTGTCATCTTGCGCGCCAGCCACATTCGCAAGGCCTTTGAAGGCAACGAGGTCTTGAAAGATGTGAGCCTGGAACTCCACGAAGGTGAAGTCATGCTGTTGCAAGGGGATAACGGCTCAGGCAAAACAACCCTTATCAACATTTTAACGGGGAACTTAATGCCCTCACGTGGTCGCATTACTTTGGCAACCAACCCCGACAAAGTCCGCCATTTCCGCTTTCCAATACCATTTTGGCGCAAGGCGTTGTCCTTTACCTACTTTTCGCCGGAACGCTTTGCCAAAGAAGGACTGGCCCGCATGTGGCAGGATGTCCGTTTGTTTTCCAGCCAATCCTTAAAAGACAACATTGTGGTCGCTAAGGCCAACCAACGGGGTGAAAATCCTTTACGGGCAGTGCTGACCCCATGGCTGATTGATAAAGATGAAGCAAAATTGACCCAAATGGCCAAGGAAACCTTGAAAAAGTTCGGGCTGGAAGGTCGTGAAAACTCATCAGGCAACCGCGTGTCTTTGGGCCAATCCAAACGCGTAGCGATTGCGCGGGCCATCTATTCGGGCGCAAAGATTTTGTTCTTGGATGAACCTTTGGCCGGCTTGGACAACGAAGGCATTAAACAAATGCTGGACTTTTTGCGCTATCTGGTAAAGGAACGCAACACAACCATTGTGATTGTGGAACACGCCTTTAATATCCCCAAGATTTTGGACTTGGTGGACGGGGTGCTGACCTTGCGGGAAGGCGTGATTACCCGCAACACCAAGGCCGAAGTGTTTAAGCAAGAGGCACGCCAGCACAAAGATGCCATGTTGGAATGGCTGACGACTTTTTCGGGACAAACTGGACGGACGGATATTATGCCTTTACCCAATGGGGCACGCCTAACCATTGCCCGCAGGGACCCTGTGGCCCCCACGGTGTTTGAGGCCAAAAACCTAACCGTAGCCCGTGGGGCACGCCCTGTGATTATTGAACCATTGACCTTTGAAATCCACAAAGGCGATATTGCTTTGTTGGAGGCCCCGAACGGTTGGGGAAAATCCACGCTGATGGATACGATTATGGGCGTGATAGAACCAAAGACAGGCACAATGGCCTTGCATGGGGGCAGGATTACGGGCTTACCCATTTGGGAACGGGCGAAAAAGGGATTGCTTTTATCGCGTTCTGGGGATGTATTATTCAAATCCGTCAATGTGGCGGAAAATAAACGCTTGGCACATGTGAAACATGAATTGACCGAAAAATTATCAGACCGACAAGCCGGCAGTTTATCGGGGGGAGAAAACAGGCGAGTGTCTTTGGGATTGGCCTTGTATCAAACCAAAAAAGATATGGTGTTGTTGGACGAACCGTTCCAAGCCATGGACAGTGCCCAGGAAGAAATCGCCCGCGGTAAGATTTCTTTAGAGGCCCACAACGGCAAGACCTTCCTTATCACCATCCCCAAGATTTATGAATAGGAGAGAACATGCAGAAAATTAAATGGAAAAGCATTTTAGGTTGGACAATCGCAGCATTGGTTGCCGGATTTATAGTATACACCAACATGCAAGAACAAAAGGCATTACAAAACTCCGGCAAGAAAAATGTGTATGCTGTGTTGCCTTTGAGTGGCCCTGTTGCAACCGTTGGAAAAGATTTGAAAGCCGCAATGGATACATGGCAAAAGGTAACCCCAGATACGCCGTTTAATTTGATATACCTTGATTCAGAAAGCCAACCATTAAAAGCCGTAACAGCAACCCAACAGGCGATTCTGAATGAAAAAGAACCTTTGGTAGTTACTGCACTCAGCCCTGTTTCTGCGGCGGTCATGCCTGTTGTTGCAAAACAAACTGGGTTCTCTTTTGGTATCAACACAACAGATGCCAGCAAATTAGAACAAAATGGTCGTTTTCAATTAGTTGCCAGCGGATTGGCAGAAGATGAAAAAACTTTATATCCATATATCGCCAAGAACTTCAAAAAAATTGCTATTGCTTATACAAATGAAGAACTAGGCAAATTGAGTTTGTTACAAACAAAAGAATTTATGAACAAACATGGTGTAGAAGTTGTGGCAGAGATACCTTTGGAAATGAGTGTGCCAGATGTTAAAATTGAGGCCTTAAAAGCAATCAAATCTGGTGCAGATGCCGTTGTTGTTTATGGGCAAGCCACTTTATCATACGCGAACTTCTTTAAAGAATTGAAAAAATATGATGAACATCCTGTCATATTAGCAGCCATTCAATTTTCTGTGCCATTTGTTTTGGATGTATTGGGCGATAATCGGAATGACATTATCTTTGAAAGTATAGATTTGGCCGACATGTCAAAAGATAAATTCAAACAATTTCACAAGGAAATGGATGCAAAGGGATTGCCTGTTTATTTGTGTTCTGCCTATGCCTTTAATGTGTTAGAAGTTATCAAATATGCCTTGGATAACAATATGACTTTAAGCCAAGACGCATTCCAAAAACTGAACACTTTTGATGGCCTTGGTGGCAAGATATATTTTATGGGCAAAGGTGCATCACAATACTCTTATCATTTAACACAGTATAAAGATGGTAAAGTCGTTCCTGTGGAAAACTAATACCACAGGAACATTTCCTTAAATCGTCACATTTTCCACAGCATTTGAGAGCATTTTTTCATTGTAGTTGAAATATCTTTGGGTTGTGCCAATGTTGCGATGGTTCGCTAATTTTTGAACCAAACAGATATTTGTGCCGGCATTGATAAGACGGCTCACGAACAAATGTCGCCCTAAATGTGATGCCCCTTCAATATTGAACTTTTCATAAATGGATGAGAATAATCTGCTAATACTTACCCGATTAAACGGTTTTCCCATCTTTTGTGAAGTAAACAGATACATTTCTGGCGTAATTTCTTCATTTTTATACTTCAAATACCCCAAATACTCCTTAAACTCTTTCTTCATTTGAGAGTTGAGATAGTATGAACACCCGAACTTACCTTTGTTTTTGTCCTTATCCAGACAAATGACATCCTTAACTTTTAGGTCGGGGGTATAAACATCCCCAATTTGAAGATATGCAAAATTTATAGACCTCATACCATTGAGCGAGCAAAGGAACATCATCCGAATTTGTTCCGCATGTCTCATCCCTTGGATGTAGGTCAGAATATCTTTTATTTTTTTGTCGTCTATAAAAACTTGATTTACCATTTTTGTCCTTTCAGTAAAAATTAGTCAGTTTTGGTCATGCCGATCTGATCAACACATTTTGAAAAGAAGGTCAAGATCGTTTTTATAAAAAATGTTAAAAAAAGTGATTTTTTTGAATAAAGTTAAACATTTTGTAATGATGCTGTTTTAGAGCATTTTCAAAAATGTTGATTTTATAGGGCTTATTGGGATAATGTTAAAAAAGGTGGTTTTTTTTAACATTTCTGGTTTTACTGGACTTTCGGATGTTTTTTTGATATAATCCAGCGGTAGAGGTGTTATATGAAAAAGACAGTGGGCGATGTTTTTAACAATCCCGAAAATTTATATATGGCATTACAAGGAACTCCAACTGAATTTTTGGAAGACAATTCTTTGGATTTTTATGACCAGGTATATCCAAGGCTACTAAAAAGCATTTTAGACCTAAGAGTGGATGATAGTTGGTGCACGTTTCACTTTTATAGAGGAGTTGAAAGACATTCATATGAAGATACATTTATCCTTGTTCTAGGTACTTTGATATTCTTCTTATTTGAACCTGCTTTAAAAAAATGCAATTTCACTACCAGAAATCTCCCTGTACACTACGATATAGAAAAAGTGGAAAAGATGGACGGCATCTATGGAGCTCTGGCAAAATACTATAAGAAGCTATCATCAAATGCACTTCGTAACGATTTAATGAGGTTATTACGTTTTTTTAGGGATTATCCCTCCAAAAAAATTAAACTTAGACCTGCAATACCCGCTGAATGGGCGGATGAGATGACAAAGTTTCTACACGATTTCTTTCACAAATGGGGAGATACTTTTCAAGACAGAGAATTAATGCATTGTATTGATGAATATGAATTTATTCCATCCAAAGAAGCTATTAAAGAACTGCCAGCAATGCCTCAAAATGTTAGACTACTTCAATCACAACCTAACCAATTTTATCTTGTCGTTCAAAATTTGAAGTTTAATGATGGACCAAGTGCAGACTTTATCTTTAGTGCAATGTATTCACAGATATCACAGATTCTGGTTGAGGGAGTGATTTTTGACCATTGCTGCACACAAAATATTATTGCTTTATGCCACGCTGGCATTGAGACACGAGCCTACTTCAAAAACTGTACTTTCCAAGCAAGATTTGCAATGGTTGATGTACGACTTTTTAGAACAATTAGATTTGAAAATTGTAAATTCTTAAAAGGATTTCTTTTAGAAGACTGCTCTTTTGATATTGCTTTATTTTTTGAAAATTGTTTATTTAAAGAAAATCAGGATTTCAAGATTGAACGTTGCAGATTTAAGAAATTTTATCCAGGACATCTTTCAATTAAAAATTGTACATTTTATGGACATTTTTCTTTAAAAGGAACTAACATTGAATCTGATTTAGAGATAAGAGATTCTGCATTCTTTAGTGATTATGACTTTTCCAATGTTGAGTTTAATTCAGAAAAGGTAAACATAGCAAATCTGTTGTTTAATACAAGCAAAGATTTTGAACAAAGCAGACGAAATCTTGTTAAATGTCTAAGAAAACACAAATGCATCAAAACAATCAACAGCCTTGGACTTGCGGTTCAATTAAAAGAATTGGAGAATGAAAAGTTTGATTATGATGCGTACCAGATTGCTTACAATTCTGGCTTCTTGAAACCAGAATATGCTGCTTATTTCTTGGGTAAGAGTAAAGTATATCTAGCGAAAAAGAGAACAGAGGACAAGAAGAAGCTGGTGCGGGATTCACTTCCTTTTAAGATTGATGGAAGAGACATTCAATATCCAGTGGAAGCTCTCTTGGCATTCAAAGCAAAAGACTGGGATACATTAAAGAACTTACGCAAAAAGTATCCAATCCCGACCGATTAAGGTTTAGATTTCCTTATGCGTTATTAAATCCCACATCATGTCCCACGCTGTCTTGCCTTGCTTATTTTTCAAATTGGTTAGGTCTGCCCCATAATCCAAAAAGGCATAAAGAAGTTTCTTTTTCTAGATAATGTTCTTATCCAAAAGGACTCTCATAAAAGCTGTATTTCCCCATATATCCTGTGTATCCAATTTCGCACCTGAGTCCACAAATAGCCAAGGGATGATAGAATCACATTGCCCACGAACAGCAAACATTAAAGGTGTTTCCCCCTGGTCATTGGTTTTGTTTACATCTCCACCCATATCAATCAGGGCTTCAACATCTTCAGCTTTCCGAAAATAGTTCATGGCATACATAAAGGGTGTTGTTCCTACAGGGGAACATGACCTGTTCAAATCAGCTCCATTCTTTACATAATATTGAACGAGTTTAAGGTTTCTTTCTTTGATGGCTTTTAAGAGTGCTTGTTGTTTATCCATATCTTTATTTATTCCCTGATTCCAGATTTGAATCAAAAACCTCTGTAAAGAGTTTGAACAAATTCGTGTATTCCTCTCTTTGTAATAAAAGGGTCTGTTTTTCGGTTAAATGGAAATTATGCCGCTTCATAGTGTTTAGAACATACAGGACTGTTTCCTTCTTAACCCTGTCTAATAATTGTAACAAGTATTCAAAGTCCCGTGTTTTGTTGAGGTGTAGGGCATAGTATTTGTATTTGAAGAGTAGTTGCAACATCTTGTCCCAGTTTGGTTCACAGAACTGAAATACCCAACCGAGTGGCTGATTATTAAAGGATTTTTGAATATCCGCCCCCTTTAATAAAATTTCCACCATTTCCATGTCGGGATGAAATGTTGCAAATTTGCAAAGGGGAGTATCCTCTTTCTTACAATTCTCTTTCCCTAATATCGCTTCCTTTATTTGTTCCTTGTTCATTAGTATTCTCCATTCCAAAAAAACACATTGTTTTCATAATAAAATAACCATTTACCTTTGGGGCAATCCGTAAAAGGGATGATTTGTTTGTAAATGATATTTTCGGAATCCTCAAAGGTAATGGTTGCTTTATGATTGTCCTTGACTGTCAATGTGATAACAATCAAGTCCTCATTCATGGCAGGTTTTGTTTTTACAACACTATTCACTAAATCCAAAAGCCAGTAAGCCATAGCGGTTTCACAAAAGGTTTTAACCCCATCTGTGTATTTGAAATCCAAATGTCTGTCTGTGTAATAGTTTTCTGTCCCATAGCAATTTGCCATGGTTCGTTCTAATTCATAACTTCTCTTTTCTTCTTCGGGCATAGTGTTTCCTTTCATTACGCCCGATCGATCAACACAATTTCCCGTTTAAGTCAAGATCGTATTTTCACTTTTTTCAGAAAAATTAAATCTATTCAGAATTGCCTGATTCCAGTATTGAATCGTTAAAGGATAAATAAAAATACCAGAAAGTAAGGAGCCCCTATGATAGTAGATTTAGAAACGATTTCAAGAAACGTGAACAAAATAAAGGATAGATTAAACTCTCCGAAACAGACAGTGCCTCCAATGCCACTGCCAACTAAAACCGTAGATAATGAGGTAGAGGACGAACTGGATGAACCTCACTATAAACAGCAAGCAGAGGATACGAAATATATTGTTAAATGCTATAAGTACTTAAGGAAACTTGGTCTTGTGGAAAGCCAGTACCAGTTTAGCGAGCAGTTCCTAAATAAGAACAAATACTATTTTGGGATGATACTTTGCGAACACAGACATCCCTCTATAGATTCCGTTCATAACCTAATACGAAACATCTCAGACCTGAATGACGGCTTTACAAAAAAGGTATATTTAGACCGACTTTATGAAGAGGGGCAACGCATGATAACCAAGAGATTATTGAGGTATTTTTGACATCTGGTTTTTTGGTCTTTTTATCCAAGTGGGACACATGACTGTAACACCATCCCAACACATCTCTCCTCGTGGTCCCTTAATACATATGGGAAAAGTGCCATTCATCCCCCCAGTTCATCCCTGATACACCATTTCAAAACACCCCTAAAAAGCCCATTTTTTTCTTTAATCTTTTGAGTGGGTTATTTGGTTCACCCCCTAGGTTCTCATCTTCCGCCCCATTATAAAAAAAAGCCCCTGGAAACAGGGGCTTATTTGTTTTGGACCAACTTAGTCTCTGCCTTTGGAAGCTTTCGGAAAACGGCGCCTGTATTCAGCGACCAAGTCCCTTTTTGCATCTTGGCGTAATTGTGTCGGTTTCATTTGTTTATCTAAGCTAGCCAATCCTGCCAATAGAGCTCTTCGTTCTCGGGTGTATTTTTTATTGGCTATTTGCATTCCATCCTTATAGGTGGCTTTTTCCTTAAGTTGGCCCTTCTCATCCTGGCTTTCATAAGGGCCCTCTTTTTTACCGTGTTCACTAACGGTATACACTACTTTTAATGTACCGTCATCATAAAACTTTGTGATTGTTTTTGTTGCCATGGAACTTTTCTCCTTGATTCAATAAATATAGTATATGTTGTACCATTAAAATAATATTTTGTCACATATTATCTAAGGCTCTTTCGGTTGGGGGGATTTTTTTGCGTGCGGCAATTTTTTAAAAAAAACTTGCACTTATCCTTCAAAATCAGTATAATAAAACTTACAGCAAAGGAGTTTGAATGACAAAAGAAGAAGTTTTACAATTTACCGGTACCGTCGTGGAAGCGCTCCCGAACGCAATGTTTCGTGTTCAACTGGAAAATGGGCATGAAATTTTGGCGCATACTTCGGGTAAAATGCGCAAATTCCGTATTCGTGTGATGGTGGGGGACAAAGTGGATATTGAAATGACCCCCTATGATTTATCCAAAGGGCGTATTGCTTTTCGTCATAAAGCCTAGTATTGAGGGCAGGGGGGACAATGGGTTTTCTTGCGTTTTTATTTTGCGTTTGTGCCATAACTTTCATTGGGCTTTTATTCGGGCTAAAATTATGTGCCCATTTTTGTCCGACCTCATTTTTGCCTCACAATGAAAAGTCAACGGCAATAGCCCTTTATAGCGCTTTTTTGTTGGCCGGATTGGCTTTGTCTGTTTTTTCATTCTTGCCTTTTTCGGTTTGGGGTGTTTGGGCGCTTTCGGGCTTTGCTGTTTTGGGACTGAGATGTTCTTCTTTTTCTAAAAAATGGAAAAGGATTTTTTCTTTTTTGCTCTGTTTGGGGGCCGTTTTAACTTTATATCAGTTGAATCAAACCGCAGTTTTATTCTCCTGTCTCTTTGCGTTATTTTGGTGGGGAATTTGGTCTTTATATGTTTGGTTTGACCGTTTTGCTTTCGTCTCTTTTTTAACCTCTGTCAGTTGGATGATTGCTTTATTTTCGGTGGGTGCAGTTATGCACACGGTGCCGGCTTCTCTGATGGCAGCTTCTGGCGTGATGGGGGCAGGGGTGCTTGCTGTCAGTTATTTTCGTTTGGGACAAAAAAAGCCCATTTTGGGGCCTTTGACGGCTTCGCTGGCCGGTTTTATTTGGGCCGGTATTTGGACATATTTTTTGACAACGGGGGCATTTATTCAGGTTTTGACGGGCTTGGGATATTATCTGTTTGAAGGGATTTTTTTGGTAATAGCCCTTTATTTTCATCGTCCGCTTCAGACTTTTTTGGAACGTCTGCTTGCCTTTGGTCCACTTGCTCCGAAAGCAGTCCGCATTCTTTTTTCTCATTTGTTGATTTTAAGCTTTTTGTCTGCCATGACGCTTCAAATAAAAGCGACAGTTGCGCCGGTTTTAATTTTTGCTTTAGCTGTTGTTTTGATTGATTTATATCTACGTTTGAATACCTTGCTTCATCCGCAACCTGCTTGGCGTGAACTGTTCAAAAACACAAAGGACAGCCTTTTGCTTTTGACAAAACAAGCCCAAAAGAAAGAGGCTCCTTTACCCAAAACAACAAAGAAAACGCGAAAGAAAAGGAAAACAAAGAAATGATTCCGCTTTACAATAAACCGGATTTAAGGGGGGATGCGGTGTTTGATTTGCATTCCCCTTTTTCACCTGCCGGCGATCAACCGCAAGCGATAGATGAATTGGTCCAAGGTCTTCAAAAGGGAATGCATAACCAAGTTTTATTGGGAATTACCGGCTCTGGCAAAACCTTTACAATGGCTCACGTTATCAATAAAATGCGCAGGCCGGCACTGATTTTAGCCCACAATAAAACATTGGCTGCACAACTGTATGCCGAAATGAAAACTTTTTTTCCGAACAACGCGGTGGAATATTTTGTTTCTTATTATGATTATTATCAACCGGAAGCCTATATTCCCAAAACAGACACTTACATTGAAAAAGATTCAGCCATCAATGAACAAATTGACCGGCTGCGTCATTCGGCCACACGCCATTTATTGGAACGCAGGGATGTGATTGTCGTATCCTCTGTTTCTTGTATTTACGGTATTGGGGATGCGGAAAGCTATTCTTCTATGGCCTTTTCCTTGAAAGCAGGGGATACAGCGGAAATTCCCGAGCTGACACGTAAGTTGGCAGAGCTTCAATATAAGCGCAACGACATTGCTTTTGAACGGGGCTCGTTTCGTCAAAACGGGGATGTTTTGGATATTTTCCCCAGCCACTATGAAGATTTGGCGTGGCGTGTTTCTTTCTTTGGGGATGAAGTGGAATCTATTTCTGAATTTGATCCTCTGACGGGGAAAAAGAAAATGGAGTTGCCTGAAATCACCGTCTATCCGGCCAGCCACTATGTGACGCCGCGTCCGGCTTTATCGCAGGCTATCAAGACCATTAAAGCCGAACTGAAAACACAGCTGGAATTTTTTAAAGAAAATGATAAACCGTTGGAAGCAGAACGCTTGCAACAACGCACACGCTATGACTTGGAAATGATGGAGGCGACGGGGGCTTGTAAAGGCATTGAAAACTATTCCCGTCATTTAACGGGGCGGCAACCGGGGGAAGCGCCCCCAACCCTTTTTGAATACTTGCCTCAGGATGCCCTTGTTTTTATTGATGAAAGCCATGTAACGGTTCCTCAAATCGGGGCAATGTATAAAGGGGACAGAGCGCGTAAATCCACCTTGGCGGAATATGGTTTTCGTTTGCCGTCTTGTTTGGATAACCGCCCCTTAAAGTTTGAAGAATGGAATGCAATGCGTCCGGATACGATTTTTGTGTCGGCGACCCCGGGGGCTTGGGAACTTGAACAAACGAAGGGCGTTTTTACCGAGCAAATTATTCGTCCCACAGGCCTGTTGGATCCTGATTGCACCGTGCGTCCTGTGGCAACTCAAGTGGAAGATTTAGTGGCAGAATGTCAAATTGAAACGTCCAAAGGACACCGCGTTTTGGTGACGACATTGACCAAAAAAATGGCGGAAGATTTAACGGAATATTTGAACGAAAACGGGGTTAAAGCTAAATATATGCACTCGGATATTGATACGTTGGAACGTATTCAAATCATCCGTGAATTGCGTCTGGGAACTTTTGACGTGTTGGTGGGCATCAACTTATTGCGTGAAGGATTGGATATTCCGGAAGTTGCCTTGGTGGCGATTTTGGATGCGGATAAAGAAGGTTTTTTGCGCTCTTCTACTTCTTTGATTCAAACGATAGGCCGTGCTGCGCGTCATGCCAAAGGACGTGTAATTCTTTATGCTGATAAAATAACGGGCTCTATGGATGTGGCTTTAAAGGAAACGGCTCGTCGTCGTGCCAAACAAATGGCTTTCAATCAGGAACACCATATTGTCCCCAAAGGGATTCAAAAAGAAATTCCGGATTTGATTAAGGACTTTAATGATTTAACAGGGACCAAGGTGGATTCGGCCGAAAAGCTCCCTGATTCAGTAGAAGAGCTTAAAAAACAAATGTTGGCGGCAGCTGAAGATTTGAATTTTGAACTGGCTGCGAAATTGCGCGACCGTATTAAAAAGTTGACCGAGCTGGAATTAGCCGAATTATAAAATAGCCCCATTGCTGGGACTATTTTGATAAAATTATTTATTTTGTTTTTTGGAGTTTTTCAACAATCCATGCCCGCAGCGCACCTCCGTGAGCGGCCCCCGTTTCCGCGATTTTTCCTCCGACTTTAGCTGTCGCTTGGGCGATACTATTGGTTCCTAAATCTTTTTGGATTGCTTTTTCCACAATTTTTTTACTTTCTGTCTTATTTATTTTTGTTTCCTCGCGAACTTCTTCTGGGGACTTGTGAAATTGTTTATAGGCATGATAACCCGTTCCCAACGTCAAAGCCGTCAAACCAACCTTGATGGCTGTTTTTGCTGCTTCAACAGTTTTCTTCCCGGCACGACTGGCCGCGGCTAAACGTTCCTGTAAGCCATTATTTTTCTTTTCAGATGTCAGATTGTTATTTTCCATTTTATTATCCTTGAGCTTTAAGCCGCACGATCATAGTCTTTTGCTTTTTTCCAAAGAAAAGGATTACCTTTTATTCCTTTTGTTTTGTTTTTTGGCTTTTCGGGGGAAACCTCAGGTTGAATTTCCTTTTCTTTAGAGAGGGTCATTTTTTGTGGCTGAATTTTTTTTAATTCTTTTTTTATTTCATTCAATTGCTCATCCACATACTCTTCGCGTTGCTGTTTTTTGACGCGTTCCCGTATTTGAAGAGTGTCTTTTACCGCTGTTTTAAGGGCTTGATAAGTCCCAATTCCAGCAACAGCATACCCTGCGGCATAGCCTGCTACCATCATATTAAAAAAGCCTGCCGCCAAACCAAAAGCATAAGGCGTTAGAACTGCCGTCGCACCGGCAATTAAAGCCACTTTGGCGGTTGTTTTTAAGATTTCTTTTAAATAAGGATGTTTTGTTTTCATATTGCTTTCCTCCATATTTAATATTATACCATATTCTTTTGTTGTGTCAATAATTTAAACAGCGACGGCTGCATAAAGGCTGCCAAAAAATTATAAAACTTGATTTTTCTTATTCTTTTTTGTAAAATATCCCCTTTGTAAAGGAAAGGATAAAAAATGCGTCAAACCCCCAATCAGATAAAAAAAGAAGAAAACCAGATGTTTTTGGCTTTGGTGTTGGTCATATTGGTTTTAATGGCTTTTCAGGTTTTTACTCGTCCGGCCGTTACCCCCCAACCTGTTGAAACGTCGCCTGTTTCTGAAACGCTTAAGGCGCCCTCTGTGGCAACGCTATCGTTGCCGGTTGTTGACGAAAAATTGCCGCCAGTTCCTGTTCAAAATGATTTTGTGCACGGTACTTGGCAAGGAAGTGGTTTGACGATTGATGATTTGACTTTGACAAAATACAAAGAAACTTTGGCAAAAGACTCCCCGGATGTTATGCTTTTATCCCCGGAATATCAGGCCCATTTGGGATGGCTTATAGCGGGGCAGGAAATTCCGTTAAAGGCCCTTCAAAAGGAAGGTATCACCCAAAATCAAACGGCGGTTTTTTCGGCCAAAACAAAAGACTATGAATTGACACGCACTATCAGCTTGGATGATCATTATATGTTCACAATTGTGGATACCCTAAAGAATGTTGGGAAGACCTCGCTTCCGGTGCATTTGTCCGGAAAAATTACCCGTTCTAAAGAAGGAGTGGATTTAACGCGTTCCAGTGTGCATACCGGTTTTGTGGCGCTGGTGAATCAGAAGTTGGAAGAAAAAAATTACGAAGATACCCGCGATAAAACTGTCACTTATACTACTTCGGATGGCTGGTTGGGAATAACGGATAAATATTGGCAAACAATTTTTGTGCCACAAGAAAACATTGCCTTTGAAATTACGGATTCTCAAAATGAAACGAATTATCAAACTGTTTTTACCGAAAAAGAAACACTTTTGAATGCCGGTCAAACTGTAACGCGTAAAACGCTTCTTTTTGCCGGGGCAAAGGAATTGAATTTGATTAACGATTATATGAATCTTTATAACATTCCCAAATTTGATTTGACCATAGATTTCGGTTGGTTTTACTTTTTGACAAAGCCTTTCTTGTTTCTTTTACAATGGTTGAATGCATTGGTGGGAAATATGGGGATTGCGATTTTGTTGTTTGCCACATTTTTGCGTTTATTATTGTTGCCGGTTGCAACTAAATCCTATATTTCCATGGCCAAGATGAAAAAAGTTCAACCGCAAATGAAAGCCCTTCAGGAACGGTATCGGGATAACCGGATGCAGTTGCAACAAGAAATGATGGCCCTTTACAGGCGTGAAAAAATCAATCCGGCCGGCGGGTGTTTACCGATGTTCATTCAAATTCCGGTATTCTTTGCGCTTTATAAAGTGTTGTCAGTTTCGCTTCAAATGCGCCAAGCTCCGTTCTTTGGCTGGATTCAAGATTTATCGGCACCGGACCCCAGCTCTGTTTTCACCTTATTTGGCCTTCTTCAATGGCCAATTCCCAGTTTTTTAAATATCGGTGTTTTACCCATCATTATGGGGCTGACCATGTATGTCCAACAAAAAATGACACCGACGCCGACTGCGGATAAAGCCCAAGTCCATATGTTCAAATTGATGCCGATTTTCTTTACGTTTATGATGGGTCAGTTTGCGGCGGGATTGGTGATTTACTGGACGTGGAACAATCTTCTTTCCATTGCGCAACAAAAATATATTATCAAAAAGGTTGGCTGATGGCATTTGAAACCAAAGGGAAAGAGTTGTTTAAAAATGAAACCACTTTTTTAAGGGGGGCGGCGACACCTGATTTTTTCCCGCGGGATTTATTGCCGGAGATTGCTTTTGCCGGACGCTCTAATGTTGGTAAATCCTCACTCATCAATGCGTTGACGGGGCAACCTGTTGCTCGTGCCAGTTCTACCCCGGGGCGGACTCAAGAAATCAATTTCTTCAAATTGGGAACTCGCTTTTGTTTGGTGGATATGCCCGGGTATGGCTTTGCCAATGCCCCCGTTCAACAGGTGCGTTCTTGGACACAACTGGTGCACTTTTATTTGCGTGAGCGGCGCCAATTAAAGCGTGTTTTTTTGCTGATTGATGCGCGCCACGGACTTAAAAAAGTGGATGAAGATATTATGATTATGTTGGATCGGGCAGGGGTCAGTTATCAAATTGTTCTGACAAAAGCCGATAAATTAAAGGCATCTGATCAACAGGCCGTTTTTGAAAAAACATCTTTGCAGGGTAAAGAACATGTGGCCTGCTATCCAAAGGTTATTTTGACCAGTTCTGAAAAAGGGACAGGAATGATGGAATTGCGTGGTGCTATTTATCAAGCATTGGAGGGGGTATAATGTATCAATCAGGGGATACAATTTATGCGTTGGCATCGGGTCTTGGAACGGCCGGTGTGGCGGTGATTCGTGTTTCTGGTCCGGCAGTTTTAAGTGTGTTAAAAACGCTTTGCGCTCTTCAAAATCCCCAACCGAATCGGGCTTATTTTCGCCCGATTCAATCCGGTCAAACGGTTTTGGATAAAGGTCTGATTTTGTATTTTAAAGCCCCTCACAGTTTTACGGGGGAAGATGTGGCAGAACTGCAAGTTCACGGGGGCCGCGGTGTGATTCAATCTGTTATGCAGGCGCTTTCTGCTATCAAGGGGTTGCGTCCGGCCGAACGGGGGGAATATTCTCGCCGCGCTGTTATCAATGGAAAAATGGATTTAACTGAAGCTGAAGGCCTTTTGGATTTGGTGCATGCTGAAACCGAAGAACAAAGAAAACAGGCTTTGGCACAATTGGGGGGGAATTTAAGCCAGCTTTATGAAGATTGGCGTCAGCAATTGATTCATCATTTGGCGTATGCTGAAGCCTTTATTGATTTTCCGGAAGAAGAAATTCCCCCGGAAAAAGAACAGAAAATTGATGGGGATATCCGGGATCTTATTCAAAAAATTCAATCGCATTTATCGGACAATCGGCGTGGGGAACGTTTGCGCGAAGGCTTTCAAATTGCCTTGCTGGGGGTGCCGAATGTGGGAAAATCCAGCCTGATCAATGCCCTGACCAAGCGTGAAGTCGCGATTGTGTCGCAAACAGCCGGGACCACCCGCGATATTGTGGAAGCCCATTTGGATGTGGCAGGTTTTCCGGTGATTTTGGCGGATACAGCGGGCTTGCGTGATTCAAATGAAGAAATAGAAGCCGAAGGTATTCGCCGTGCCGTTAAGCGGGCAGAACAAGCAGATTTAATTTTGGATATTCAAAATGCTGCTGATTATCCGAATGCTCAAGAATTGCCGAAAGCATTACGTCAAAAACGTGTGCTGACCCTTTGGAATAAATCAGATTTACTTCAAAAAAAGCCTGCGGCAAAAGCGCGTTTTATTTCGGCTAAAACGGGAGCAGGGATAGCCCCTCTTTGGGATGAAATTAAAGCCCTTTTAACGGATTCATTTTCAGGGGGGGCAGCTATTACACGCGAACGCTATCGTGTGGTCCTTGATGAATGTGTGGGGCATTTGCAAGCCTCATTGAATGCTCCTGAGTTGGAACTTAAAACAGAAGATTTACGTTTGGCAGCCCGCGCTTTGGGCCGTATTACTGGTCGCATAGAAGTGGATGAACTTTTGGATGTTATCTTTCGCGATTTTTGTATAGGAAAATAATTGCTTTTTTTGTGTAAATAATGTATAATACCTTTCCAAATGAAAGGAAAATGTATGCGCTCTCTTCCCCCCAAAAAAGGTCCCCAAATTGATGTTTTTATCCCAGCATCAGACGGTCATTTTGTGTCATTGAATGCAGTTGAAAATCAATTAAAAGAACGTAAAAAAAATTATGAACAACAAATTGAGGTCAATAATAAGTTAATCAAGAATTTTAAATTAGATTCTATGCGTTCTACGGCAGCATTGGTGATGAGTATGGCTTGTTTAGGCGCTCTACTGAGTCCTAATCGATTGGTGCAAAAAGTTGGTTTAATCGGGGCAGCGACAACGACGATGCTTAATACAGCGGGTATTATTGCTTTATCTAACGACAAGAAAAAGTTGGAACAAAAAAAAGCCTTTCTAAAACAACAAGAATGGAGTTTGGTTTAGTTTTTTATAAATAAAGCGAGGAAAAAATGAAAAAATTATTATTTATTGTTACTTTGATTTATCCCAGTATTATTTTAGCAAATTTTATTCATCCTGAAGTTATAACGGTTTGTGATATGGATCATCATTGTAAAAAAATAATTTGTGATGGGGATTTTTGTCATGATCTGGATGGGCCTTGTCCGGATGATCGTCCATTGAAATTATCAAGCGGTTTATGCGTTTCCTGTCAAGATACAAGGGAGGGAGATTTGGTCCATTTTGCAAAAGATTGTAAAGTTTGTCCAAACAGAAAAGTATTGGAATATAAAGGACACTTTTATTGTGTTCCTCAAAAAGCTCCACCCTCCAAGCCTCTGGTGTTAAAATATGGTTACCAGTATTGTGGCTATTGTGTTGATGAAGACGATATTCTGGATTGTTCTAAATGTTTGGATGACTTCAATATTGTGAATGGTAAGTGTAAAACAAAACCTGAGAGGGCATGTTTTCAAGCATGAAAACATTTGATGTCATTGTTGTAGGAGGGGGACACGCAGGTTGTGAAGCCGCTACGGCTTCGGCCCGTGTGGGGGCAAAGACTTTGCTTGTTACCCACCATATTAAAACCATCGGTGATATGTCCTGTAATCCGGCTATCGGGGGACTCGGCAAAGGGACTTTAGTGCGTGAAATTGACGCGCTGGACGGTGTGATGGGACGTGTGATTGATAAAGCTGGGCTTCAATTTCGGATGTTGAATGCCAGTAAAGGGCCGGCGGTTCAAGGTCCCCGCGCTCAGGCGGATAAAACGCTTTATATGAAATATATGCAGGCCGAACTTAAAAACTATCCGAACTTGACTTTGTTGGAAGGCTCGGCCGAAGACCTTCTTTTTGAAGGCGGAAAAATAACGGGTGTTATGGCGGACGGTAAGCCCCTTTATGCCAAATGCGTTGTCCTGACCACAGGCACCTTTTTAAATGGCGTGATGCATATCGGCGCCGAGCAAACAAAGGGAGGGCGCTTTGGTGAGCCTGCCTGTTACGGCATTACCCCAGCTCTTCAAAAACTGGGGTTGACACTGGGGCGTCTTAAAACCGGCACACCGGCTCGCCTTGATAAAAACACGATTGATTGGTCAAAATG
This sequence comes from Alphaproteobacteria bacterium, assembly GCA_051885475.1. Lineage (GTDB taxonomy): Bacteria > Pseudomonadota > Alphaproteobacteria > CAAHEQ01 > UBA3637 > UBA3637. The sequence continues at coordinate 240 of JBJEXE010000063.1, read as the reverse complement.
TACCCGTCAAGACGGAGATATTCCCCCTCAGCCTTTTTCTTTTATGACAAAGGACTTTCAGCCCAATCAAATTCCTTGTTGGATTACGCACACCACCTTCAAAACGCATCAGATTATTTTGGATAATTTGGACCGAGCCCCGTTGTTTGATGGTCAAATTCAGTCAGTGGGGCCGCGTTATTGCCCCAGCATCGAAACAAAATTAGTGCGTTTTAAGGGACGCGATAGCCATCATATTTT
>JBJEXE010000062.1:0-26920 GCA_051885475.1 Alphaproteobacteria bacterium | reverse complement strand
AAAAGATATGCTATATAAACTACTAAATTCTAACGTTCCTTTGATTTTTAATTGATTTTTTTAAAAGAGAACCTCCTTAAAACATTAAAGTAGCGCGCAAGCTGAGGACCGTCGCCGTAGAATGATTGGGATTGGCGCCTGGATGCAGGTAAAATTGCACATCCGGTGTTAGCGTCATAAAATTTGAAATCCCAAATGCGTAATAGCCCTCCAAAACATTTTCCCAAGAACGTGTCCCTGCGCCATTCACAGAGCGATTCAGTTTATTGATAGCAGCGGCTAATCCGATTTGGTCCAAACTATTGCGATGAAAAGGATTATTATAAACCGCCCCCAGCACATAGGATTGACTGGCTGTTTCCGGCGTTCGGGTAGCCCCGTTGATACGCCCGAATAAAGCTATCTTTTGGGTGATATTTTGCTGTAAATTCAAGCTCCAGCCACGGGTATTATAGGGTTGAGCGCTGGTAGAGGGTTGATGATAAAGCATCAGGCTGTATTCCCCAGGAAGTCCCCATAAAATGGGCGAATAGGTGGCTGCAACAAAGGAGGTCCACTTACCCTTTTTAAATTTGTTCCAGCTGATGGTTTCACCTGTTATGTTATTGGCATTTTGCGCCCCCGCCGTAAAAGACCATTCTTGATTAAAAGCAGCCGTGAAATAGCCCCCTAAACTGGCCGTGGAATAAGCAGAAGAGCCATTTTGAGATAAGGCATAGTTTAAAAAGTTGATTTGCTGATTGGCATTATAATCTCCCCCATCAAAGTCATACATCGGAAATTGCCCCAACGTAAAGGAAAGCCAATTCATTTTGCCCGGTAAAGTGTGGGTATAAGAAAGCTGATTAAAATAATTTCCGTTAGAGCTATAGTCGTTTTGAGGAAGTATGACACCTATACGGGAAGCCAGATTGCTGCCGCTGATTCCCCAATAGCGCACAGCCGTATAAGCAAACGTTGCTTGGCCACTGCCGATAAGATCAGAATGAAACAGACGGCCTGTAATCGTGCCATAATATTGGGTTTGGGTGGAGGTTTTAGATCCCGAGGGTGCACCGCGTTGGGGCAAAAAAGAAGCGTCCAAGGTATAGGAAAGTCCAAATTGATTGTTCAACCACCTTTTAAATTCAGCATATTTTTGAGGGCCTTTTTCCAATTCCCGAAGAAGCCCCCTTTTTTCAGCGGCTTCTTGGCGCTTTAAAGCATTTTTATTGCCCGATGTTCCTTCGGCTGCTTGAACCGAAAAACTAAAAAAGAAAAGTAAAAGTAATATTTTTTTCATTCTCACTCCTTGTGTTTATTTTTAAATAGGCCATCCAAAAGAAAATGAAATCTGTTTTTTCGTCTTGAAAAAGAAAGTTGCGTTTTTTAAAAAAAGGAAGTAAAGTAAGAAAAAAGGAGACGTTCAATGAATTTATTCAAAACTTTTTTATCTGCTTTCATTTTAACTGTTTCTGGCGTTGTTTTGGCGCAAAGCGTCGTAGAGGTGCAAGAACCGGAAAAATCCCCCCATATCGGCCAAATAGACAGTCAAGGATGTGGCTATACCCGCCCATTGATTGTGGCCGGAATGATCGGGAATCCGCCCTTTGGGTGGGTGGAACGCCACGATGAAAGATCCTCCAAGGATTTAGAAAGCTATGGCTTGGGGCGTTTGGTGTTGGATAAATTGCGTGATAAATTGGGCATTTCCTATAAAAGCACGGGGTTTTTGTCCTATAACCGAGCCATTGCTGCCCTAAAAAGAGGAGATATTGACTTATTATTGGCTGCCTACTATCGCCCCCAGGATTTGGGAACCGGGACAACTATTTTAACACCGGGATATTTCAGAAACGTTTTCACGGTTTATTTTAAAAAAGGCAAAGAAATTCCTATCACTTCTTTGACCGACTTGGATGGGTGGAAAGGGATTGTCAGACGCGAAGAAAACATCTATCCTTTAATGCATCAAAAGCTGCCCAGAGGAGTTGATTTAACACAGGTTTCAAGCGCCAAACGTGCTTTTGAAATGCTGATGAATGGGGAAGCCGATTACCTGATTGGCAGCCCTTACGCCGTGGAAGCCGAACTCAGACGTTATAAACTGAATGAGGACATTGTTTCTTCTTTTCAGGTTTTATTGGATTCTAATTTATTTTTTGTTTTCACTACCAATTCCGATTGCTGGAAATTAAAAGAAAAATTTGCTGCTGCCTTACAAGAAGAAGATTTTTCTGCCCCAAAAATAGAAGAAATGGCTCATCAACTGATTGACGAATGGGGCGAAAAATTCCGCGATGAACCGGGATTGATAGAAGAAACAACCGAAGAAAAGAATTCTTTATCAGAAATGATGCCCCCTGCCCCCGCCAATTAAAACGGTTTGGGCATCGGAACGGGCGGAATTTTGCCGGCCAAGTGTTGTTTGAAATCCGGATGAATTGTTTCAGCCCATGATTGGAATTGTTCCAAAGCAAAGTCCGTCAGTTGATTTCCCTGAATGACATTTTTTCCAAAGGGAGCCACCACTTTTTTATTCTTGATGACTTCAAAATGTAAATGCGGCCCTGTGGAACGCCCCGTGCTGCCCACATAACCAATGACTTCCCCACGTTTGACAAAGGAGCCGACTTTTAAATCTTTACGGTAGCCGTTCATATGCGCATAGGCCGTTTTCCAACCGTTTGCATGGACAATGCTGATATATTTACCATAGCCGCCTTTGCGACCCAATAAATCTATTTTACCATCAGCGGCAGCCATAATCGGCGTATTCATCGGCGCCGCCAAATCCACCCCCTTATGGAAAATTTTATATTTTAAAATTGGATGGAAACGCACACCAAACGGGGAAGAAACACGGGCTTTAGCCTTTAATGGACGCTTCATAATTTGCTTACTGACACTTCTACCTTTGGCATCATAAAACCCGCTTGAACCGTTTTTAGAGGTATAGGCATAGCGATGAATATCCTTTTTCCCATTGGATAAACCTATGTAAACCAACTGTTTGGAGCCCACTTCCAAACCACCTTCTGTTTCTTTATATTCGGCAATCACATCAAAGGTAGCCCCTGCTTTTATCTCGGATGAAAAATCAACTTCACCCTCCAAAGCGTTGATAATTTGGCTGACCAAACCTTCAGGAACCCCCGCCTTTTTGGCCGAACCGGAAAACGTGCGTTCCACGGCCCCTTCCCAACGAATTATCTTTGTTTCAACACGGCCCGTATGGGAAAACGGTGTCCACGTGCCGTCTGTTTCCTTTAAAACAGAGATACTTTCCCCATCTTTCACAGCCAAAGAAAGGCCCACCAAATTTTCCCCGTCTTTGAACAACATCATATTCATACCGGGCTTCAGGCTTTTTAAATTGATCAGCAGTTCTAACGAATCCACAATGCTCATTCGCTCTGCGGCCGGGACTTTTTCCTGACTTAAAACGGTAAGTAAACTTTCCCCTTTTTGCAAAGCGCGCATTTGCATTTTTAATTCACCCAGCTGAACCCGCTTTTCCAGTTCGTTTAAAGACGTATGCACTTCCGTTTCAACTGGGGCATCGCCCAAATCTTCGTGCACTTCTTCTGTTTCAGTAATCGGCGTCAATTCCTCTGACAGCGTTTCCAAAATTTCGGGTTCCGTCTGGGTGGGTAAACTTTTAAACGAGCATTTCATCAAAATCGGAAAACTGATAATACAGAGCAAAAGCATCAACGCCAAAGAAATATCAATCTGTTTATGCAGATGCCACAAGCCCAAACGACGATACGCTTGCCGATGGAAAAATCGGGTGCTGCGGGAAGCTTTTCGCAATGTTTCTTTTAATTTCATAAAATCCATCTTAAGAAAATATTTTCCGAAAGTCAAACGAATTTTTTAAATACCTTTTAAGGGCTTAGCAGAAATAATTCTTGATTAAAACAAAAAAACATATTATGATGTTATTCATTAAAACAAAGGAGATGCTTATGTCAGAAACATATAAATACGCCGAAAAAACAATTAAAGCCGAGATTCCGTGCGTCGGGGTCGGTCTTCATCGCGGACAAAAAACAACCATGATTTTAAAGCCGGCCCCCGTCGGTTCGGGCATTGTCTTTGTCAGAACGGATATTACCGATAAAAACAATATTATCCCGGCCACTTATTTGAATGTCGTGGATACCCGTTTAAATACGTGCATCGGGAATAAAGCCGGTGCGGTTGTTTCTACAATAGAGCACTTTATGGGGGCTTTGCACGCGTTGGGCGTATCCAATTTACGGGTTGAGCTGGACGGACCGGAAGTCCCGTTGATGGACGGGTCTGCCCAAGATTTCGTGACTTTGATTGAATGCGCCGGGTTGGTGGAACAAGAAGCGCCCCAAAAGGCTTTACGCGTTTTAAAGCCCGTTAAAGTAACGGAAGGGGATGCTTTTGTTGAATTAAAGCCCGCTCAAAAAGGGTTAAAAATGTCTTTTATGATTGATTTTCCGGAAAGTCAGGTCATCGGACGCCAAGAAGAATCTTTGGATTTAACTGCGGAAAATTTCAAAATGTTGGTTGCCAAAGCTCGGACGTTCGGTTTTGTTGCCGACGTGGAAAAATTGCGTGCCATGGGATTGGCCAGAGGCGCCAGTTTGGAAAACGTGATTGGGGTTGAAAAAGAAGGCGTGATGAATCCGGAAGGGCTACGTGATCCGCACGAATTTGTGGCGCATAAGTTGTTGGATGCCGTAGGTGATTTGTATCAAACGGGGATGCCCGTTATTGGTGTTTTCCGCGGTGAAAAATCGGGCCATCGCCATGTGAATCAGCTGTTGCGTGAGCTGATGGCGGACCACAGTGCCTATGAAATTATCACCTTGGATGAAGCAGAAAAATAATTTTTTTCATTTTTTACTTGCTTTTTAATTCAATTTGTGTATAATAGGGGCTGTGACCTTTGGGGGTATAGCTCAGTTGGTAGAGCGTTGCAATGGCATTGCAAAGGTCAGGAGTTCGACCCTCCTTACCTCCACCAATTTAAGATTCAGCCCGTTTGAAACGGGCTTTTTTCGTGTCTAAAATAAGGGGGATAGAGGCCCGTTATAAAGGCTCTTGTGATGAATTCACGCATTCATTTGAAAATGCGCATTTACCACAATTCATTCGCATTTTTTTGGGAAAGAAAGCAAAAGTGCTATTTGAGCAGATGAACTAACCCAACCTTGGCTTTGCTAGGTAATCCATAAAAAAGGCATAACTTTGCGCCTTTTCCATTTCGTATCTTTGTCCGCTAGGTAATTTTAATTATCGCTTGGAATGTCAAAATGCCCATAGTCAAAGACCGGATATTAGAAGTAAATCTTTATTTGTTATTGATCATTTATCCGCAAGATTTTTACTAATATCTATGAAAAACTCCTTACTCCATAGATCCAATTTATTCGCATCGGTAATAAACGGTAATACATCCTGTTTTGCACTTTCGTAATCAATAGCTTCAAAACGTTCATTTAACATCGTTCTTAAAGTTTCTATCGTAAATGTATCATCGTCCTTTAAAACACCAGAATCTACAAGTCTTGCTTTTAAATGGGGTAAATTTATTTTTGATCGGTGCGACAGGTAAAATATATAGTCATATAAATCACGCCCTTTAACACGATTTTTCCAAGTCCGACAAATAACTGCATGAACCTTACCGGCAAATAATGACGGCATATCATAAAGTTTAACTTGATATGGTGACGGCAGTAATCGGTATTTATTCTCAAAGGAGGCAAAGGCCGGAGGATTGGTATCAATCTCAAACTTTATTTTGATTATCTCACTAGGGTTAATATTGATGTCCTGCAAGCCATAAATACTGACAATATGTTCTTTTGTATTTCCCTTTAAAAAGGCTGATTTAATGTCAGAATCAACGGACTTTATTTTTTCTTCTATGGAAAATTTTAAGCCGACTGAAGCCAGTTCTGTTTCCAGCCCATTAAAATATGGTTTTAAATCAAAATCCGGATTTGGAGATATAAGCGAAAAATCCAGATCTTCAGAAAAACGATCGAGGCCATAAAAAATACGCAATGCTGTACCGCCATAAAATGCAACATGTTTAAAGAAATCGGCTCGAGATAACCCGCATAAGGCAATCTCTTGGACAACCTCCTTTATAGCGTTTTTCTTTTCCGTCAGAGTTTTTGTTTGATATTGTTCCAACATCTGGGTTAAAATGGTTTGCATTATAAAGTTCTCCTAATCAGCTTACTAAGCATGTGAAGATTGGTTGAATGATAAAGAGGAGCTATTTTTTCTAATACTTCCTTATTAAGCTTGGCGAACTCTCCTTCATCTATCCGCAAATCTTCAAACAAAAGTTCCTTTAATTCTGTCAAATTCTTGATGGGCGGTAAAGTGTATAATTTATCGCATAATGCCTTTTCGGGCGTTGCAATTTGGTAAGAATAGCCATTCTCCTCATGAATTAATACGGCAAGAGGGTATATTTCTGCCGGAACATCCCTGTATGTAAACAAACCAAAATTATTTTGATACTTCTTTTTTCTGCGCTTGTTAAATGTGGCAGATGTATATGTCTTATAAACAGTTTCCGGAATGAGGGAATAAACATACAGTGCATAATCAAAAGATAAATACGACGGTCCGAAAATACGTCCGGCCAGATATTGTCCATCGGTCGTAGGATCGGTTTCATATAATTCACGTGCAATAGGTATCAAGCGGCCTGCCTTTACTTCATATCGTATTTTATCGTAAATTTTGGCGTAATTACTATATTTTGTTTTTAAATCGTCAAAAGAATATATCATATTTTCTCCTATTACTCCAATTATATTAGAGTTTTAGGAGAAAATCAAGCATTTTTTTACAAAATAGATAAAATATGACATCAGCTAAGCAATTTTAATTATCACTTGGAATGTCAAAATGTCCATAGTCAAAGACCGGGGCGCGGTATTTACTGATTTTCTTACTGAGTGACGGGTCTGTCAAAAGACACTCTTTCACCAAGGCAGTGGCTAATTCATCTTCGGCCAGCTTTGGTTTTTCTATCGCAAAAAATTCATCCGCCGGCACAATGGGCTTTTTGGTATGCCCTTCGTGCATTTTCTTCAGCTCTTCCCCCTGTTGATAGGCGGCCAAATTAAGGTGGTCCAGCGCCAACGCCAAAAAGGCTTCAAAAGGGATAGGATCCCCTGTCAATTCCAGATACTGCATTTTCATAATCTGAAGGGCCTCTATCAGGTGAGCCACACCCCGATATTGACGCCAGATATCTTTATAACGGGGGGCATTATTCTTTTGGGAATCTTTAGATTTTCCCTCTTTGATGTTTTGATCCAAAACAAACGCCGCTTTGTTGAGGCTGACTTTACCAGCCAATTTGGGATCCTGTTGCATGGACTGCATTGTCTTTAACATCCGCATGACATAAGCCCAATCGGTTGTTTGAATATGCTCTTGTAATTTTTTCATCTCTTTGGCAGAACGGCAAAGGCGTAAAAGTGCAACCCCACCCAATTTTTCAAAAACTTCGGGCATTTCCTTTTCAAGGCCTGAGACCTTTATCAGTAAAAATTCGCGTTGCAGGGCAGAATTTTTCGGAAATAAAGCCCGGGCCATAAATAAATATACTTGAAATAAATTCCTGTAAAATTTCTTCATCAGATACTCCTATATCCAAAGATATAGTCAAAAGGCGATAAAAAGGCAATATTTTTCAAGGGGAACAGGAACAAGTTTTTTGTACTCAACACTTTTTTTCGCAGACTGGGATTTTTTGAAAAATGCTAGTTTTTTCAAAAAAATCTCAATGTTTATTCTTCTTTTTAAGCTTTATTTTCCCCTTGTTCGCATAAGGCGAGCAATGTCAACAATAAATTCAAGGAGAAATAAAAGATGGAAAAAAGAAAAGTAACGCAACGCTTTTACACAACAAAAGATGCCGCCACCTATCTGGGGTTAGCCCAACGCACCTTGCAAAAATATCGAGTGGACGGTTCCGGCCCCAAGTTCAGAAAAGTACGCGGTCATAGTTTTTATGATGTAGCGGATTTAGATGCTTGGGTGGAATCAGCCGAAAAAACAGCAATCACTTTTGATAAGAGGTAGTCCATGAACAATCCGTTACATGAATTGGCGCTGGTCATACTCCCTACTTTGTTAAAAGTTTTCAATCAGGGGGCAGAAAGTGCCGAAAATCATCAGAATTAACTGGATATAAATTGTAAAAAGAGCGTTATTGTGTTCACAAGGAGTCGCTATGGTTGATACAAATCTTGACTTAAACATTGATATTAGTACTGTGCCGGATTTGCCTTTTCATGTCCTGAAACAGTACTATATGCAACTGTATAATCAAGAAACCCGCATTGGCAATAAAGAGTTTTACATCTTGCGCGTTTCTTACCGTTTGCAAGAATTACGCCATGGGGGATTATCCGTAAAGACAAAAAGTCTGATAAAGAAACTCTTTGAAAAACAACAACGCAAGAAAAGTTTATATCCGGTGGGAACAGTGATAGTCCGCACCTATAAAGGGACGGACTATCGTGTCACTATTTTGGAAAGGGGCGTAGATATGGACGGCACCTATTACACCAGTTTATCATCAGCTGCCCATCATATCACAGGCATACGCACCTCGGGAAAACGCTTTTTTGGAGTTGGATAATGAGATGTGCAATCTATACACGTAAATCAACAGACGAAGGATTAGAAAAACAATTTAATACCCTGGAAGCTCAACGGGAAGCCGGGGAAAATTATATCAAGGCACAACGTCATCAAGGATGGGAATTGATAGACAAACATTATGATGACGGTGGTTATTCCGGCGGTAATATGAACCGCCCGGCTTTTCAAGAATTACTGGCCGATATTCAAGCGAATAAAGTGGATATGGTGGTTATTTATAAAATTGACCGGTTGACCAGATCTCTTTTGGATTTTTCCAAGATGATTGAAATTTTTGATAAACACCACTGCTCTTTTGTATCGGTGACACAAAATATCAATACGGCGGATAGCATGGGGCGATTGATGTTGAATGTGCTTCTTTCTTTTGCACAGTTTGAACGGGAAATCAGTGGAGAACGCATCCGCGATAAGATTCTGGCCTCCAAGAAAAAGGGTATGTGGGTCGGCGGCGTTCCCCCGTTTGGTTATAAAGGTGAAAATAAAAAACTGGTGGTTGTGCCGGAAGATGCCGAAAAGGTCAAGCACGTTTATGAACTGTTTTTATCATCCGGTAATTTATCCATGGTGGGGCACGCCCTGCTACGGGAAAATTGCACCTTTCGGGGGAAAGTTCCCGGCTGGACCTTTTTAAGGAGTATGCTCAACAATCGTGTTTATATCGGCGAGATTACGCATAAAGGGACTTCTTTCCCGGGCCAACATCAACCGATTATTGATAAAGAAACATTTGAATCCGCTCAAAACCTATTCAAATCAAATACACAAAAAATACGGCGGCGGCGGTTAAAACCGGTCAGTAAAAACGAGGAAAACGGATTACTCCGCGGGATTTTGTCTTGCGGGTGTTGCGGGTGCAAACTGTATCCCAGGTATTCTTTGAAAAAGGACAAACGATACTATTATTATACCGATAATACCCATAAAAAATACGGACCTCATTCATGTCGGCTCAATGCAGTCCCCATGCACCTGTTGGATAATTTGGTGATGGACCTGCTAAATCCGCTGATTAAATCCCCGTATATGTTGCAGGCGCTGGCCCAGGAAACTTGCCAAGTGCAAGCGAACTTGAAAGAAAGCGAAGTCTTTTATGCAATGCGTGAAATTGATTCTGTTTTTCAGCAATTGACCGGTACACAAAAGAAAAAAATAGTCGGCCTTCTGGTTCAAGGGGTGACTATTTTCTCCGATAAAATTATTGTGGTCTGGAAACCTCTAGCCATTCACCTGATGGACAAACGCCTGAAAGCCAGTTTAAAACCCAATGAATTAAAACCGGAACAGATGGAATCAACGGTTCCCATTGACCTGATTACCTACCGCGGGACCAAAGAAATTCACTTGCCCGAAGCCGTATCGGATATGCTGTATTTAACCTCTGATAAAAAGCCATCCAAAAAAGAGGACCGTTACCTCATTAAGATTTTGGCCAACGGTTTTACCTATCGCGAAACCCAGGAAGCCAAGAACTTAAACTTGCATGAACTGGCCGAAATATACCATCAGGATCCGGCCTATATCGGGGCGCAAATTCGGCTCACCTTTTTGGCACCGGATATTATTGATGCCATTTTACGGGGAGCTCAACCCAAAACAATGACCGCCCGAGAATTGCTCAGGGCCTCTATCCCGGCCAGTTGGCCCGAACAAAGAAAACTATTCGGTTTTCCAAAAATTTAATCTAACAATAAGGAGTTTTTAAATGGATAAATTAAAACATTACCCTAAATCTCTCGTTATTCATGGAGATTGGTGGAATTTTATTCAATTCATGAGCATGGAAGAACGGGGATACTTATTTACTTGTATTTTGAAACTGATCAATCAAAATCCCATTGAGGAAAGTCAATTGCCTGAAAGGTGCTTTTTTGCTTGGAAAATGATTTCCGGTTTATTAGATATCAGTATTCAAAAGTATCAAGAAAAGTGCGAGCGAAATTCTGTTGCGGCACGCAAGCGTTGGCAAGGTAACCTTAGGTCACCTAAAAATGGCATGCAAATGGATAAAATCATGATACAGATTTAATTGTTGCGGGGTTACAAATAGCTAACGAATACTTAAAAAACGATCAAAACGAACACCGTTCGTTCTATTCCTTTCAGCCAGTCACTAGATTTAATAGCCTTGATAAATGCGGTAAAGAAGATGGTTTTTTAAGCTCATTCGTTAATATTGCAACAGTTGATATAAACACATCCATGGATGAATATTTAGAACGACTTGATAATTGGATTAGTATTTTTTCAAGTTTATCTCTGCATACAAGTGGATTACAATTAAAACTGAAAAAAATCAAAGATGATAGAGATTATAATGGAGCTAAATTTAATAATGGCATGAAAATAAAGTTCACTTATAAGGGGTTGGATATTGGGGTTGCTAATTTATTCCAAGTCCAAAACAAAGGGAAAGAGTTTTTAGTTTCTGACTTTGGGTCTAGTTATGAAAGACTTTTATGGTGTGCCAATGGAAAAGAAAACTTTTATACTCCATTAATACCCAATTATGAAGTGCTATACGGAGATAAAAAGAAAAATGATAGAGTTAGAACAGCAACCTTAATGACGATGTCGGGAGTATTGCCTGCCTCCAAAGGCGTTGGAAGCAAAGTTCGCAGTTTGCTACGAGAAGTTATAGAAATAGGAGACGATAGAAATATCGCCCGAATGGTCAAGTACTATTACCAGTATTATGGAAAATTTATACAACCAACCATACCCCTGGAACAAACTTTACGTATTATGAATGCTGAAGTAGAAACAAATAGGAAGTTATTAATTAATAAGGAAAATCCACATCTTAATGATTCACGAACCATTGAAGAACTATGTGGAATGAAATTAATTCAAGAAGCAACTGGACAAAAACCATTAATACTACTTAAACCAAAAACTTTAGAAATATGAAGGAGGTTCTAATGACTGAATACATTGAAAAAACAAATATCTTTGATAATCCTCAATATGTTCGGAATTTGATTTTAGAAAATCCAAACATAGTCATAAGAAGTAACCTAGATTTTTCGGGAAAATCGTTAATTTGTGTATTCTTTACTTCATATTGTGGAGTCGGATGCCCCTTTTGCTTTTTTAATTCTCCTAACCCTGAAAAAACAGATAATATTGAGAGACATTTTAATAAAGAGGGATTGGAGAAATTTATTACTTTTGCGAACCAAGCAAATTTGGGATATTTGCAAATATCTGGCGGTGGGGAACCTTTTCTAGAAAAAGAAGCAATTTTAGAAAGTATCAAAAGAATTAAAGTTGATAGAATCATATTAGTTACGAGTGGAATTTGGGCTTACAGCGAAGAAAAGGCAAAAGAATATATCAGAGCACTGGATTCAGCCCTTAATGCACGAGAAACAAAGACAAGATTGTCAATACGATTAAGTGTAAGTCATGACCATAGTTTAAAATTAAAAGAAAAGCCTTTAGTTAATTTATTAAGAATTTTTAAAGAAAATTATGCTAATAGGAAAGATTTTACCCTTCAATTAAAATGCTTTGACGATGATAATACCTTTTGCGATGCAAAATGAGAGATACCCTAGCTGTTTTACATGGATATTGGAAGAATTAGCCCAATTTAACTTTCCGAGAATTGACATGGTAGAATCAGCAAATGAAATCACAAAAAAGAATTTAAATGATTATTCCGCAATTTTTATAGGTGGCGGTAATACATACAAACTATTGAAAGAACTAAAAGATTCTTCTGCTTATAACCAGATAAAAGATTATGTACAAAATGGTGGAAATATTTTTGGAGGGAGTGCAGGAGCTATTTTATTCGGAGTTTCTATTGATTCTTGTGGAGATCCAAATGAAGTGAATCTTCAAGATTCTAAAACATTTAATATGGCTTTTGGATGTTATCTAGGGGCACATTACACAAATAAAAATCCTGAAAGAACACTTAAGGCAGAGTTACGTTATAAAGAATTATCATACAAAGCAACAGTTATAGCGTTGCCAGAAGAATGTACATTATATATTAATAATAATAAGGTGTCTGTCATAGGAAGTAAGGATTATTACCTATTTAAAAAAGGAGAGATAATCCCCAAAACTTCAAATGAAATGTATAGCCCTTCAGATTTTGAAAAAATTATAGCAATTTAATATTTAATTTGGATAGACTAGCTACATGATTCACGCATAGTTAGAGTGGAAAGATAATGATTTATTTTGTAAGACATGGACAAACGGATTGGAATGTTGAACGTCGGACACAGGGGCAGTTAGATATACCTTTAAATGAAACAGGTAAAAAAGAAGCTATGGAATGTGGTAAAAAGCTCAATTCTGTTAAAATAGACAGAATTATCGCCTCTGATTTATCACGGGCAAAAGAAACTGCTAACATTATCAATGGGTTTTTATCCCTTCCAATCAGCTATGATTCCAGATTAAGAGAGTTGAATTTTGGTGATTTACAGGGGGTTGTCGTAAAAGATATATCTAATGAATCTTGGGACCTTTTGAACCATAATCCACATAAAATCCATGCTGAATCACTTGCAGAGGTTTATAAAAGAGTAAAATCCTTTTTTGATGAACTAGATACAAAAGAAAACACTTTGATTGTGACTCATGGTGGTGTTATCCGTATGGCAATGTATTTAGCCAATCACCCAAACTCCTTCAACCAAGAAGAATTTGAAAAGACTTGTTTGGAGTTTAAAATAAAGAATACAGAGATTTTTAAGTGGATGTACGGACAGACCTTTCAATCTTTTTCATGACAGTAATTAAAATGGTCATAATTAGAGATAACAGCTTTGAGAACGTGATTATGTTTCCCCATTTATATCCACCTTCTTCAGATACCTGCACATTGTGGTTGGATGGACGTTTAGGATTTTGGCAATCTTGGCTTGACTGAGACCTTTATCCAGCAATTCCTTTATTTTCTTGCGGTTCTTGGATAACTTTAAATACTTTGATTCTGCCCCAAGAGGTCTGCCCAATTTGACAACCCATGTTTCATTTTGATAAAATAGTGTTATACCACAACAAGGAGATATATATGTGGAATTTAAATTACGAAATTGATGATGAAGAATTAACCAAACCGATTAATAAAATTTTTTCCGATAAATCTGTTGGAATTTTATTCCAAAAGGAAGAAGAGTACTTTTTGTGCTATTTCGTTAAAAATGCTGAAATACAGGATATCATACGCATCCACACAGATAAAAAAGATTTTTATATTGAATTAGGTCATATGGATGATATAGTTCAAAGAGATAATTTTATTTCATGGTTTAATACTAAAGGGAAAGAGTTATTTGAAAAAAAGTATGAAAAGTTAGAACAGTTAAGCTATTCAGTGTAATTTTTCAAAAATGCATACAGAGTGCTCCTATCCACATTTAAAATCTTGGCAATTTGGGACTTGGGGATACCTTCATTAAGGAGTCGCAACAATTTCTTACGATTTTGGAGCAAAATTAAACCTTATGTCCCTATTTGTTCCCCGATATATCGGTGCAAGGTTGTCCAAGAGCAGCCCATCAATTTAGCAATCTGGGATTTTGAAACACCTTTGTCCAAAAGTTCTTTAATTTTGGTATGCTTTCTGCGAAGTTTGCGATAACTGAATCCATAAGGACGACCCAAATGCTCCCCTTCATCTTTTAAGCGAGCGTGGACAACCTCTGTAATTCCTCATTTAAGGTTTTTACTTTATTTTGAAGTTCTTGAAAATCTTTACGACTAACCCACATTTGATATCTCCTATCAGATAGGATAAATCAAAAATTATTCTAAATCAACCCTTTTCAAATATCTACACATAGTGATAGGATGAACACCAAGAATTTTGGAGATTTTAGCCTGGCTGAAACCCTTATCCAAAAGCTCTTTGATTTTCTTGCGATTCTTTGAAAGTTTTAGGCATTTTGCTTGAGCCCCAAGAGGTCTACCAAGTTTAACATTTTGCTTTTTAAGCTTATCCAGCGACATTTTAGTGCGGGTTGAGATTAAATCCCTTTCAATTTCTGCTGCAAGACCGAAAGTATAAGCCATTATCTTGGACTGAATATCATTTTTGAATTGGTAATTTTCCTTGATACTGATAACAATAATCTCTTTTTTGATAGCATCTTGTAAGATTCCTGCCAATTCATAGAGATTCCTTGCAAGTCGGCTGATTTCTGTCACAATCAGCTGACTTCCTTTTTCCATTTTATTCAAAAGCATACCGAGTTCACGCTTTTCCAACGGTTTTCGTGAGGAAATTGTCTCTTCAACCCATTTATCCACATGGATATCATGGGACTTTGCGTATTCTTTAATCGTAAAATGTTGGTTGGAGCAAGTTTGCTTAAGTTGTTTTTCCAGCCCCTAAAAATCCACAAATAAAGTAACACACGGGAACTGTCATTTATGAATCTCCCATTGTTTTACAATTTCTTTTAAAAAACCGTCCAATCTAGGATCATCCTCAGTTGCCCAATCGTAGACTTTGTGTTCAGGGCTTAAAGTAATTTTAGGTTCGTTTGACAATTCTATTTTATAATTTAGTTGCAGATATCGTTCGGTTTTACCTTTATCCATAAATTCTTCGGAAACCCCTATCAGTTTCTTTGGATTGTGGGTAAGGTCAATACCAATTTCTTCTTTTAATTCACGGATTAAAGCATCTTCTAAGTTTTCAGATGTTTCTACACCACCACCAGGGAATTCCCAATAATTAGGTAAAAAATCATCGTTTTCAGAACGCTTGACTATCAAGAAACGATCTTTATGAATAATCACCCCACAAACCGATAATTTAGTTTTTTGCATCATCTCTAACACCTTTCCGAATAATGTTTTTTATTCCAAATATTTTTCATGGCCTGTAAAGTTGTCGGTGCAATTTTTTCAATCGGTGGTAAAGTATCCTTGTTAAAAAATTGCATATCTGCACATTTGGTTGGTTCTAAATTTTGAATTTCCCCCTTAAAGTTTTTAATGCAAAAATAGAAATCCATTCTTTTGTTTTCACCGACTAGATTATGAACGATGTGAACGAACGCAACATCTTTAACATCGACATCTATGCCCAGTTCTTCTTTGGCTTCACGGACAACGGCTTGGGTGGCGGTTTCATTTTCTTCTATATGGCCGGCCGGCAATACCCACCATCCGTCTTTGAAATAACCGTCCGTCCGATAGAACAACAAGATTTTATCGTCTTTCTCCAAAATAAAACTGACACTAGCATTAAATTTGACCCGTTCAGACATCACTTCCTCCGTTTAGACTAAATTATAAAACATCTAAAAAAGAAAGTCAAAAAATTAAATGCTCTCTATCATTTCAACAGGTTTGTTTTCTTTTTTTGCTTTCTCTAATAAAATGGGCAAGTATTTCTTTTCGTATTCATGACTCCACCGTAAAAGACGAAAAAGCGTAATCGGATTTTCACGGTGCTTTTTAGGCTCAATATGAAACATTCGGCGGATAGAACGTTTTATTATTCGATACAGCCTTAGTCGGCGGGGCGGTTTTAAAATTATGACTTTATCGGCTTGTTCAATAACGGGTATAATCCAATCTTGAAAATAAACACCTTCTAAAATCCAATTTTGATTTTCAGATAGGATTTGGTTTAACAAGGCTAATCTTTCTTCTTTGGGACGACGCAGATTAAATGCATTCGGGCGATTAATCCACTTAACCTCATCTAAATTAAAACAAAGTATATTTAATTCTTGCGATAATTTTTTGGCATAGGTGGTTTTGCCACTCCCCGGTCCACCCGAAATATAAATTTTAGGCATTCTTCAAAATCTCCTCTACTTGATTGGGATAAAGTTTCTTTGTTTTGGGAACTCCTAAGTGCTGAGCAAATAAAATGGGCGTATCTAATGTAATTTCCGGATAGTGTACTTTCATTTGTTTTAAGGCCGTTTCCATATCCGGTGTATGCTCATCATATCCATCAATTTCGTTAGCTTGACGCAAAGGCACATAATACACATGTGTCACATAAACAACCTCGGCCAACTGTTCGTTTGGATAGTCTTTATAGACTAAAAAACCTTTATGAATAAAGCCTTCATTTAGACGAAAAGTGGAAGTTTTTTCTCCGTTCAAAAGGGCCGGCCAACGCTTTTCAACTAAATGTAGCCACTGCTGTTTTGGGGAAAGCGCGTGTTCAATAAATCCTTTAATAATCTCAGCAGTTTCTTTGGGTGTTTGGTTATCATTATTGATAATAAAATCAGAATACGAACGATTTTGATAGCCTTCTTCATACATTTGCCGAATGCGATTTCTTTCCCAATCATCCAGTTCTCGCGTACCACGATTTTTCAAACATTCTTCCAAACTCGGTGCAAGGGTAATGTTCAAAAATCGAGTGTTTTCATCGGCTAGAGCAGACCATTTTTGATAACTTTCTTCTGAAATCGGATAAGCGAAGATAACGGTTTCAAACTCTTCACCTTCTTTTAATGCCAATAACTTTTCATTCAGTCGTTTTTTTCGTTCTGCCCACCCTTCTTTTAAGGATAAGCCGAGTTTTTCTTGTTCTTCGTCGCTCATCAGTTCATCCACTTCAATAAAAGTGGCTTTGGGCAACAAGTTCACCAAAATCTTAGAAACCGTCGTTTTTCCGGAATTCATCGGCCCGTTAATGTTCAGTATCAGCATATCAGTCCCCTTTCATTATCCTTAAATTCATCCTATACAAATGCTTGGCACAAACCAATATCGGAATTAAAAGTAGGCTTGATACCATAAAGGTTGGTCCGACACCTATTCCGTCAAACAAGGGTTTCAGGCAGATAAGTCCCACCCCATGAAAAGCTTTTGCCAGCATTGATTTAACCGATAAAATTGTCGCCCGTTCATCGGATTGAATCCTATGATTGACCAAAACAGACGTTGTGATACTGGATAAAGAACTGGATGCTGATCCGACAATCATCAAACCCAAACACATATAAACACCCCATAACGGAACATAGGCCGATATACATGCCCCCAAAGAGGAAATGATGATTATTAAACTTTGTAATTTTATGGTTCCGGAAAGGTTTATTTTTTCCAATATCCGACCGGAAACGCCCGACCAAAAAGTTCTCATCAATGCGTTTGTCCCTAAAATCAAACTAAAAACAAATACAGGTAATTGATGAAATACCATAACGGATTGTAATCCCCACATCAAAATAAGCGTTAATGTCCCATACACCGCCGGTAAAAGCATCAGCCATTTTATTTCAGGATGTTTAACAGCATATTTGGAAATATCCAAAATATCCTGCCATTTGCTTTTATCTTTATCAACAATACGTCTGGATTCGGGAACATCCGGTAATTGCCATAAAATAACAACACTTAACATTAAACAGAAAATTGTTATGTATAACGGAATAGTTGGCCCCAAAAATTGATAGATAAAAGCACCGCTCAGTGTCGCAACCATCAAAGCAATTCCATCCAACATTTTCATTTTAGCATATTTTTTATGGAATAAACTTTCTTTATGTCGTTTTTTCAATAAATCGTATAAATATGCTTCCGCCGTGCCGGAAATGAAAGCAATCGCTAATGCAAATAACAATTCCCCCAGTAAAATAATAAAAAATCCTGAACCCAAAATCCAAATAACATGTCCCAAGATCCAAAACAATACCCCGATAATTAGAGTGTGTTTTCTGGAAAACAAATCACCGATATAGCCGGTTGGAACTTCCATAAAAAATACAGTGAGATTTGATATCCCTTGAATCAAGAAAAAATCCCCCATACCAACACCTTTAAACCCATAAAAAAGCATTAATGTCGGCAGGCAAAACAATGCCGATGTTAAGGCATAAGCAATAGATAACCATCTGGGGGCTGATTTAAGCGATATCATTTTTGTTCTTCCTCCCATTCGGATTTGAGCTTGCTCCAAATATTGGTATCACGTAAATGCTGATGATAATCATCCCAGATATCTTGACGCATCACGCCTTCCAAAACATAACCACAGCGTTCAGCCACATGAGCGGAGCGTAAATTATGGGTATCATTTTTAATAATAATGCGATTGATTCCCATCTGAAAAGCAACTTTTTCCAATGCACGTACAGCCTCTTGCATATACCCATGACCTGTTGCGTCATCAGAGAGCCAATACCCGATTTCGGCGGATTGATGTTTTTCCTCAACATGGCATAAATCCACAACGCCTAAAATCTGATTTGTCTCCTTTTGATAAATAAGATAACCAAAACCATTTCCTTCATCCCAATGTTTTTGATTCAGACTCACCAGATATCCTGTGAATTCATCCTCCACAGAGTTCGTTTTATCCACCCAGGGGAGCCATTCTCGCAGGGTATTTCTGGATTTATCCACAATCGCGTAAAGTTCCTCAGCCAACTTAAAGGTCGGTTTTATTGGGTGTTTTAAAATAATCCGATCTGATTCTATTTGTTCTGGTAATTGCATTTGTTATCCTTTCGTTTTTAAGAATTTTGCCATTTCATGATACAGGGTAAGGAATTTTTTCCAAAATTCAGCAACCTCTTTGGAATCAGAAGCGCCTCTGGTTTTTGTAAAGCCATCCAAAATCATCACTTTATCAATGCTGCTGCCAACCCCATCAGATTTTTCGGCAATCCTCGTTTTCTGTTCATGAACCAAGCATTTCGTGAATCCATCTGGGGTAGCAAAGGCCAAACATTCCCGAATAATCATAGAACGGTCTTTGATGTCTTTCATCAAGCGTAATAAATCCTCATCCGAAAGTGTTTGGTTAATGTATTTGATAAAAGGTCCGGGGAAACCGCCTAGCGCAGAAATGTAGTATCCCACATCAGATTTAATCACAGGTGTATTCAGTTTTTGAGCAGCATATTGGGCCGAATAAGTCGCAACCTCTGTCACATCCAAAGATTGAATCTCGGGTGTTTCTATTTTGGCTTGAGCCAGTTCCAAACCATATTGTGTAAAGATATCCCTGCCGATTTCCCATTTTCCTATATTTCCTGTAACAAATGTGATTTTCATATGACCTCCTTAAAATGTATCCTCATAAAAAGGAATCCCATCATTGATTTTACCCACAGCTTCCTTTAAATAGGGGCAGCTATTTTCAGGTGTGTTATTCCATTCATGCCATTCTAAGCGTTCGCATTTGTGGGGCTCCTTATTTTCAATTTCACCTGACCACTTACGACATTCAAAGTAAAATTGCAAATATTCTTCACCTTTATTGCTGTGGCAAATGGTCTTTAAGGTCAAATCCGATGGGCGAATATCAACACCTACCTCTTCTTTTGCTTCACGAATGGCAGCCGATATAACCTGTTCATTCCCATCCAAATGACCACCTACAAACCCCCAAAAACCACTGAACGAGCAATTTTGCCTCAGCTGCAACAAAACTTTATCATCTTGGCATAGTATAATGAAAATCCCAACGGGTACTTTAAATCTTTCTGGTGCTGACATGTTTCCTCCTTACTTAAACGTTTTCGTAAAAATTTTGGCAAAAATATCTTTGAATTGTTCGGGATGGATCCTTATTTGCTCTTTTAATTCCGGAATAGTCCATTCTTTAACTTCGGCTACCTCGGTCGGATCAAAAGTAATCGGATCATCAGAAATCACCTTGAATACATGATGAAAGGCGCGTGGCTTTCCATTTTTTAAAGTATAATCTTTTCCAAGAAAATCTATTTTGGTTGCTTTGATTCCCATTTCTTCGCTTAATTCACGTAAGGCAGCCTGTTCATAAGTTTCACCTGCATCCACATGCCCCGCAGCAGAATAACTCCATTTGCCTGGATCTGTTTTCTTGGTAAGGGCGACTTTCTGCAAAATGATATTTCCTTTGGTATTAAATAAAAAAACACCGGCAATCATGGGACATCTTCCTTCGGGGATAGGTTCCCCACGCACAGCGACATCCACAGGGTAATTCTCTTCATTGGCTAAATTGATAACTTCCTTACCACAGCCCATTAAAACAAAGGGTGTTGCATTTTGACTGGATAAAGTATTGATATCTACCCAAATAGCTCCATTGGAATCCAATCCATCCCCTTGGGTTGTGGGTTCTCCCGCTACCTCTACATCAAACAAAATCCCCGTGTGTTGCATACAGCCAACTTCGCCACTTTCTTTGGTAAACCCAGAAAAGAAAATTGTTTTTTCACGCTGATTGGTGCAAGAAATTAAATCACAATTTGTTTCTTCTTTGATTTCACGAGCCACAGTTTGTTCTGGGGTTTCACCAGCCTCAGGACTTCCACCAGGTAAATCATAAAGACCTGTATAAGGACCGCGTGCTTTACGAATCAGTAAAATCTGATTGTTTTTACGAACAATTCCATAAACGCCTTTATGAGAACGCGTCACAAAAGAATGTAAAAAAGTCGGTTGCATAGCTATTTCCTCCTAATTTTTAACAGCATATCCTTTAATTCACAAAAAATCAAGAAAAATAGACCTATTCTATATCAAACCATTCCATGCAGGTAATGAGTAAGTGATTATAGTCGCTGGCGGTGGCTTGGCGATAAAATTCGTCTTGTTCCTCTTTAGGAATGTTAGCGCACCTCATCGCCGAAAAACATTTGCCTAAAATATAAAAAGCATTCCCATTTTCACTCGCCAAGCGCACAGTTATCTCAGGATATTTTGGTGTTTAGCAAAAAGAGAACCTAATATTATAATATTAATGGGATTTAATAAACCTAATACTCTACGGATTTGCCTTGGACGAGCCAAATAGTATTTGGTGAATTTTGTATTTACATTATCAAGGCTTTCTATAATTTCCATAATAGATAAATAATTATTAGAAACAAATGAAGCAAAACTTTTAGAAGAAAATGCAGGAGGTAAATTTGCCGGGTAATAGCCACGCGAAATGATATTTTCTAAATTTGCAAAAAAATCATCTTCTAATACGTATTTTTTTAATTCTTTAATGACATCTTTATGTTGTTTTTTAGCCATAATTATCCTCTTAATTTATCATCCCAATATTTTTCAATTTCTTTCAGCATATCCTCTATTTTGATTACTTCTTCACCTTTGTTTAGAGTAAGGATAGGTGGAATGTCTGTTCCCTCTATATTGCCTGATAGATATGTCCTATTAGGTTCAAAATGCTTTGAACCATTTGCTATATCCGCTAATGCTAAACTATAAGGCACTTCTTTCTTCTTTTCTTTCTTCATAGGATCATCCTTCCAATACCAATCTTCTAGATGGTAAAGAGTAATACAAGCATTGATAGCTTTTCTTTCACTACTTAAATCTTTATAAAAATCTTTTAAATTCTCTTTTACTATTTGTTTATAATACACTTCAGCACTATAGCAACCAAATATTGATTTTGAATGTGTTATTGTTGTTTTTATTTTAGGGTATATTGTTAATCCTAATTCTGGAATGTTTATTTCTTTTGCGTACCAAGCCATTTTGTATTACCTCGCTGATTATAATTATATTTAATATAGACTTTAGTTTTATAAAAATCAACATCAGCCTCCCAAGTGGTCTTTAGTTCGAACCTAAAGTCTGGTGATGGATATGGGGTGAGAGGTTGGATGTAGAGAAAAGCGCCTAAATAAGGCGTTTTTTGATTTTCTTATTCTTCAATACGGTTAAGAGCGTTGGCAAGATGATTTGAGACAGGAGTTTAAGTTGTTTTTCCATGTATTATCCTTTCAATTGATGATATCACCATATATGCTCTTATTTTCAGATTTATCAACTTATATTTTGAAAAGGCTTATTTTTGATGATAAGCAACACTATTTTTGCATATAAATAGCATACAAAACAAATCTAATGTATCACTTTTTGCACCGCAGTATTACAAATGGATAATTTCTACATTTTTATCTTGCTTTGCCAAATATTCCACCAGCAATCGCCGATGGCATTTTTCAGGTGTCGGTTCTGCACATAAAAAACAACAGTTATCCATATCTGGCGTCAATGTAAAATGACGTGCATGACAAATGCTATCATATTGCACAACATAATCATCCCAAGTAACACGCCCGTCTTTATAATCTCTTAAAAGTGTAGCGGTTGGTGCAAACTCTTTTCTGTTTTCGTACTCAATATGACATAGGACTTTTAAAAAGAAAGCTAAATCTTCTGATTTTGAAAATCCAGACAATTGAGTATTGGGCCACAAGCGAACATCAATCACTTTCTTAACATCAGAGTGTTTTAAAATAGTAAAAAACTCTCTAGCAGATTTCCCAGTAAAACCAATTGTATAAAGACGCATTGTCTTCCTTTCTCAATATAAGAATACACCATTACACATTAAAAAGCAATGGTTATTTTGTTTGTAATATGGTTTTGCAAGCCCTACACGTACATGGGCAAAAGTCATTTCTTTTAGTTGTTCGTTTAATTTTTTTAGGCCATTCATTTTATCAAGAACATCTCTTAAATAACGACACGTTACTCGTAAATCATACTTTTCTCCATCATTGTCCCGAATTTTAATGCGTAACTTATTTTCACTATCTTTATAAAATTCCAAGTTTTGAGCCGGGACTTTAATCGCCCCCAAAGACGCACATTTTGTTTCGGGCAAAACATATGAATTATCTTTTAGATGACCTGAAAAAACACTAGCTATATTCTTTGATAAACTGCCTTCTAATTCATAAGCAAGATCTGCGGGTGTATTGTAATGATATAGAGGTATAATATTTTCAGAAATCCAAGTATCTTCTGTTTTGTGAGGATAATCACGCCCTTCATTTGGTGGGATTGACATTGTTTCAACTTGAATACATGAATGGCCTTCTACTTTCTTTGATTCTGCTTCTGACCAATGATGGCCATTTGGCATTAGTCTACGCATCCGTTGTTCACTGGGACTCCAACCTGCTATGCAATATGTATCTTTCATGTAGGTGTAATCTGAAACAATAATATTTAATTTCATTTGTTTTCCTTTCAGTTAACAATAAAAAAGCCCATAAGGTTTCATTCCCTATGGGCAATAAAAAAACAGGGTATAGTTTGCCCCGTTAACTGCTAGAAGTTATAGCATAAAACAACAAAAAAGTCAAGGATTATTTTCCTATTTTTGTATTTTTTCTTATTTTTCAATACGGTTAAGAGCGTTGGCAAGATGATTTGAGACAGGAGTTTAAGTTGTTTTTCCATGTATTATCCTTTCAATTGATGATATCATCATATATGCTCTTATTTTCAGATTTATCAACTTATATTTTGAAAAGACATATTTTTGACGATAACCAACACTATTTTTGCAAATAAATAGTATGCAAAATAATTTTTAATGCCAACCGCTAACAAGTTGAATATTCAATAATGTATCACATATCCAAATTCAAAACAAACATTCCTGTTGTGAGATCCCTAAATAAATAGATATTTCACGTATTCCTATATAAAAAATATATCCCCAAATAAGTAAAAATAAAACATTTAATCATGTTATTTTTATCTTTTTGAGAACAGAAAAGTGAAAATACTTTTTTTCGTTATAAAGAATAAGCATCCCCATTAAAATAGAGAAAAAAATACAAAAAGTAAATACTGTATAATTTACATCGGCAGGTTTTAAACTTTCTCCCCAAAATACACAATGATGTTTAAGGGTGGGGATTAAATAATATAATTGTAAAAGGTAAAAAAATCCCCACCCTATTGTAAAAGTAATATTTAAAATCCCATGTATTATTTTTATCATGGAATACTTTATATCATCTTTTGAAAGATAAATCTAGTATTTTACTCTTGCGTTTTCTTTCGTGAAAGTTTAAAATAAAATTATGAAGAAATTATTTTGTCTTATTTTTTTATTTCTTGCGGGGTGTTCATCTCAACCGAAAGAGGAGCGGTTTGTGAATCCGCTCTTCTATAAAAAGCTGTCCTGTATCTCAAGAGATTATGAAACATACTTAACCCCAAATAAAATTATATCTACGGCTCACGAGCCATTTGATAATGTTCCTTGCCATTTGTTAGAAAATTCAAATAAAACGGTTATCTTTTCCTGTACTTTGAAAGAAAAAGAACCGCGTACATTTATTTTTAAATACGTTTTAACGGATCGTTTCCATTATCAAGGATGTCGCATTGTTGAAGAATATAGTCGTTATCCAAATGAGACAAAATGGATAAATTATACGGGTTTTTGTCTTCACACGAATGAGTGATTCTAATTTTTAATGCCAACCATTTATGATTGGAATCTCGCGCAATATATCCCGTGCCCAATCATTACGACTTTGGCCTACCTGAGGTCGATTAACATGTTCAATCATTTGAGATATATCTTTGTTTCTTAATCCTTGATGGAAATAATACCATTTTTCATCATTAAAATTATATCCCATATTATATTGCATATCTAATAAAACCGTTTGTAATGAACGTGGATAAGTTTCAAATTCTGGAAATTTTGTTTCCAACTGCCTTAAATCCCACTCCAAATGTTCTATTGTTTTGTCAATCATAAAATGTTCTGAAAGTGTGAGTTCTTTTTGAGGATTAGTGTGTTTATAATATTCTGCTCTATAATTTTGTCCAAATTGTCCACTTTTTTTGAAAGTTTCTAATCGTTGGTATTCCGCTACCTTTTGTTCAAAAGTTGCCTCTTTCCCTTGATATTGCCATGGTAAAGATGTAAATGATTTTTCATCGGGGATATAAAGTCCCATCCCAGCTGTAATATTTCCTTCTGTATCTAAATAGGCAAATTCTTTCATATTCTCATTTTCTTTCAGGTGAGGCCAATATTCTTTTATCAATTCATTATATTTTTCACGCATATTTTCGGACGCGTTGTTTTTTGATTTTTGTTCTTTATTTTCTTTTTCTTCGGCTTCTTCTTGATTTTTTTCGGCAGCCTCTTTTGCTGTATGCTTTTGCCCACAAAGTCGGTCATAGGCTGTTACAGGATGCCCTTGGCGCGTATGCGCAGGGACATGAACCACTTGTTGACAATGGCCTGATGCATCATGTTTTCCTATGCGTGTTACTTCCTCTGTGGATTGGGAAGGTTTTTGCGATTCATGTGACTGAATGTAAGCTTGTAATAAATTTGTTTGGGGTGATGTTGTATTTTCTGATGTTCCAGATGTTTGAGATTCTGTTGATAATGATTGATTTTCCATTATTGGCTCCTATAAAAAAAAGCCCATAGGGTTCATTCCCTATGGGCACAAAAAAACAGGGTACATTCCACCCTGTTAACCAAGATGGTTTGTAGCATAAATCACTTGAAAAGTCAAGTAATTTTTTCATGAAAACAGAATAAAACTTTAATCCTATCTTGTTAAGGAGGGGGATTTATTTTGCATATTATTCATTTACAAAAAGGGCCAAAAGCAAATGAATATATACTGTTTTCCGTAGAAAATGAAAAAATCTCCACCAATTTTAAGAGAGTTTGTATAAAACTCTCTTTTTTTTATTCTTCGTAAATACCCTTATTCTGCTTTATTTTCGGGAAAAATGCCCGATTTATATGACAACACCTTTTTTTCTTTCCTCTTCTTTCAGACATTTTATCATAGAAAGAAAAATACCTTAAAATAAGGGGGAAATTGGCGAAGTGTTTTACTCTTTTAATACCATCTGCCAGTCATGAGCAAATCAAAACTTTAACAAAAGGAGGAAAAATGATTTATGGTTATATTCGCGTCAGCACCGATAAACAAGATTGCGACAACCAAAAACTCGGGATTGAACAAAAAGCCAATACCTTGGGCCTTAAGGTCAACTGCTATATTGAAGATGCAGGCGTTTCTGGAATAAAAGAACCGGATAAACGCGCGCTGGGGGGATGCCTTAAAAAGCTGAAAGAAGGGGATGTGATTATTTGTAGCGAACTGTCTCGTTTGGGCCGAAAACTTTTTATGATTATGCGGATTTTAGAACATTGTATGACCGTGGGAGCAAAAGTTTATACTGTCAAAGATAATTATGAATTGGGGGACAATATTCAATCCAAAGTGATGGCTTTTGCTTTTGGTCTTTCCGCAGAAATTGAACGCGACCTGATCAGTCAACGCACCAAAGAAGCTTTGGCCAGATTAAAGGCTGAGGGAAAAATTTTAGGGCGTATTAAAGGCACCAAAAATAAATCCCGCAAATTAGATGGCCAAATAACCCGTATCCAAAAAATGCAGGCAAACGGCTTCAGTAAAAATAAAATTGCCAAAAAATTAAAAGTGAGTTTTGGCACCCTTAATGCTTACCTTCAACTTCAAAAAAGCATTTAACATTTTCTTTTTAAACGGTC
>JBJEXE010000061.1:0-6573 GCA_051885475.1 Alphaproteobacteria bacterium | reverse complement strand
AAAAAGTAAGAACTGTTATTTGCGCTCTTGCCCTGATGTTGGGCTTAAGTACGCCGGTAATGGCGGAGCCGTGTGCCAACGGGGCAGGGACTGTCATCAACGGTGCAGATGGCAAAACCACTTATTGCAAATCCAATATAGCCATGAATTGGTGGAGCGCCTTGGCTTGGTGTGATGCGGCGGGGATGAGCCTGATCAGCTTGGAAGAATGCAACGGCAAGGACGGTGCCTTTGCGGGTACCGGTGAATCCAATTGCCCAAATCTTGCTGGGGTGGCTGGTAATAATTGGGTTTGGACGACCTCTGTTTCAAGCGCAAATTCCGCCTATTGCGTGGTTCTGTCTTCTGGGGCTGTCAACTACAGCGTCCGTAACTACAGCTTCAGCTACGCGCTGTGTAAATAGAAATATCCTTGAGCTTTTAAAAATGACTGTTATGCCCGACTCGGCATCTATAAATTTTAATTCCTCCTGTCATGCCCGACCTGATCGGGCATCCAGCAGTGTTTATAGCCTTATTTTCCGCTGGATCCTTGGGGTCAAGCCCGAGGATGACAAGAAGAGAGCTGAGGAGGACAGAAAGGAAAAAATAGCTTAATGGGAGCAATAAAAAAATCAAAATGTCATATTCGTGCTTGACACGAATATCCAGCGGTACTCAATGCCTCATTTCCATCCTCTGGGAAATGACAGGCTGCTTTTCATCCACTTTTCCGACTTTCTCTCACCCGAAACAGTCCCTTTAAAAAAATTAAAATTTTCCCTTGCTTTTTGAAAAAAAACACTCTATGCTATTTAACGGAGTTTAATTTTAAAAAGGAGTAATCTTATGAAAAAACAAATTTTAGCTTTAGTATTGGGAACGGCCCTGTTGAGCGGTTGTTCTTATTTGTGCGAAGAATGTCAAGACGGTAGCTGTGAAGCCCCCAAAAAGGTCATTTTCACCTCTGTTCCGACCTTGTTCGCCTTTGATTCTGCCAATTTGAATACGGCTGATAAAGCCTCATTGGACAAAGCCGTCCAACAAATCAAGGCCGAAAACCCCGCCAAAGTGGTGGTGAACGGTTATGCTGATTCAACCGGTCCTGCTGAATACAACGTTGCTTTGTCACAAAAACGCGCTGATGCCGTGGCCGATTATTTGGTCAAAGAAGGTGTGTGCCCGAAATCCATTACCGCTAAAGGCTATGGTTCAACAACCGCTTTTGATGCCCAAACAACTGTTGCCGGACGTGCTCAAAACCGTCGTGTTGAAATTGTCATTGACTAGTTTCATTGATAAGCATCCTTCGGGTAAAGTTTTCGGACTTTGCCCGATTTTTTTGTAAAAAAGGGATTGTATTTATCCTTTTTTTGTTTTATACTCAAAAAAAATAAAGAGAGGGAGAAAACATGCTGAAAAAAATATTCCTTTTGGGCTTTTTGACACTGACGTCTTTTTCTGTTCGGGCTGATTTTGTGGCGGCAGAAGAAGCCTTTAAAAACCATCGCTATTCCGAAGCGTTTCGCGGCTTTTTGCCCGAAGCCGAAAAAGGTGATTTTCGTTCTCAGTACTATGTCGGCTATATGTATTTATACGGTTTTGGGGTAACGAAGAATGAAGAAAAAGCCTTGGAATATCTGCAATCTTCTGCTGATCAAGAATATGATACGGCCCAGGCTCTGCTGGGATTTTTATATGATGAAGGCCGATTGGTAAACTTGGATAAGAAGAAAGCAATTGCCTATTATAAAAAAGCCGCTGACCGGGGAAATACTTCAGCCCTCTTGAATTTGGGATTGGCCTATTATAAAGGTGAAGGTGTCATCAAAAACGACCAAATGGCGATTGAATTATTGGAAAAAGTGCCTTTGGATGAACAACCCTTGGCCGGCCGTTATTTGGGGGAAATTTACCTTTCTAATATGACTTTGCCCAATCGGTATCAAAAGGCTGTTGCGGCTTATTCAGCCAGCGCGAAAAACGGCGATATCGGGTCTTATTATGCCTTGGGTCAGATTTATTCCCGCGCAGATTCGGGAATGGCCGATAAAGACAGAGCTTTGGATTTTTATACTTATGCCGCAGCAGAAGGGTATGTGCCCGCTCAGTATTGGCTGGGGACAATGTATGCAAACGGCGAAGGTGTCGGACGAGATTTGTTTTTGGGACACGCTTGGTTGGAATTGGCTTCGGCGCAACGCTATGAACCGGCGGCCAGTGCTTTGGCACAATTGGATGCTGATATGACGTTATCCGAAATTGAAGCCTCTAAAAAGGAATTTATGCGCTTGCAACAAGAAGTTATCGGTAAAACAGAATCGCCTTTCGTGGTGGAAGAACGGAAAAAAGCCGAACAAGCTGCGGCCGAAGAACAACAAAATGCTGGACGTTCCAGACGGCGTCGGCGTTAGGAGGAAATAATGGAAACTCAACAACAAAATTCTTTTTTAGCCCCCTTTTTTGCTTTTCATTTTATCACGTTGGCAGGAATTGGTATCGCCTTTTTTATATGGATGATTTCGTCGGAAAGCCAGCCGGTTTCTTCCTTTTTATTCAGCCCGAATCTTTACATCATTTCTTCATTGGTGGCTGTTGCCGTCCGACTGTTGCTGTGGATTGCCGTGGATAAAGGCACGTTTTTTGAAATTCGTCGTGTTTTGGGGCGTATTATTCAGGACGTAATCGTCATCAATGCGGTTATTCTATCCACCTTAAGTTCCATTTTTATTGCGGAAACATTCTTTTTCTAACATTATTTCAAAATGTTTTTTAAAGGACTTAAGCGGGCCTTTTCCTTTATTTTTAACAGACCGTTTTTAATTGAATCGGACACGTGGGTACGTCGGCTTTTGGCATAATTGACATAGCGGTAGAGCCAAGATTCCTTCACTTTTATGTCGGCCGACTCCACTTGCCCATTCCATAAATCAGACATTTGATGTGCCCCGATAATTGGGATATGAATAACCCCCTTGATTTCCAAAGTCGGTGATGATTCTTGCTCCATTTGAACGGTAAATTGCATTGTTTTAATGTCACTGTAAACAGTGTTGACGGAAATATCCCCCACAAATTCATCCACCCCCATCACAGCCATGGATGTCAACAAGTGGCTGAAAAAATCCTGATAAGGAACATAGGTGTTTAAGCGTTCTGCCATTTGGGAACCATATAAATTTTTTAAACCTTGTGTAACACCGATATGGGTATTTTTTAACTTTATATTCATGCCCGAATCATTTAAAGAAAGAGTCATTGTATCACTTTCCATTGGCACGTTGATGAAAGGAAATTTGACCTGATAAAAAATCAGTCCCTGATCTCCCCATGTTTTTTCCACTTTTTCATATTTAAAGTCAGATTGCACCAATCCCAATTTTTGATAGCGTTTCATTAAATCCGTTGTTTCGGAAAAATGATGAAACAGGATGCCTAACCCCAAAAAGGCAAATATCACACAGGCAAATAAAATTTTATGGAACATCTTCACACCACTCTTGTTTGCAAAATTGAACATCGGATACTTGCATCCTATCCTCTTGAAAAACACCTTCAATGACAGCCCAACCGGTTTTTAAGCCCGGGTAGTAAAGAAGCTGAATTTCACTCGGTAAATCCGTGATTCCTGTCCCGTCCAATAAGACTTGACTGATATGGACGACCACGCGTCCCGTCACAGGTTGATGAAAGGCACGGGATAAAATTTGTAAATGACTTAAAATATCCATTTCTTTTTTTGGCTTTTTGGGGGCAGGGGATGCTTTTGGAATTTCAGGAAGACTGTAAAAAACTGAGGCCGATTCTTCTTTTGGTTCAACCGACAACAGGATATCTGTTTTTTCCGTGCGCAGTTCAAAGGGAAAATGTTCTTCCTTTTTTTCTTTTTCGGGCAGAGGAATAATTTCCCGACTTTCAGTTTGGATATCTACCTGCATATGAAAAAGAATCTCCGGATGTGTTGCGTTTGTGGCCCCAAATAAAGCTAAAATTTCGGGTTTTGCACAATAAGAACGAGCATAAAGCAATCCTTGCTCCACCATTTTATCTTGAAAAGCTGTATTGCTAAAAACTTCAGGGTCCGGCACAACAACCAAAACGCGAAAATCTGGGCAGCCTTGAAAAGCGCCATAGGGTCTTCCTTCGGGTTGAATGGCACGAAGTTGACCGACATAGGTGATATTGGCCTCTTTATCTTCTCCCAACAAAAAAGACAAACTTTGTATTTTGTCATCCACTTGGGTTCTTTCTATAATATGTCCAACGGGTGGAAAGGTATCTAACCAATAACCTTCCTTGAAAAAACCGCTCAATGTTTCCGTGGGCTCTTTTGTCGGGGAAAACAGGCGCACCTCAGCTGCTCCTTCCACCCATCCGTTTTGGCAGGAAGCCGGATTGACTTTAATCGTCCAGTTGTGTTTTGTGCGACTGCTTAAATAATGAATGGCGCAGCTTTTGTCTTCCGTTGCAATGGTAAATTCATCTAAACCGGCACGGACAAAAGGGGAAAAAAATATCAAAATTAAAAACAGGATTTTTTTCATTGATCCCCTTCAGCCTCTGCGGGTGGAATTAAAAAACAAGAATAGGCTTGTTTTTTTAAAAATTGGCAGGCTTCCCACGCATATTTTTGATTTAAAAAGCCGGTCAGTCTGGCTTTGAATAAAGACTCTTTTTGATCTGTGACGGCACGAATGGCTGGTTGTCCCAAAGCGATAAAGGCGCTGGCAACCAATGCTTGAGCCTTTTCTTTTGAATGGAAAGCCCCCATTTGAACGCTCCAGCCGTTTTGGGCAAAAATTTGATTTTGTAAAGGTATTTGAATTTTTGTCAAAGTGCTGGTTTCATTTAACAAGGTGGCTGCGGATTTAGCCTGCGTAATTTGACGTTTCATTCCGGCTGAAAATAAATCCAGGTTGACTTTTTGTAAAAAAGCGCGTCTGTGAAGCGGGTCAAAAGCAGGACTGAGTTTTCCTTCAGCAACGGCTTTTTTTTGATTGGAAGCCTTTTGAAAACCTTTGTCCAATAAATTTGCCATCAATTGGTCACGCTCTTGGGGGCTTTCTTTGCCCAACACAACGCCCACCAAACGCACATTGTCTTTTTTGGCCGTTGAAATAATGTTATAGCCCACTGCCGAAACATAGCCAGTTTTTAATCCTTCGGCCCCTTCATACTCGCTTAAAATATGATTGTGAGAAGTATAGGTGTGCCCGTTAAAATCAAACTCGGGTGTCGCGAACAAAGGGTAGTATTGGGGGAAATGTTTAATCACGGCCAACGTTAAAATGGCCATATCTTGAGCCGTTGTTTTTTGGCCGTCCCGATGAAGTCCCGAAGCATTTTTAAAAGTGGTATGCCCCATGTGCAACATTTGAGCTGTTTGAGTCATCAAGCCGGCAAAATCATCCTCATTGGGCGCCATCGCTTCAGCCAACACAACAGCGGCATCATTGGCTGAATGAACAATTAAAGCAAGGACAGCCTCTTTAACCGTGATTGTTTGACCGGTTTGCAGGTTTAAATTGGTGCGCGGTTGACTGGCAGCGTGCGCCGAAACGGGCAATTTATCATCCCATTTCAGCCATCCTTTTTCCAAAGCACCAAAGGTCAAATATAAAGTCATTACTTTTGTCAGTGAAGCAGGGGGTAATTCTTCTGCAACATTTTCTTTTATCAATAAATAACCGCTTTCGGCATCAGCCACCAAAGCCGAAGAAGATTGGGCTTGAACTTGACAAGCCCAGAGTCCCAAAATCCCCACCCAAAAACATAAATTTTTCATCACCCTTTTCCTTTTAAAACAGGATAAGAAAAAACAGAAATGTTGTCAAGTTTAAAATTTTCCTTAAAATTTCTTAAAAAACAGATTGACATTCTTAAAAAAGTACGGTATAATACCTCGCATTGAGTGCGTAGCTCAGCTGGTAGAGCACCTGACTTTTAATCAGGTGGCCGAGGGTTCGAATCCCTCCGCGCTCACCATTTATAAAAAAGCCACCCTTTAGGGCGGTTTTTTTATAAATTATGATTGGGGTCGGATTTGAACCCGGCCGAGGGTTCGCTCACAAAGCGTTAGCGAAGTAGACGCCGTAGGCGGTCCTGAACGATAGTGAAGGATAAATTGCTTTGCAATTTACAATCCCTCCGCGCTCACCAATTAAAAAGCCGTCCGTTGGAGCGGTTTTTTTGTGAGCTCTTATTTTTTCTTGTTTAAAAGTGATAATATATCCCCAAAATACAGCTTATCCTCAAATTTTACACTACACTCATTTTATAAAATGATCACTAAAACGCACAAAAAACTCCCTAAAAAGCCTACAAAGTTATGAAAAGGAAAAACAAGCACAAAAGGTATAAAAACAGATTTATCAACTTTATTTCAATTCGTAACCTTTTTTAAAATCAAGTCTAACCGATACGCATTGCACGTCCATTACAATCTCTAAAAGGATGGGCAATATTCATTTCAACGTACTTTTCCACAATTTTATCTACTTCATTTTTTGGTTTTGATTTTTCTAATATGATTTTTGTCTTTTCGTTATTGCTGTTATTCCTAAATTCAACTAATCATTAGTGCGCATAATCTTG
>JBJEXE010000060.1:0-6720 GCA_051885475.1 Alphaproteobacteria bacterium | reverse complement strand
GTGGTTTGCACAAACGCTGCCGGAACAGCGGTGAGTTGTAATCCTCCTTCTGGTCAGGAACCGGAAAACTACTATGTTATTACCTATGGTGGTTGGGAAAGTGATGGAAGAAATGGGTATAAGCGTCCCAATTGGTGGCCTCGGGAAGGTTCTCGGATGCGCCGTTTTGAATCGTGGCGAAAGGCAATGAAAAATCGCACTCGTGGGTCCATTACCTGCGGCGTTTTGACCCAAATCGGTAATAATTGGTGTATTGATAACGGGGAAACGGTATATAAGAATGAAGCCGCCCCAAATCTTTGTATGAATCCGGTCCCGGAGGCGGTGATAGGTGCGTTGGGATATAATGATAATGCCGGCAAAGACGATCTTCTTTTTTGTTATTCCGAATTTAAGCAAGGCGTCAGGCCGGGGCATTATGCCAAAACGGCCCGCTATTTTTACGACGGCCTTTCCAACGCCGGTATTGGTCAACATCAAAGTGGTAAAGACGTTCGTAGTTGGACAAATTTGGTGGATAATAACCCCGAGACGAATAATCTTACTTGGAATTCAATCACAAGCGGGGCAAATCCCCAAAACGGAAAATGGGAAGGCAGTACGCCTTATTTGCTTCTTGATGGCTATCTCAACACAAAAATCAAGTTGGGTGAAAGCTATACTTTAACAATTTTGCTGTCATCGTTTTGGCGGGATACAGTCAATGACTCTGTTGAGGCTATTCCTTGCGGCCTTTTACAAACCTCAGATCAGGATAATTCTGTGACAAACGTGACGACGATTTTTGCAAAGATATCTGAGCAGCTGGAAGGAACAGATGCTGTTTTGTTAAACATAAATGGGGAAACAATTGCTGAAAAACGGGCCAGTATTTGCAATATGGATAGCAGAGGTAATAACGCGAGTATTGTTTCGTGGACTTTTGTGGTGCGCAAAGAAGGAGAGGTTTATAAATTGGATGTGTATGAAAATGCAAAACGCAGATTCCGGGATGAACCGATTGAGGATATTAAAGACAAATACTTATTGTTGGGGAACAGTGAACGTGGTCAGGTCCCACATATTTACGGCATTCGTTACTATGATTCAGTGTTGACGGATGCACAAATTCAAAAAAACTTTAAAGTGGATCAAAAACGCTTTGGGATATCGGATATCAACAACGGAAATATCGGTGATAGATGTATCAACGAAGGGGCCGTGAAACAAGGAGGCGCAGAATGACAAAGAAAATTTTAAATCAATCAGAGCAGGGCTCCATTATGCTGGAAGTGGTTGCCGTGCTGGCTTTGATGGGGGTAATGGGGGCGATGCTGTTTCGTCAGATTTACCAACGCAATCAAGAACTCCATAACATTCAGATGGCCTCGGAAATCCGTACGGTAAAGGAAGCCTTTGCCGCCTATATTCAGGCGAACCGTTCCTATATTTTAAGCCAATGTTCTGCGCCCCAAAATAATACAGTGGAAGCGTGCGTTATTTCCCCTGATGAATTGGCAAGAGGGGTGCAAGAATATCTGCCTGACGGTTGGTTTTCTGTGGAGGCATTGCAGGCTGCTTACACCTTGACTTTGTGGCATTATTTGCAAGATGATGGTTCCAATCGCCGTGTTATTTATGGGATGGTGGTGCCCACAATTGACACTTTACCGTCCACCGGGTGGAACTTCCGGCGGGCGGCCCGTGTAGGTTTGTTGGTGGGGGCTGATGGGGGCGCGTATGATCCGACCATTACAGGGGGACATATCGCTGGTGCTTTGGGTTCTTGGGAAATAGAGGCTGGTGCAACAGGGGCTGATACGGTAGGAAAACCCGTTTATGCGGCGATGACGGGGATAGACATTTTTGCCCCCGAATATGAAGCCCCAGATGGACAGGTAAATTTGCCCAGTGCCTGGGACTTGGTTTTAGAAGATGCGCATGCCTATAATTCTTTGTCGGTGGGTGGCAATGCAGATTGTTATACCTTTCAACACCACACGACAAGCGGAAATCCTTTGACGGTGAATTCGGATAACATCACGTTGAACAACTCAAATTGTCAGCCTTTGTTTTGGGTGGGAAATGATGATAAATCCGCAAATCCCACCGCCGGAAACGTGTATGTTTTAAAGGATTTAAATGTCGGTGCAGACACCTCGGGCAAACATGGCCTGAAATTGACCGAGGAGGGGGTTATCAAGCAACGCGATGGTCTCACCATTGATAAAGACGGACGCATTATTGCCGCTGAAACTGTAAGCGCTGCTATTGGCGATTTGGCATCAGGCGAACATTATGTGTTGGATTTGGGGCATACTTCCACCCTGAACGATATTCGCTTGGCGTCCCGTGGCGGCGCACGTTTGTCGGATATTTTGCCAAACTTTATTTTAAAAGAGGTGCAAACTTTTTGGTTTGATGAAGAAAAAAAAGTAGATGTACCGCAATGCCCCAAGGATTATAAAGCAGCGATTACGGTCCTACCTGCAACTTGGAATAATGCTAAAAGTACAGAAACAGTTGTAACTGGTTTGAGTACAGATCCTCTTGATACCACTAAAAATGCAGTAGTGACAGGCTTGGAAAGCGGTAGTGATGTGGTCACAGATATAGATACATCAAACAATACTATCACGAGACGGGGACTTCAGAAACAGAACTTTTCTACAACAGAAGTGATTTCAGATATCAACGAAGGTGTTTGCGTGACAATCAAATACACTTCAGCTGGAATAGGTGATCATAGTGGTTTTCAAACGGGGAAAACCCCGTCTACCAGTTCTTCCACTACGAAATGGTCTGTAATAGTGGGATACAGCGATGTCAATGACAACTGTGCGATTGCGACCGGAAGTTCAATTGGGGCGATTGTCAGCACTTACTGTGTTTGGGCCCCCAGCCTGTATAATGGAAATGAAGCAAAATGTTTGGCTGCTGGGTATAAGTATCAAGGGACAACTTGCACAACAACGCATAATGTAGAAACTGAAATCAGTGATGTGGTGACAGGTTCCGAATTGAGTGAAGTACGCTGTAAGGCCTCTGGTTTTACTTGGAAAAATGATCGTTGCCAATTTATCTATATGAGTGCGGCACAGATCAATAGCATGAATGCGCTTACAGGTCTGGGTAGTCGTGGGGATGCCGATGATCTTGTGCGTTTAAAGGCCAGCGCCTGTAAATCTGCCGGCTATAAATGGGATGGAACAACTTGTTCTGACTCATAAAAAGTGCACCATAGCCAGAACATTTTTTCTCTGTCATTCCCCGCTTGACGGGGAATCCAGCGGAAAGATATTCCGTGTAATAAGGCCTTAAATACTGCTGGATGCCCGATCAGGTCGGGCATGACATTCCCTACCTCTCTGTCATCCTCGGTTTCTTTTTTCTCTCTGTCATCCTCGGGCTTGACCCCAAGGATCCAGCGGCGTGATATTCCTTTGCTTATAAGGCTTTAAATCCTGCTGGATATTCGTGTCAAGCACGAATATGACATTTTGACCTTTTTTCTGTTTCAAATGCCCCCTTGCTTTTTGATTGCGTCTTTGCTATAATATCCCTTGCTTTGATCCTGCCGACACAGGGGAGCATAAGGGAAGAAAGGCCTTTCATTGCGCTGATTAGACCCCTTCGGGAACGCCCGGTACAGCGTGCTTAAGGGGGTTCATGGGACCCTGAAGTCAGGTGGCACAGCGAACGAAATTCGCCCTGACGCTTAACAAAATGAAAAGGAAAAAATTATGCAAACTTACAGAACAAAATTGTGTGGCCAGCTGCGCGCAAGCAATGCCGGCGAAACGGTGATCCTTTCCGGTTGGATTCAAACCAAACGCGACCACGGAAATTTGCTTTTCGTGGATTTGCGCGATAACGATGGCATAACTCAATGCGTGGTGGACGTGAATGCGCCCTGTTTCAAAGAATTGGAAAAAGCGCGTCCTGAATCCGTGATTCGGGTGGAAGGGAAAGTCGTTTTGCGTGATCAGGCTACCATCAACCCTAAAATGCCCACCGGCGAAATTGAAGTGGCCGTTGATCAAGTGGAGATGTTGGGGGAAGCGCAAGTCTTACCGTTTTTAATTACGGCCGATTCATCGGAGCTTTCCGAAGAACAACGTCTGACTTATCGTTTTTTGGACTTACGTCGCGCGAAGCCGCACGCCAACATTTTAATGCGCAACCGCTTGAATAAATTTGTGCGCGACCAAATGTGGAATATGGGCTTTACCGAATTTCAAACGCCGATTTTAACGTCCTCCAGCCCGGAAGGCGCACGCGATTATTTGGTGCCCAGTCGGGTGCATAAGGGCGAATTTTATGCCTTGCCTCAATCTCCGCAACAATTTAAACAGTTGTTGATGGTGGCAGGTTTTGACCGGTATTTTCAATTGGCGCCGTGTTTTCGGGATGAAGATTCCCGTGCCGATCGTTCTCCTGGGGAATTTTACCAAATTGACTGGGAAATGTCCTTTGTGAATCAAGACGACATTATGGCAGTCGGTGAAAAGCTGATCAGTGCCATTTTTCGGGAATTTGCCCCCGAATCCACTTGCACGCAAGCGCCGTTTCCACGTATTCCCTTTGATGAAGCGATGCTGACCTATGGCACGGATAAACCGGATTTACGCAACCCCTTGAAAATCGTGGATGTGTCGGAAGTCTTTGCCGGTTCTGAATTCGGCATTTTTGCCAATACCGTGGCCGAAGGCGGCTTTGTGCGGGCGATTCGTGCACCGAAATCGGCCGATAAACCGCGCAGTTGGTTTGATAAATTAAACGCTTTTGCGGTGGAAAACGAAATGGGCGGATTGGGCTATATCGTCCGCACGGTTGACGGCAACAAAGGGCCCATTGCCAAAAAATTGGATGACGCCCGTTTGGCACGCCTGTTTGAATTGACTGGTCTGGAAGCAGGGGACAGCGTCTTTTTCGTTTGCGGCAAAGGCGAAAAACCGGTTCTTTTTACCGGCAAAGTGCGCAATTTATTGGCCAAAGAATTAGACCTTTTTGAACAAAATGCCTATCGTTTTTGCTGGGTGGTGGATTTCCCGTTCTATGAAATGAATCCTGATACCGGCAAACCGATGTTCAGCCATAACCCGTTTTCTATGCCACAGGGCGAATTAGGGGCTCTTCAAACTCAAGATCCGCTCACCATCAAAGCCTATCAGTTTGATATGGTCGGCAACGGTTTGGAAATGCTTTCTGGCGCCATCCGTAATCACAGACCGGATGTGATGTTCAAGGCTTTTGAAATCGCCGGCTATGGTCCCGAAGTCGTGGAAGCCAAATTTGGCGGGATGTTGAATGCCTTTAAATACGGCGCGCCTCCACACGGTGGGGCAGCGTTTGGCTTTGACCGCATTGTGATGATGTTGGAGCACGAAGACTTCATTCGTGAAGTGATTGCTTTCCCGTTCAATCAGCAAGCGCAAGACTTGTTGATGCACGCGCCATCACCGGTCACGGAAACGCAGCTGCGTGAAGTGCATATCAAATTACGCTGAAGGTGCTGAAAAATGCCCCGCTTTACGGCGGGGATTTTTCTTGACTGATGTTTTTATTTGTTTTAACATAAAACTATATTTGGGCAAAGGTCCAAATGTCGGATTTGAAAAATCCGTATAGAGGTCTGTCCGAGTATCGGGCGGGTGACCGCCCAATATATTGAATAAGCGGTACTGTTTCTATACAGCTTTTCAACATCCGTCCACTTTGAACAAGTGGATTTTTTATATTTGACTTTTTCTTTTTTCTGTTTTAAAATAAGTGCGTATTTAGACAAAGGTCTAAATGCCGGACTTGAAAATCCGACCTAAAATTCCGTCCAAATTATTGGGCGGATGACCGCCGAATATATTGAATAAGTGGTGCTGTTTTAGGCAGATTTTCAACATCCGTCCACTTTAAACAAGTGGATTTTTTTAATAACAAAAGGATGTGAAAATGCAAAAAACAATTTTATTTGGTATGGTAAGTGCCATTTTATTATCAGGGTGTACTTCTTTAACCAGACAAGAAGAAGTTCAATTACAACAATTAAAGGCCCAAGGGATTACGGTAGATAAACCCATCGGCAATTATGAAAAACCAGCCTCGGTGGGCGGTGCTGCTGCGTTGAATTTACTGCCAGGAGTCGGTAATTTTTATCTGGGTAGCGGGAATGCTTCAGAATCTGCCCATTGGCTTTATGGATTTTTAAATTTATTGACATGGCCTATTTCAATTATTTGGGCTGTTCCGGAAGCAGGAATTGATGCGAATACGATCAATAAACGCGAACTGCTTTACTATTATCAATACGATAAATACGGAAAAGCAGAACTAGAAAAAGCCGGAATAAAATTGAATTAAAATAATCCCCGCTTTACGGCGGGGATTTTATTTTTTTATAGGAAAAATTCCTTTAAATATTTAGGTAAATCCGCAATGGCAATCCGTTCTTGGGCCATCGTGTCGCGATTACGCAACGTGACAGTGGCGGGACTTTTTTCAATGGATTCAAAATCCACCGTGATACACAGCGGTGTCCCGATTTCATCGTGGCGGCGATAGGCTTTTCCGATATTACCGGAATCTTCCAACATGACACGCCCGATTCCTGTTTTCAATAAATCAGCTTTGATTTGATGCGCCAAAGCCACAATTTGTTCGTTGTTGCGCTTTAACGGAATGACGGCCACTTTGACGGGGGCCAAATGTTTTTTCAACTTTAGGACCGTCCGCATTTCCCCGTTG
>JBJEXE010000059.1:0-28112 GCA_051885475.1 Alphaproteobacteria bacterium | reverse complement strand
TATTTGATGCTTTATTTCCAGCCGACTTTCCCATCAAGGGCGAAACGACAATTTGTTTTTTATTTTCTTTTTTCATTTTTTATCCCCTTTTAAAACTGTTAAAATACCACCTTTATCAGGTGGTCGGAGAGTTCAAAAATTACACACTACTATAATCCCGATGGTCTTTAAGGGAAAAAATCCCTCTGGACATACACCAAAGGCTCCCCAACCGAAGTTGGGAAAAAGGGTGAGCTAATCTGATGAGATTATAAAACACCAGCACACCTTTCGGGGTGGGTGTCACTCACCCGTAATGTGGAGCTTTTGAAGGCTCTCTTGCACCTTATCAGGTACTCAGGACTTGAGCTTTCCCAAATCCGCTTTTTACTTTATAACAAATTCCCCCTAAAAAGCAAGAGGTTTTTTGGAAAATTGGATATTTAAGGCACGCAAAGCATCGTGAATCGGAATGAAATAAGAAAAGGCACTTTCTTGGTCATTGCGTCCGTCGTGTAATCCCAACACATTCCCGAATTCATCCACCAAAGGAGCGCCCGCATAACCCGATGTTGTTGTAATGCTGGCCTGAATGAAATTTTGATTTTTCTTTTTCTGAAAGCGATTATTGCTGATAATACCTTCGGTGATGGTGGCACGTGCTTGACCACCCTCCGGATTACCAATGACAAACACTTTTGTCAAAGGCTTTAAGATGTTTTCTTCGGCAATCGGCAGAGAATATGTTTTATGGTCCGCTCCTTTTAACAAAGCCACATTCAAACGGAAATTTGTTCTTAAAACGTCAGCTTGAAAACGACCGCCGCGGGCATCTTTGATGACCACATGACGCGCTGAACCCACGGCTTCTGCTGTGGTCAAAATATGTCCTTCATTCGTGATATAAAAGCCACTGGCATCTTCCCCGACAGTGAGGGTTGCGCGCTTTGTCAGAAAGTAATTTTCCCGCAAAGGACGCGTATTTTGTTTGCGCCGCATTTCTAAAACAAAAGGCTTTTGCTTGGCTTCGGCTTTGATTAAATCATCTAATATTTCTTGCTGGGTCACCAGCCGATAAAAATCTTTTTCATATCCCAAACGTTCCGCTGCATTTTGAAGGGCGCGCAAAAGAATCAACTCATTCCCTTTTTCAGTCGGTTTGTTAACAACACCAATCCCTGAAGTTGTCAAGGTGGCAATAACTTTGTCCGCCAAGGTGTCATAAATTTCCCATTCCACCTGAATATAGGCATCCCCACCAATCAAGGCTTCATTTTTCAACAAAATAGCATTGAACAAATTACACTGATTGGATTTAATGTCGGTAATGCGGGCCGAAATCAACAATTCGGCGCGGCGTTTTTCGCGGCTGCGTTTAAAAGTTGTGCCAAAAGCATCCACGACATCATAGCCCATTTCCTTTAAAGGCGTATTAAAAAATTCGGCGGCTTCGTCTTGCCAAGAACCGAATTTCTTTTCCCCCATCGCCCAATCAGCCGTAGAATTGGCAAAACGATTGCGTGATGTTGAATTGCAACTTTCCAGTAAACCGATGTCAACATTATCAAAGCTCCACCGCCAATAAGGATAAGCGATGTATGTTTGGCCGCGCGGTAAGTCAATAACGGCTTTTTCAAAGGCAATGGGGCGTTGTTTATAAACGGAAGGCAAACTGGGAAGTGTATCTGTTTCCTCCAATTCGGGTAATTTCATGGAAAGTTGGCAACTTCCCAAAAAGAGGCAAAAAATCAGAAGAAATTTTTTCATAATAACATATCCAAATATGTCATCATTTTATCTTTTGCCGCCCCAAAAGTCAAGGAAAAATTATGGAACAATGAAAAAATACAAAGTGTTAGCTGATAATCAGCTGCTTGGCCGGCTTGATATCCTTTTATAAAAAGCTTTATTTCACTTGCCTGATATACTTTGGGGGAATGATCCCCTTTTTCATCACCAATAAATAAAAGGGTAAGAAAGCAAATCTGCGGCCGCTTTCATCGTCACAAACGGAATAATCAACCGCCTCTTGTGAAATATCGGATAATTGAATAGGGTAAAAACCGTCGTTATGAAGTTTTTCTCTTTCTTGCAACTGCTTTTTTTGTTCCTCTTCGTTCATAGACAAAGGCGGATGATAATAAACCGCTTCCAATAGTCCTTCTTGCTTCAGAAGCTCTGCATCTATTTCCAACAAATCACAAGACGTGATAATTTCTTTTAAATGTAAAGCTTTTGAATGGCTTTTTAAAGGCTCCCTTAAGACACGAATGCCGCGGCTATAGCCAGAGAAAAAAGTATCCATCCATTTGGCAATTTCGGCTTGTGTTTGGTATCCGGAACGTTTGATGTAATAATTCAAATTGACATTCGGACTTTTGGCAAATGAAAAAAGACCGGTCTTGAAAACGTGGCTTCCTTTGGTGATATAATGATAAAGTTTCATGTGCTCTTCTTGGCGGATAATTTTTTAAAAATCTATTTAACTTTTTCCTTCAAAGCCTTTTGAAGGAGGACTGTTTTATCAAATCCCCAATCTATGGCAGCCGTTGCTTTATTTATCAATTTGTCCCCGATACCCAGTTTAGGAACTTTACCGTCCAAAAAGTAATCGGTCAGATCTGTGCCAGCCCCCAAAACCTTTTGGGACATATCCATTGAAAAATCAAATCCGTATTTTGCAGCGTATGTTGCCAACAAAGAAAGAGAAAGTAATGTTTTTGCTATTTGTTTTGCGACTTTTTTATTTTCCATCAAAACTCCTTGACAGCTCTTATTATATCACAAATCCTGATTTCGTCAATGATTTTAATTTATCAGTTGACAAAGCGGTATAATGGATTTACAATGCGTTTATAATACAGAAAAATCAGGAGGATGAGTCTATGTCCAAGAGTGTATTTGAACAAATCAAGAAACAAAACGGGGAAAGATTTGCCAAGGCTGTTCGTAATTACGATAATGGGGTTTTTGACGTTCCGGGATTGTGGATATTGTGAAATATGCGGGCGACGAAGCGGAACCCATTTTAAATTATTTAATTTCGCTTAAAGATATTCACATAAAAAGTCAAGAAGAACCTCAAGATCCCTTTGTTTTGTTGGATCAAGCGGGCTATAATGCTTATTATGTTCATAACTTGGCGGAACAAAATGCCATTTCCAAGTATTTTGAGCCGGATGAAGAATTATGTACTTTTCGTGATCCGATCCGTTTTCAAAAATACCATATCATCAATGCAGTTAAAAAAGATGTGGATAAAATCAAGCGTGAAGATTTTAGGGGAAAAGAACAAAGGGAAGACCTTTACGGGACCAGCGTTATTTCAATTCAGGTTTTAACAACGGGCGGTTTTATTTCCATCAAAAACAGGTATAACCATACGGTTTCTAATCCGGATAATACCTTTAATTCCAACCCGG
Organism: Alphaproteobacteria bacterium; assembly: GCA_051885475.1. Taxonomy (GTDB): domain Bacteria; phylum Pseudomonadota; class Alphaproteobacteria; order CAAHEQ01; family UBA3637; genus UBA3637. The sequence goes on along the minus strand of JBJEXE010000059.1, from coordinate 24,711 downwards.
ATAACATTATCCCGGGGCTATCGGCGGCCATAAAAAAATATTTGGGTGTGGACTTTTCATCGCAAGAAGTTCTATTACCGGACCATTTTGTGCTGATGAACAATCAACTGATACGTTATCACCACGAAAGCTGTAATATGTATTTCGGGGACAGATTTTATGCCAAAGACGGACATATTCATCCCTTGGAAAGTCATGAGATAATGATGGATGATTGCATTTTGAACCTGCGGGACCGCACGATTTATGACCCCAGTCTTTCCCCCGATCGTTTTAAAATAGATGATGAACATGATAATTCGGGCAGCTTTATGAGTGTGATTGCCAACGAACTAAAAGGCAAAAAACTTCAGATCAAGAAAAATAAGGAAGAAGACTGTCAGGAAATATATGCCGATGACGTTTGCTTGATAAAAGTGCAAAAGAGTCAGGTTAAAGGGCTTTATTTACCCAAAACCACAAAAATCAATGGTCGTTTATTTTTATTTGACAATAAGATCTTGACAGAACTTGATATACCGAATTTAGAAGCAGTTGAAGATTGGTTTTTGGGTCATAATACAGCTTTAAGAAAACTGAATCTGCCGAACTTAAAAAAAGTTGGGGATTATTTCTTGTTTAAGAATAACGCTCTAACGGAACTTCATTTGCCGAAGTTGGAAGAGGCCGAAGAGTATTGTTTGGATGAAAATACTGACTTAAAGAAAGCCAGCTGCACAAATATCCTTAACAACACCATCATTAAAGTCATAGCCAAAAAACCAATGTCCTGAAACATTTTTCCATCCTAGTTTTTTTCCTTTCCATGTTCCAAAATCCATATACGACGCTCCTAAGCAATCACGAGGAGATGTTCTTTGTCCACCAAAAAGTTCCATTTGTTCGTCATTTTTAAAATCGACGCGAATTTTTGGGAAGCGGTAGCTAGGATCGCAACTACGCATCTTTGGTGCGAGCTTTCTTACTCGAGAGATAAAATTTGTCATTATAAAACTCCTTGTTGCAAAACTATTCACAATTTTATTCAATCATAAAATAAAAGATAAAATATATTATGCCCAAAAAAGCAGTTTTTGTTAGTTTTTTTTGGGGGGGGCTTTTTGGGCAACAGAAAAGCTCTTCTTTTTATTCAAAATCTTTTTAAATACTTGGCCTTCTTTTCCATTGACATTTATCAGGTTGGACTTTATAATCATTCTGATGAAAGGATTTGATAGCGTGCCGATAAGCTTTACAAAAACAGCTAATACACTTACCGTCCACCTGAGTGGGACCTTTGTGCAGGAAGAAACAACAGATCTTCAATCAAGTATTACCACAGCACTTAAACACAAATCAATCACTCATCTTATCTTGAAAAATGACGGGATACAAAAATGGGATTCTTCCCTTGTCATTGTTTTATATCGTTTATTGAAAACAGCTCACGACCGTGCAATCATCGTCAATACAACAGATTTACCGGCAGGGCTCAATCAGCTGTTGAGTTTGGCTTTTTCCGTTGACAGAAAGCCAACTCAAACCCATCCCAAACGTTGGCCTTTTCCCGAAAATATCGGAGATTCAGCCATTCATTTAATGCAAACTGTTGGACAATGCCTTTCCTTTTCAATGACAGTTTTCAGCGCATTCAATCGGTGGTTACACAACAAAGCGGTATCCCGCAGAGTGGATTTTTTATTTGCATTGGATGAGTGCGGTCCAAAGGCGATTGGTATTGTTTCTTTAATCAGCTTTATGGTAGGGCTTATCCTTGCCTTTGTCGGCGCCATTCAACTTAAAACTTTCGGTGCCCAAATCTATGTGGCCAGCTTGGTCACAATCGGTATGACCCGTATTATGGGCGCAATTATGGTCGGCATTATCATGGCTGGCAGGACAGGAGCTTCTTATGCTGCTTCCATCGGAACAATGCAGGTGAATGAAGAACTGGACGCCCTTAAAACAATGGGGATTCCTGTCGCCGATTTTTTGATTTTACCACGCTTACTGGCTTTGATGATAGCAATGCCAATTTTAACCTTTTTGGCCGATATTATGGGAATGCTGGGGGGCGCAGCTGTCGGCGTATTTGTGCTGGGTATTCCTGCTCCCGAGTACTGGCAGTATTCTATTGATGCTTTTAATATGACCAATTTTTGGGTCGGTATCTTTCATGGTTTTATCTTCGGCATTGTGATTGCTTTATGCGGTTGCTATTATGGTGTTACCTGCGGTCGCAATGCAGATAGTGTCGGTTTAACAACAACTCGTGCAGTCGTGGCTGCAATTGTTTGGATGATTGTCATGACTGGTTTAATTACTTGGGGATGTGAGGTAATCGGCATATGACACAAAAACCATTTATTCAAGTCAATAATCTGAGCATCGCCTATGGCAACTTTGTTTTGTTGCGTGATATTTCTTTTAGCATCAACCGTGGTGATATCTTTATTATTATGGGAGGGTCCGGCTGTGGGAAAAGCAGTCTGTTGCGCGTTATGACAGGATTGACACCGGCTACAGGACAAGTCTTGATTGAGGGAACCGATATCTTGACGGCATCCCCCAAAATGAAAACAAATTTGATGAAACGCACAGGGATTTTATACCAAAGCGGTGCTTTGTTCAGCTCAATGACTTTGGCCGAAAATATTGCTTTGCCACTTCAACAATATACCGACTACTCCCCTCAAATGATAGCCGAATTAGTTGATTTAAAATTAGCACTTGTCGGCTTGAAAGGTTTTGGTGATTTTTATCCTTCCGAAATCAGCGGCGGTATGAAAAAACGAGCCGGTTTGGCCAGAGCAATGGCTTTGGATCCCGACATTTTATATTTTGATGAACCTTCTGCAGGTTTGGATCCTATCAGTTCCAAACTGTTGGACGATTTAATTCGCGATATCAATCAAAGCTTGGGGACAACAATTGTTATTATCAGCCACGAATTGCCCTCTATCTTTGCTATCGGGACCAACTCTATTTTTCTGGACGCGGACAAAAAAGGAATCGGCGCATATGGCAATCCGCTTCACTTATTAAAAAATCCACCCAATGCAACCGTTGCTCAATTTTTAACCAGAGGAGGTTCTCATGCCCAAACAACCTAACAGAAAACAAATTGGTTTTTTTATTTTAATCGGCTTTATCGCATTGCTGAGCCTGCTTGTTCATTCTGTTCTGAATAAAATCATCGTTGATAGGAAAAATACAGTTGTGATGTATTTTGAAGAATCGTTGAAAGGTCTTTCATTGGGTTCACCGATTGTTTTGAATGGCGTTGAAATCGGTAAAGTGACGCGTATTGAATTAATCAGCGACCCGATGACCTTATCCTTCAGAACGCCTGTTTACGCCCAGTTACACCCCATGCGCCATACGGACTCTTTTGCTGAGTTTTGGAAAAGGAAAAGCACCTTGGATATTTTGATTGAAAAAGGCTTGCGTGCACGTCTGATTACTCAAAACTATTTGACCGGTCAGCTGATGATAGAATTGATTATGAACCCAGATAGCCCGCCCAATTTGCATAAAAATTCCCAGGATGCAGATCATAATATTCCCGAAATTCCAACGGTTTTATCTCCGGCAGGCGAACTTTCCAAGGGACTGCAAAATACTTCGATAAAGCGTTCTTTGGAAAAATTAGAAAAAATATTGGACTCTTTGGACAAACAACTCCCCATTCTCCTACCTGCTTTAGCCAAAACCACTCAAAATGTAAGTGTGTTGACTCAAAATCTGTCACCACGGATAAATGATACCATAGACAATTTCAATAAAACACTGTCTGATATATCCGATGCGACTCTTTCATTGCGCAATTTGACAGATTATTTGGAACGCCATCCAGAATCTTTACTGAAAGGAAAAAAATAAGCGATGAAAAAATATCTCATTATCTGTGTATCACTTTTAGCTCTTGCAGGTTGTTTCAGTGGAACAACGCCTCCTTCGCAGTTCTACACCCTCTCACCCACTTTGACCGAAAGTATCTCTGATCAACAGATGATTATCGGCATTGACCGTATCCAAGTCCCCCGTGCTTTGGAAAGACCTCAAATGTTGATTGCTGATGCTCATTCCCCTGAAATGACAGTGTCAGAGCTGAACCGCTGGATAGAACCTTTGCCCGGTTTGATTCAACGCACTTTGATTATGGATCTGAATACCGCTTTACCCAACGCCCAAATTCGCAACAAAAGCTTTTCAAATCCCCCCGATGACTACAGTATTTTTGTTGACATTATTCAATTAGGGGCTATTTTAAATGATAAAGCCTCTTTATTGGCTGACGTGAACATTCGGACTGCCAATGGCCAATCTGTCGCTTATATCAAAGTGAATGAAAGCGTTCCCATTGGAGGCAGCTATGTTGACGTAGCAAATGGACAAAGCACTCTGATTGGCCACTTGGCAACTCTTATCGCTGACAAATTGGCTACTCAGAAAAAATAAAAAAACGCCCTTAAAGACGACCTCCTTCTATTGCTTGGAATGAATGTGTAATTTAAGGGTTCAAATCCATGTGTTTTATATTATTTCCAACAAAGAGGATCTTCTGAAAAAACATCTTTATTGACTGCTAGTGCCAATGCACGACATCCACCACATTTATTTATATGAGGACAGCTTTGACATTTCCCCTTTAAATTATTGTTCCGTATTTTCTTTAGAAAATCATCAAACAACCAAATTTTTATTAATTTATCTGTAAAAATATTTCCTAATTTTATTGGTAATCTGCGACAAGCTAATATATCACCCTTTTCATCAATAGTCAGACTGCTCTTCCCGATACTGCAGGCTCCACTTCCGCCAACTAAAGCCCACAGTGGGCGACAATTAATTAAATTGCATTTTGTGTTTTTATTTTTTTGAATTAAAAAAGAGAGTATTTCTTTCATTTGTTGTTGTGTAGGTATTTTCAAAGATTCTCCGACACCAATAGGAACTAATGGAGAAAAAGTTAAATGGGAGACGCCCAAAGAATCTAAAGTATTAATATAATTTTCCAATAATTTTATGTCAGAATTTTCTTTTGTTAAAACATAATGAGTTGAAACTTTAACACCTTTTTTTATCAGAATTTTAATATTATTTATTGTTTTAGAAAAATTACCTTTTCCCCTCATCAAGTCATGATTCTTTTCTAGCCCATCCAAACTTACTTGAACATTGATGTTATATTGAACGATTTTCTCAACTAATTCCTGTGGAATCATAGTGCCATTAGTCATTAAATCAAACTTAATATATACATCATGATTTTTTATATATTCAATCAGGTCAATTAAATAAGGGACCGTTGTTATTTCTCCACCGGTTAAAGCTATATGTCCTTGCATTCCCAGTATTTTGATGAAGTTTACATATTCATCAACAATATATTTCAATTCCTCCAAAGGAAGAGTCCTAGGATTGAGTTTCCAATCATAGCAATGTCTACAACGCAAATTACAAACATTCGTTATATGCCACTGTAAATAAAAAGATCCTTTTTCTTTTTCCAATTTATTTTGACAGATAATATCTGATGACAAATTGAGTTCTTTCATTTTATCAGGGGAAGGTCTTTTTAAGCAGTTGACTTGTTCTTCTGTTAATTGGTATAACTTTCCTGTTTTATTATTTAGAAGATAATTATCAGAAAGTGTATAATCTTTTGAAATTTTCCACATATTATAGCTCCTTTTCCATACGTATACACGTAATTGTCCAATCGCCTTTCATTTTTTTATCCCATTTAACAAGGGCCGTATATCCTTGTTTTAAGTAAAATCCTTCGGCATTTAAAGAGGCGTCCAATTTTATTTTTGTTATCCCCTTTTCTTTGGCTGCTTCTTCAACTTTTTTTAATAATTCTGATGCAATATGTTGGCCAGCGTATTCAGGATTTATGTATAATCGCCACAGATACCCCTTTTCAAGTGTTAAAGAACAAAAGCAAACAACATTTCCTTTTTCTTCTGCAACCATTGTTAAAACATTTGGATTTTGAATATTGCTTTTTTCTCGTTCTATAGATTGGGAAAGGGCATTTTTTTCTAAATTTGGCATCCACCGTTTCATAATATCTAAAGGGTACATATTATGAGTTAATTTTTCAATTGCATCGTACTCTATTTTTGGAAAAGAAAAGGCATCATTTTCTGTTGCGTATCTATATTTCATAAAATCTCCTAATTTTTCTTATTGACAAACAACTTTAAAGCCATTATAATCCAATCGTAGTCTTTTTTCAACCCAAAAGAAAGGATTAAAAATGAAGGAAATCAGCGTTAAAGATATCTTAAAAATAAATGACAGTGTTTACTGTAATATTTGCCAAGATGAAGGCGGAGATCCGGTAGAAGACTCTCCCCTAAATAAGTGATGTTCAAACGCTCTTTAAAAGAGCGTTTTTTTTTATTAATTTTCAGAATAGCAGGTTTTGTTTTTCCCAGCAGATACCTATCAATAACAAAAGCCCCGATAAACGGGACTTTCTTTTATTGGTCGGAATGGCGGGATTTATTCGCTTCGCTCACCCTTCGGGCCGCCTACGGCGTTGCCTGCGTTTTACTCCGGCCGAACCAGTGGGTTCATTCACCCACCCTTTCTCCCAATAACAAAAGCCCCGATAAACGGGACTTTCTTTTATTGGTCGGAATGGCGGGATTTGAACCCACGACACCTTGCCCCCCAGACAAGTGCGCTACCAGGCTGCGCTACATTCCGATTGTCCCCATTATATCCTATTTAAAAAAAATATGCAAGCATTTTTACGCTTGCATCACATCTTGCAGCTGAATCTGAATTTTTGTCCGCCCGTTCCAAGTGTCTTTTTTGAGCGTTCCCAGCAAATGAAAAGTTTGATTCATTCCGGCCAAAAGGGCTGTCCCGATTTCGGTATCGGCGGCTTTAAAGGCAATAGCCCCCACGCGTTTTCCACCTAAAGCGGAAAAAGTACACGCCACATGACCATTTTTTAATAAATTGGTATAAACCAACCGGGCATTCGGGATAATGAATTTGGGTTCGGGATTTCCTTCGCCATAGGGTTCAAGCGGCTCTAATTGACTCACCAAATCCAAAGTAATCCCGCTGATGTTGACCAGGGCATCTGCTGCCAAAGAAGTCGGATTATCCTTTAAGGCTTCGGGAGTAATCACTTCTTCCAAGTAGTTGACAAAGCCCTCTAACTGTTCTTTTTTCAACGAAAAACCGGCTGCCATCGGATGTCCGCCCCCGCGTGTAATCAACCCTTTTGCCAAAGCATTCATAATAATAGTCCCAATATCTACACCGGCGACAGAGCGGGACGACCCTTTGATGTCTTCGCCCTCTATACTTAAAGCAAAAACGGGCAGATTATACCTGTCTTTCAAACGGCCTGCCACAATCCCCACAACGCCTTGATGCCAGTTTTCACCTTTCACAACCAAAAAAGGATGCCTTTGAATTTCGGATTCCACCTGTTCAATGGCTTGCAACATAACGTCTGCTTCTATTTGCCGACGCAGAGCATTTAAGGATTCCAATTCTTCTGCCAAAACGCTTGTCTTGACCGGATCAGCGCAACTTAACAGTTGCATTCCCAAATCCGATTGTCCGATGCGGCCGCAGGCATTGATTCTGGGCCCCAAAATATAGCCTAAATGATACGTTTGGACGGGGCCGTTGATTTGGACTCTTTGACATAAAGCCGTCAGACCTTTGTTGTGCCCATGGGTCATTTCACGCAAACCCGCTTGAACCAACAAGCGGTTGACACCCCTCAGGCGCACCACATCGCAGACTGTGCCAAAAGCAACCAAATCCAAAAATTGTTTCAGGTCAGGTTCAGGACGGTCTTTATAAAATTCTTGCTTTCTTAATTCTGCATTCAAGGCAATGACGAATAAAAAGGTAACGCCGACAGCAGCCAAATGATGACAGGGGTGATCCACGGGTTCATCCAAACGCTTTGCATTGACAACGGCATAAGCATTGGGAAGTTTTGCTTCGGCATTATGATGATCCAAGATAATCACGTCCAAGCCGATTTGTGTGCCGGCATCAATGGCTTCATAGGCGGTTGTGCCGCAATCCAAAGTTAAAACAACCGAGCATCCTTTTTCTTTATATTCAGTCATTTTTTTGGCATTGGGGCCATAGCCGTCTTCGCGGTCGGGAATAAAGGTGAAAACCGGAACGCCCACCTTTTCCAAAAATAATTTTAAAGTGGCCGTAGAGGTTGCCCCGTCCACATCATAATCCCCCATGATGCCGATGGGTTCCCCCAACATAATGGCCAAGGCCACGCGTTTAGCGGCCTTTTCCATATCCTTTAAGGTATTTGGATTGGGCAGGTTATTCCTTAAAGTTGGGTGTAAAAAAGTTTCTATGGTGTCGGGGGTGATGCCCCGTTCCACCATTAAACGCGCCAATAAATTGGAAAGACCTGCTTTTTGTTCCAGTGTTTGGACCTGGAAATCATCGGGGGTTGCCACTTCCCATGTAAAACCTGACAACGACTTTTTTCCGTCTGCGAAAACCTGCATAAAAATTCCTTTCCGGAACAGGATACATCTTTTTTTATGAAAAGACAAGACCCAAACTTGACCTTCTTTTAAAAGTCTGATAATATAAAATAATCAGTAGGAGAAAAATGAAATGCATTCTTTTTTAAGAAAAATTCAAGAAATTCGTTTTGTGAAAAATTATAAGCGGATGTGGCCGTTTGTTCGTCCTTTTTGGTTTCGGGCGTTGGCTTCGCTTTTAATTACAATTCCGATTGGTTCATTGGATGCCGTGATTGCGTTGGCGTTAAAGCCATTTATGGATACCGTTATTATGGACCAAGGCGGAGCGACCCCGTGGGGATTGCCGCTTTATGTGATTCCCCTTTTAATCGTAGGCTTCACGCTTATTCAGGCGTTGTTGGATTATGGTTCAGCATATTTAAGCACATGGACAGGTGGCAAAATCACCATGGAACTTCAAAAGAAAATGTATGCCAAATTGTTGTCCGTGGAACAAAGTTTCTTGGATAAGTCTTCTTCGGGCGAAGTACTGGTGCGTTTTAATGGGGATGCAACGACTGCCTGTGCAGGATTATTGGCTAACGTAAAAGTGTTTATTACGCGTATTTTTTCTTCCATCACTTTAATCGGCGTTTTGTTTTATACCTCTTGGCGTTTGGCGATTATTGCCATTGTGGTGCTGGGCGGCGCTTTGTATCCGTTGATGAAAATCCGCAAGATGATTAAGGATGTTGTGAAGCGTTCGGTGGAGGTTGGCTCTGATACCCTGACGGTGTTTAATGAAACTTACGCCGGTTCCAAAACAATTGCTTCTTATAATTTACAGGATTATCAGAAAAAAAGATTTTGGCATTTACAAATTCAAGGCTTTAAATTGGGAATTAAAAATACTCAACGAACAGCTTGGCTTTCCCCGATGATGCACATTATCATTTCCATTGGAATGGCCGGCTCTATTTGGTATGGCAGTTATTTAATTACTTCAAAGACAATGACGGCGGGGGACTTTGTTTCCTTTATGACGGCCTTATTGATGCTTTATACACCGGTTAAAAACATTGGTAAAAACTTCAATCAGGTCCAACTTTCCTTTATGGCTGTGGAACGTATTTTTGAAATTTTGGACAGACCCATTACCATCAAAGATAAAAAAGAGGCCAAAGTGATGAAAGGCCTTCATAAAGAAATTACCTTTGAAGACGTTTCGTTTCATTACAATCCTGAAACGCCTGTCTTGCAACATATTTCGCTTGTCATTCCCAAGGGGAAAACGGTGGCTTTTGTGGGCAATTCTGGCGGGGGAAAAACAACAACCGTCAATTTGATTCCCAGATTTTATGAAGTGTCAGAAGGGGCCATTAAAATGGATGGAACTGATATTCGTGATTTTACCTTAAAATCATTGCGGGATAATATCGCCGTTGTGTTTCAGGACAATTTTTTGTTTTCCGGCACGATTCGTGATAACATTTTATTGGGTAAGTTTGATGCGACGGATAAGGAAATAGACCGCGCTGTCCACATGGCTTGTTTGGATGATTTTATTACAGAATTGGAAAACGGTTTGGATACCGATATCGGGGAACGAGGGATGTTGCTTTCCGGCGGACAAAAACAGCGGGTGGCTATTGCCCGGGCTTTTTTGAAAGATGCGCCGATTGTGATTTTGGATGAAGCCACGTCTGCTTTGGATAACAAATCGGAAGCGATTGTGCAACAAGCAATTGATAACCTGATGAAAGACAGAACAGTTTTGGTCATTGCTCACCGGTTATCCACCATTCAAAATGCGGATACGATTGTGGTCATTAATGAAGGAAAAATTGCTGAATGTGGCACGCATGATCAACTGTTGGCCCAAAACGGTGCCTATGCAGCTTTATATCAAGCACAATTTAAACATAAGGAAAAGTAAAAGGGCCCTTGATAAACAAGGTGCCCCAAACTTGGTAGCGGAGGAGGGGATCGAACCCCCGACACATGGATTATGATTCCACCGCTCTACCAACTGAGCTACTCCGCCATATCCGCCATGATACTTCTTTTTCGGGCAAAAGTCAACAAAAAACTTGATTTTTTTTGAAAAATATGCTATTTCATCCTTGTTTTTTTGAAAAACTTAAAAAGGAGCAGCTATGGCAGAAGTGTTTTTTCAAGGGCCCTTTGGACGGTTAGAGGGGCGTTTTTTCCAATCTGAAAATCCCAAGGCCCCGTGTGTTTTGGTTTTACCTCCGAATCCGGCACAAGGAGGGACAATGAATAATAAAGTGACTTATGCCGCTTTTCAAGCCTTTGTTTCTTTGGGTTTTTCTGCACTGCGCCTCAATTATCACGGCGTTGGACATTCTCAAGGAACCGTGGATGGAACAGGGGCCGGTGAATTGTTGGATGCCATTGCGGCTTTGGATTGGTTGCAATCTCGTGATGATGATACAACAAAATGTTGGATTGCCGGTTATTCCTTTGGGGCGTGGGTATCGGCTCAGGTATTGATGCGTCGTCCGGAAATTCAAGGTTTCGTTTTTATTACACCGCCCACCAACTTATATGACTTTTCATTTTTGTCGCCGTGTCCTTCTTCCGGAGTGATTGTTCAAGGGGAACGTGATCCGATTGTGGATGAAAAAACAGTGTCTTTATTAGCCGAGCAACTGGATTTAACCGAAAATGTCAACATTGATTATCGGTTGTTGCCGGATTCTGATCATTTTTATACCAATCATTTAAAGACATTGCATGATGCGATTGTGGAAGCTATCCCGAACTTAAAATTGAAAAAAACAAAGCTCGGTAAAAAATTCGCCAAAGCCATCATTCCCAACGACGATTATTAAGAATTTTTGCAATCGTAAAAGGCAGTGCTGGGATTGGCAAGACAACAAGAAAACCATTTTGTGTCGCTGTAAACAGCTTTCCGGTTTGTTTTGGCACATTCTTGGTGCGCCAATTCTTTCACCTGATTTTGATCAGACCACATCGGATTATAGCAAACGGCCACTTTATCGGGCGTGGATTGCCCCACCAGTTGTATTTGCCCCGCTTCTCGGTGTGCATCCACAAAAGGGGTTAATTGCCCGCAGGCTGATAAAAATAAGGCAGAACCTAAAACAATTACTTTTTTCATTTTTCTAAATGCACCACACGTTGAGGAAAGGGAATTTCAATGCCTTTTTCCTGTAAGGCATCCCAAATGGCAAACATCAGCTGATGCCGCGCGGCTAAGCCGTCCGTTGCTTTTTCAATAATGACGCGCACTTCAAAATTGACGCTGGAATCGGCAAATTCTGTCATTAAAACAATGGGGCTTTCCGATTTTTTGGCATAGGATAAATTTTCGGCGCATTTGCGTAAAGTTTGTTCCACCAAATGCATATCTGAATTATACGAAACCCCCACGGATACAGTCACACGTCCTTCCTTTTGACGGGTCACATTGACCACATCACCGGATAAAATCGTGGCATTGGGAATTAAAACTGAACATTTATCAAAGGTTTCTAACTCTGTTGCGCGAATGTGAATATTTTTGACGATTCCTTCTTGACCATCCACCCGAATCCAATCGCCCACCGAAATCGGGCGTTCAAACAAAATCAATATACCGGAAACAAAATTGTTTACGATTGTCTGTAAACCGAAGCCGATACCCACAGAAAGAGCTCCAAAAATGATGGCCAGATTTTGCAGGTTCAGTCCCATTAAAGATAAACACCCCCACAATCCGATAATCCAACCGACATAGCCCAGCAGTTTAATCATGGAATAATAAACGCTTTTGTTTTCTTTCGGATTTTTTTCCAACCACTTTAAAATCAAGTTCTTTAAAAAGCGAAAAACATACAAAACGACAATCAGAAAAACAATCGCCTGACATACATCGCCCAAATTAATTTGGGGCAAACTGACGCCGGTAAAAACGCGCTTTGTCACTTGAGGGTATTTCCATGCATAAAAAAGCCCTGTAAAAAACAGTCCCCATAAAATCAACTGGACAAAAAAACTGATCCACTTTTGTTTACGTGTTGTCAAAAAATCCCCCTTCGTTTTTATCAGGTGCTCACCTTTTCAACGGTTCCTTGTAAAATGGATTCCAATTGAACGGAAGCTTCTTGTTCTGTAATTTTTTGAACGACGGCATATTCCGGAGCCAATCTGGAAAAAGCCCTTTCAAATAATTGGCGTTCACTATACGTTTGATTAGCCAGGCTTGGATCCCGGTAAAGGTCGCGAACCACTTCTGCCAGGGCAATCGGGTCGCCTGAACCGATTTTGGCCGTATATTCAGCGGATCGCTTTGACCAAGGAAGTCGTTTGGCTTTTGGTTTTTCGCCTAAAGTTGTGATAACGGATTCTATTACCGCAGGGGATACAACCGCTCTCAAGCCCTTATTCATCGCATCACTTGACGGAATACGCATTGTCAATTTGTCTTTTGCAAAATGGATTGCAATCAAATCAACATTTTGTCCGCCGACTGTGGCTGTTTGTCGCTCACTCACTTGGCCCACCCCATGCGCAGGATAAACAACAAAATCGCCAGGATTAAAAGTATATTCTTTTGACATTTTTTTCCTTTCGTTTTGTTTTCCTAAAGATAGGGCTATTATACCATAAAAAAAACTTTTTTTCCACCCTAAAAAGCCAAAAAAATATTTATTTTTCAAAGGCCAAAAAAGACTTGATTTTTTTCGTGAATTTTGCTAAGCTGCTCAATCGGAATCTTATGGGTCTGTAGCGCAGTTGGTTAGAGCTGCCCGCTCATAACGGGCTGGTCGGGGGTTCGAGTCCCTCCGGACCCACCAAATACCCCGCAAAAGGCGGGGTTTTTTATATCCGATTTTTTCCTCATACTTTTTTTAAGTGCTAAAGGTTGTTGTTATTCCGTGGCGCCAGCTTGAATCAAAATATCTACTATCTCAGGATAATTTCTTTTTTTTGCTAACTGTAATGCAGTATTACCATTTTTATTTTTGGCATTAACATCAGCGCCCGCCTGAATCAAAGTTTTTATTGCTTCAGGATTAACATTATAGTCTGCTGCTTCCATCAATGCAGTATTACCATATTTATTTTGTAAATTGACATCAGCGCCAGCTTTAATCAAAGTTTTTATTGCTTCAGGATTAACATCATATGCTGCGTTCATCAATGCAGTATTACCATCGTTATCTTGTAAATTGACATCAGCTCCAGCTTGAATTAAAACTTTTATTGCGGCAAGATTAACATTATAGTCTGCTGCGTTCATCAATGCAGTATTACCATTTTTATTTTTGGCATTAACATCAGCGCCCGCCTGAATCAAAGTTTTTATTGCTTCAGGATTAACATTATAGTCTGCTGCTTCCATCAATGCAGTATTACCATATTTATTTTGTAAATTGACATCAGCGCCAGCTTTAATCAAAGTTTTTATTGCTTCAGGATTAACATCATATGCTGCGTTCATCAATGCAGTATTACCATCGTTATCTTGTAAATTGACATCAGCTCCAGCTTGAATTAAAGCCTCTACTACTCCGTGATTTTCGTGATAGCGTGCTACTCTCATTAATGCTGTTTCTCCATATTTATCTCTTACATTGACATCAGCACCTGCTTTAATCAGGGCTTCTATTACTCCGTGATTTTTGTTATAGGTTGTCGCCAATATCAATGCAGCATTACCATCCTTATCTTTTACATTAACATCGGCACCTGCCTGAATCAAAGCTTTTATTGTCTCAAAATTTTGGATAAGCCTTGCCTTTATCAATTCTGTTATCAATGCTGTTTCTCCATCTTTATCTTTTACATTGACATCGGCACCGGCTTTGATCAGGGCTTCTATTACTCCGTGATTGTTGTTATAGTGTGTCGCCAATATCAATGCTGTATTACCATTTTTATTTTTGGCATTAACATCAGCGCCCGCCTGAATCAAAGAGTCTATGACTGTGAGATCGTAGTTCCTGCTTGCCGCTACCATCAATGCTGTCCAGCCATTTTTATTTTTGGCATTAACATCAGCGCCCGCCTGAATCAAAGAGTCTATGACTGTGAGATCGTAGTAGTTCCAGCTTGCTGCTACCATCAATGCTGTCCAGCCATTTTCATTTTTGGTATTGACATCAGCGCCCGCTTGGATTAGAAATTTTATGATTAAGGGATCCCTGCTATATGTTGTTGCATTTATTAATGCACTTCCAAGGTTATCATGGGATTCTTCTTGAATTTTTTCTTTGACATCATCCAAGGTTGCACTTTCCCACCAGATTGCGTATTCGGGTGGGAGTACAGCTTCGGGTTCGGGTGGTTGGGGATAGAAGAGTGTGCAGCCAGGTTGGGGAGTATCAATGGCAAAAACCGGGGCGGCAATCACAAGCCCGCATAAAAGAACGCTTATTTTTTTCATCAGGTTGGCTCCTTTTCAAATAGACAATTTATCTTTTACCACTTTTTAAGGGGGAATGCAAGACGCGTGAGTCAGGTTTTTTTACCGTTATCATTTTTGTTTCTTTTTGATCGTCATCAACCGAAAAGCCAGACAGTTTTTGGGGCAAACGCAGAGGCACTTCATACAGTTGATACAATTCGGATGTCGCACAAAGTGGGTATGGGCCACCCGCACGTGCATGGGGCAAGCTTTTTCACAGAGCTGACAATGAATGCAAGCCGCGTTATCCCGCCGAATACCAACAGGACGCACCATACTCATCAGGCCATCCATTGCTCCTTTCATACAAAAATAATTACAAAAAGGGCGATCCGTAAAAAGGCTTAAAATTCCAAAAACAAGCAAGGTCAATCCGCTGGCCCAGGTCAACATCCCGTGAAACAAATTATCATTGAAGTAAAAGCGTGCACTTAAAAAAGAATAATGAACCCCTGCAAAAAGAATCAGGGCGGCCCAAACATATCTGGATAATTGCGCATACTTTTGAAATATAAGGGGCATTTGAAAGCGTGGCAGATGCGCTTTATGCGCCACCCAGCCCAACCACTCTTGCGCGGCCCCGAAGGGACATACCCAGCCGCAAAAAAAGACGCCTACCGCCAACACGGTCCAAAATAACCATCCGGCTGCCCATTCAGCATGGGGCAACCACGGAACAATCAGGCCGGCCATAAAGCCGACCTGAATAACAAATCGCAGCGGTTGTATCCACTGGCGCAAGGCGATTTTTTGTGAAATCACTGACGGGCTTCTTCCAAACTTTTTTTAGCCCACGAGCCCAATCCCATTGTGATGCGGCTGTAGCCGGACCAACCATTTTCGTTCACTTGGCAGCCTTGACACAGTTTGGCGGTATCCGTAAAGGATTTATCAGCACCGCTACCCCCATGGGTCACAAACGGAATCACCTTTTTTCCTTTTAATGCCCCACTGGCTAAGAATGTGTGCACCGGTGTTGCCATTGTTCCCCACCAAACGGGTGAGCCGACAAAGACCACATCATAGTCGGCCATATTTTCCGGCCAAGGTTTAATGGGGCGTAAAATGCCTTCACTCAATTCTTTTTTGGCCACCTCCGTCTGAGCTTTGTATTCTGCAGGATAAGGTGTTTCAGATTCAATGCGATACAAATCCGCACCGGTTTCTTCGGCAATGATTTGAGCAGCTTTTTCCGTGTTGCCCGTTAAACTGAAATAAGCAACCAATGTCTTGGCTTCTGCTGTTGTCGCAGCCATAGTTGTCCCCAGCAGCGCCGTCATTAACAATTTTTTCATCAAGTCTCCTTTTGTTGATACAAAACCAAAACTAAACGTAGCATTTTGTTCGCCAAAAATCAATCTGTTTTTAGTTTAAATCATCCAAAAACTTTTGCAGGATTGTTCTGGCGCTTTCGGCATCCAAGATATTTTTTCGCTTATCCGGTCGCATAAACAATGTATCGCGCAGATATTCTTCGGATTTTTTGCTGGACAGGTGTTCATCCACATAAAAAACGGGCAAGTTAAATTTTTGGGTTAAACGGTTGCAAAATAATTTGACCTGCTGACAGGTTTCGCCTTCCGTGCCATCGGGTTGCAAAGGCCATCCCACCACAAAGGCAGAAATATTTTTGGCTGGTATAATATCATCTAATTCGCTTATTTTATGGATAATTTTAAAGGGCCGAGCGATTTTTTCGGATGCATTTGCCACCGCTAAACCAATGCGCCGAGTACCATAATCAATCCCCAAAAAAGTTTTTGCTTGTAATTTTTCCATTTTTCGCCTACAATATATTGTATCAAAATTGAGGTAAAAATGCAAGAACAAACAGTTTTAATAACGGCGGACCATGGGGGCGTCCATTTAAAGAATGCTTTAAAATCTTATTTAGAGCAAAAAGGATTGAAGGTCGTGGATTATGGTCCAGAAACGGCGGAAAATTCGGTGGATTATCCTGATAAAGCCTTAGAGCTGATTGAAGGAATGAAAGCCGACAAAATGGCTAAAGGAATTTTAATTTGCACTTCCGGTATTGGGATGAGTATCGCTGCCAATCGCTTTCCCTTTATTCGCGGTGCGCTGGTTTTTAATGCCGAAATGGCCGAAATGGCCCGTGGACATAACGATGCCAATGTGTTGATTTTCGGGGCGAAGTTCATTTCCGAGGCTGAGGCCGAAAGGTGTGTGGATGTCTTTTTAACAACTGATTTTTTAGGTGGTCGCCACGAACGCCGTGTGAATAAACTGTCTTGTATGATGGGGGAAAAATGAAGTGTCCTTTTTGCGGATGTGCAGATACCCAAGTCAAAGATTCACGTCCCAGTGAAGATGATACCATTATTCGTCGGCGTCGGGAATGTGTGAAATGTCATGCGCGCTTTACCACAGCGGAAACGGTGCAACTGCGCGATTTGATTGTATTAAAGCGCAATGGTACGCGGGTGCCTTTTCAACGGGACAAACTGGCGCATTCCATTATGTTGGCGCTGCGTAAACGCGATGTTCAATTTGATAAAATGGATCAGTTGGTTAATTCCATTGTGCGTCGCTTGGAACAATTGGGTGAAAATGAAATCAAATCCAGTGAAATCGGCACCTTTGTGATGGAAGCCCTTTTGCAATTGGATAAAGTGGCGTATATTCGCTATGCTTCGGTGTATAAAAATTTTGAAGCGCCGAAGGATTTTGAAGATTTTGTAAATAAACTGACAGGGAAAAAAAGAAAATGATAAATCCAAAACAACCTTTGATAAATGCACGTTTAATGGCTGTTCAAGCCTACTATGCCAAAGTTCAATCTGGCGAAAGCTGGGATCAGGTCATCAGCCGTTTTTTAATGGAAGAAATTGGTGGAACGGTCTTGCAGGGGGAAAAAGAAGAACCCATCCAGTTAGAAGCTGCCGACAAAAGTTTATTTGCCCATTTGGTGCAATATGTGCGCGATAATGAAGCTGATTTGGATAAAATGGTGAATTCTGCCTTTTCGGATAAGATTAAAAAGGAAAGGTTGGATTTGACCTTCAAGGGAATTTTGACAATGGGAACGGCCGAATTTTTTGTAAATCCTGAACTGGATACGGCCATTATTGTCAATGAATACGTGGATATGACGCGCTCTTTTTATGACGGCGCTGAAGTTAAAATTGCCAACGCCGTTTTGGATAAATTGGCGAAAGTCATTCGCGGATAGGTTTTAATCATCCATATATTTACGGCCGGATTTCCAATAATCATAGCCGGTCATAATGGTCAAAAGGGCAGCACCCCACAGGAAAAACGAACCAAAACATTTCCAAAATTCGGTCAAATTGCCGGCGACATTTCCTTCTGAAACCATCAACATCGGTAAAGCCACCATTTGACAAGTTGTTTTCCATTTGGCCAAGCGCGTCACAGGGCAACCGACTTTGATTTCTGCCAAAAATTCACGCAAACCGGAGACCAAAATTTCACGGCACAAAATAATAACGGCGGGGATAATCCCGTAATATCCCAGTCTGTGTGTATAAGCCATCATCAACAATAAAGCCCCCACCAATAATTTATCGGCAATAGGATCCAACACGCGTCCGAAGCGGCTGAGTTGATTGAGGTGTCTGGCCAAATAGCCGTCCATATAATCCGTGACGGCCGCAAAAATAAATAAACCGACGCCAATCCAAGCTGCCGCCGGATGATTAAAAAAGAAAGCGGCCACAATCGCCGGAATTGCCCAAATGCGAATCAAGGTCAGTAAATTCGGGATATTTAAACTTTTTTTGGCTTCTTTCAAAACAGGAGCAACTTTTTGAGCCAAAGCCTTCACTTTTTTTGTCTTTTTTTTATGGGACATTTTCCCCTCCTTTTTTTAATTTCCCTTTATTATAGACTCATCGTGGAAAAAAGTATAGACTTTTTTTGCAATTTTTTTACTAAAGCCTGAAACTTGCTCTAATTGTTGAAGCGAAGCGCCGCGCACAGCCTTGACAGAACCAAAGTGCACCATCAATTCTTTGCGCCGTTTTTCACCGATCCCTTCAATGTCGTATAAAGAATCGTGCAAAAAAGATTTTTCTCGTTTAAGACGGTGAGAGCCAATGGCAAAGCGGTGGGCTTCATCTCTTAAACGTTGTAAAAAATGAATAAGCGGAGACTTAAAATCCAAATGAATAGGAGTTTGTGGCGCCGTGTCCAAATAAAAAGTTTCCAGTCCTTTGTCGTGTTGTCCGGCCCCTTTGGATATGGCCAAAACGGCAATACGGCGTAAATTAAATTCTTTTAAAATGGCCAATACGCTGGACAACTGTCCCTTTCCACCATCAATCAACAAAGCTGAAGGCAAATTATTTTGCAAAATTCCTTTTTGTAAACGACGGCGTAAGACCATTTGCATCATGGCAAAATCATCACCGGCCAGCTCTGAAGGAATATTAAAACGCCGGTAAAGACTTTTTTGAAAGCCTTCATGGGTGGCAGCAATCATCGCCCCTACGGCATTTGTCCCTTGAATATGACTGTTATCATAAACTTCAATTTTTGTGAGCTCGGAAAGTCCCAATAGCTCCCTTGTTTCTTCCCACAGTTTTTTTTGTGATTCTTGAGAATGAAGAGCGCGTTCACAGGCTTCAAGGGTTTGTTCCATCCACTGACGCCTGAGTGCCCTGAAAGGTGGTGGTGAAATTTCCACTTTATGGCCGGCCTGTTTGGACAGCGCTTCATCCAAAGCGGTTTCAGGAAGAAAAGAGGTACAAATCACCTGAGGGGCCGGTATTTTTTCATACAATTGTATCAATAAAGAAGACAGCGTTTCTTCCTTATTTTCCACTTTATGAATCACGTATTCTTGATGCCCTGTCAAACGATTGGTGCGATGAAAAAAGACTTGCATCACCAAGGTATCTCCCTCTATTTTGACGGCAACCGTATCGGTATCTTGGGTGGGGGCATGTTGACTGGTCCCTTGAATATGATTCAGGGCCAAAATTTTATCTCGGATAAGTCCGGCTTTTTCATATTCTTGGTTTTCGGCAAAGGCTTTCATTTGGCTTTGCAAATTTTTTTGTAAATCAGAGGATTTTCCATTTAAAAAATCCTTTGTTTCACGGACTGATTTTTGGTACTCCTCTTTTGAAATACAGCCGCAACAAGGCCCGGAGCATCGTTTAATTTGATACATTAAACAGGGCCGTGTTCGGTTTTTAAAATAACTGTCCCGACATGAGCGAAGTCCAAATAATTTTTGTAATTCTGCCAGCGTTTGATTGACCGATTCCCCGGCATCAAAGGGACCAAAGTAATCTGCCCCGCTTTTGCGATTGCCGCGGTATTTCATCAGTCTGGGAAATTCCTCTTTGGTTAAAGCAATATAAGGGTAGCTTTTGTCATCTTTCAGCAAAATGTTATAATAAGGATGATATTGTTTAATCAGTTCGTTTTCCAATAAAAAGGCTTCTGTTTCGCCGGCTGTTTCAATCACCAACACATCTGCCACTTTAGAAACCATTTGGCGAATGCGTTCGGAAAGCCGATCAATATGGGTGTAATTTGTCAGACGATGAATCAAATCTTTGGCTTTACCGACATACAGCACCGTCCCTTCTTCATCCAACATACGGTAAACGCCGGGTCGGTGAGAAAACGTTTTAATCTTTTTTTTAATAACGTCAGCGCCTTTTTCCTGCATGGCAAAAGAATAATCCAAATACCCCAAATTGTCAATCGGTAAACTATTTTTTTCTTGCAATTTGTTCCAAAAAAAGGTATAAGAATCCCCATCCGAATTTGGATTTTGATGTGGGGCGTTCAAGCCCTGATTGTGAAAAGAAAGGAACAAATATGTCAAAAACAAAAATGTTAGATGCAAATGAAGCTGCTGCGACAGTGGCTTATAAGCTGAACGAAATGTCCATTATTTACCCGATTACGCCGTCTTCACCGATGGGCGAATGGGCGGATGCTTGGTCGGCTGGCAAACAAACCAACATTTGGGGCAAGGTGCCTGAAGTGTTGGAAATGCAATCCGAAGCCGGGGCCATTGGCGCTGTGCACGGTGCTTTGCAGGCTGGTTCTATGACCACCACTTATACCGCCAGTCAGGGGCTTTTGTTGATGATTCCGAATATGTATAAAATCGCCGGCGAATTGTTGCCGTTTGTGATGCACGTGGCCGCCAGAACAGTTGCCGGGCATGCGCTGTCTATCTTTGGTGATCACTCTGATGTGATGGCTTGCCGTCAAACAGGTTTTGCAATGTTGGCCTCTAATTCTGTTCAGGAAGCGCACGATATGGCCGCGGTGGCACAAATGTCCACCTATTTATCACGCATTCCGTTTATGCATTTCTTTGATGGGTTCCGCACTTCTCACGAAATCAACAAAATTAAGATGATGAGTGATGAAGATTTAAAGGCTTTGATGGCGGATATTCCGACTGATTTTACGGGCAAACACGCCTTGACACCTGATAATCCGAAGGTGCGTGGGACGGCCCAAAATCCGGATGTCTTCTTCCAAATTAAAGAAGCAGCCAATAAGTATTATCAAGCTTGTCCGGAAATCGTTGAAAAATGTATGCGCAAATTTGAACAAATTACCGGCAGAGCTTATCACATTGTGGATTATGTGGGCCCCAAAGATGCCGAACACGTGGTTGTGGCCATGGGCTCCAGCATTGAAACTTTAACGGAAACGATGAAAGTTTTGAATGCCAACGGGGGTAAATATGGTGTGTTGGCTGTTCACCTTTATCGTCCGTTCCCGTCCAAGGCTTTAGTGGCCGCTCTTCCCGAATCCGTGAAGTACGTAACGGTTTTGGATCGTACAAAAGAAGCCGGCTCCGTGGGTGAACCGCTTTATTTGGATGTGGTTTCTGCTTTGGCTGAAGGGGCTGTGGCCGGTCGTGCCATGCCGAAAGTACTGGGGGGCCGTTATGGTATTTCTTCCAAAGAATTTACGCCCGCAATGGCAAAAGCTGTTTTTGAAAATGTTGAAAAGAATCACTTCACCGTGGGTATCAATGATGACGTCACACACGCTTCTTTGGCCTATGATGCCACCTTCAATGTGGAAGGGGATGATGTGAATCGTTCCATCTTCTTTGGGTTGGGCTCGGACGGAACGGTGGGGGCCAATAAAAACTCCATCAAAATTATTGCTGATAATGATGACACTTATGGACAAGCCTACTTCGTGTATGATTCCAAAAAGTCAGGCGCTATGACAACATCGCACTTGCGTTTTGGTAAAAATCCGATTAAGGCACCTTATCTGATTACGTCAGCGAACTTTGTGGCGTGCCACCACGAACCGTTCTTGCATAAGATTGATTTGTTGGCTGTGGCTGCACCAAAGTCAGTTTTCTTATTGAATACGCAAACGCCCGCCGATCAAGTGTGGGACAGTTTGCCGGTGGAAGTGCAACAGGAAATTATTGCCAAGGGCATTAAAATGTATGCGATTGACGCGGTTTCCGTGGCCCAAAAAACGGGTATGGGACGCCGTATCAATACGATTATGCAGGCGTGCTTCTTTGCCATTTCTGGCGTGTTGCCCAAGGATGTGGCCATTGAAAAGATTAAGGCTTCCATTACCAAAACCTATATGCGTAAAGGTCAAGAAATTGTGGATGCCAATATCAAAGCGGTAGATGCCACTTTAGAACACTTGTTTGAAGTGAAAGTGGGTGAAGCAACTTCCAAAATTCATCGTCAACCGGGGATTCCGACCTATGCACCTGAATTGTTGCAAAAGGTGACAGGCGCCATTATTGAAGGGCGGGGCGAAGAATTGCCTGTTTCTGCTTTTGAATGGACCGTGGATGGCACTTGGCCGACTGATACGGCTAAATATGAAAAACGTCGTGTGGCAACACAAATTCCGTGCTGGGATCCGGAAACCTGTATCCAATGCGGTAAGTGTGTTTCCGTTTGTCCGCATGCCGCCATTCGGGCCAAAGTGGCGAAACCGGAGGCGTTGGCCAATGCGCCGGAAGGCTTCAAATCTGCTGATTATAAAACGCCTGAATTTAAAGGTGATAAGTTCATCATTCAAGTGGCACCGGAAGATTGTACCGGATGTACTTTATGTACCCAAGTATGCCCGATGAAGGCCAAAAATACCTTGGTGATGGAACCCATTGAAAAGAACTTGGATAAAGAAATCAAAAACTTTGACTTCTTTGAAAAGTTGCCTGATGCGGATCGCACCAAATTGAACACACATCAAATCAAAAACGTTGCTTTGATGCGGCCCTTGTTTGAATTTTCGGGGGCTTGTGCCGGTTGCGGTGAAACACCGTATGTCAAGATGATGACCCAATTGTTTGGGGACCGTTTGTTGGTTGCCAATGCGACGGGGTGTTCTTCCATTTATGGGGGCAACTTACCGACAACACCGTACGCTAAAAATGCGGAAGGACGTGGTCCCGCTTGGGCGAACAGCTTGTTTGAAGACAACGCCG
Organism: Alphaproteobacteria bacterium; assembly: GCA_051885475.1. GTDB lineage: Bacteria > Pseudomonadota > Alphaproteobacteria > CAAHEQ01 > UBA3637 > UBA3637. Next base: position 1,367 of record JBJEXE010000059.1, on the reverse strand, counting down.
AATTTGGATTAGGGATGCGGACCTCTGTGGATTCCAAAACCGAATTTGCCATTCAATTGATTTCAGAGTTAAAGGACGAAATTGGTGCTGAATTGGTGGAGGCGCTTTTGAATGCTGACCAATTCACCGAAGAAGGCATTAACGCCCAACGCAAACGTGTGGCTGATTTAAAGGCAAAACTGGCGACCCTGTCCGGTGAAAAAGTCAAACTTTTGGCCGAACATGCCGACTATTTGGTTAAAAAATCTGTGTGGATTTTGGGCGGCGACGGTTGGGCCTATGATATCGGCTACGGCGGTTTGGATCATGCATTGTATTCCGGTAAGAACGTCAACATTATGGTGATGGATACCGAAGTGTATTCCAACACTGGTGGTCAACGTTCCAAAGCCACCCCGATTGGCGCTTCTGCCAAATTTGCGGTGTCCGGCAGCGCTTTGCCCCGTAAAGACTTGGGCGCGATTGCGATGAGCTCGGGCGAAGTTTATGTGGCCAGTATTGCGCTGGGGGCCAATGATATGCAGGCCTTAAAAGCAATGAATGAAGCCGAATCCTTTAACGGACCCAGCTTGATTATTGCTTATAGCCATTGTATCAACCACGGGTATGATATCGGTAAGGAAGGTCTGAATCACCAACAAATGGCTGTGAAGTCCGGTTTGTGGCCGCTTTACCGCTTTGACCCGCGCCTGAAAGCAGAAGGCAAAAATCCATTCCAATTGGATAGTAAGCCGTCTGTCCCTGTCGCTGACTTTATGGCAACGGAAACGCGCTTTAAGTATGTGAAACAACAAAATGCCGAAAATTACGAAAAGTTGTTGAAGCAGGCTCAAGCGCAGGTAGATGAACGTTGGGCATTCTACACGAAACTTGCCGAAGGCAAATAAGGGTGAATCATCAACCGGAGGCCTTCCTTGAAAAAGAAGGCCTCTTTTTTTATGAAAGGAAACGAAATGAAGGAAATGAATTTTTGGGGTTTTATGGTTGCTTGTTCCATGATGAAGGCTGAAAGGAAAAAACAAGCAGGGCAACATCAGGAAAGCAAAAAGGCAGCTCAGCAAATGCACAAGCGAAATGTGGCTAAAGGTTTGGGACAACATAACTACGTGTATTTGTCCCATCGGTCAAGATAAATTTGAATGCCTATTTTCCCCCGCTTTTCCAGCGGGGATTTTTAAAAAAAGCAAGAAAGCGCTTGACAAGTTGGATGAACTGTGTCAAAGTGAAGCTATGAAAAAATGGAACAAAACAGTTTTATTTGGTGCGTACGGGGTTAAAAAATCCAATATAATCAATCACTTATGCCAGATGGGGGGGGGGGGGTATTGCCAAAGCCCTAAAGCCTCTGTCAGCACTTTAAAACCAGT
>JBJEXE010000058.1:0-7042 GCA_051885475.1 Alphaproteobacteria bacterium | reverse complement strand
TGTGTGTGTGTGTGTGTGTGTGTGTGTGTGTGTGTGTGTGTGTGTGTGTGTGTGTTATACTATTCCCACACAAATTGCAACCCTTTTCTATCTTTTCTTGCCAATTTTTATACACTTCTTCAGGCACCTTTCCACACCCGTCTTTATCCTTACCCAAAATCACCGCCCTTGTCAAGCCCTTTTTTATCGCGTCCCTATTGTTTTGCGCTTTTTAATTGACCGCAGGCCGCCATAATGTCTTCCCCGCGCGAACGACGAATCGGGGCCGCCAAGAAATGGTCTTCCAAATATTTGGAAAAACGATGCATAGCGTTATTGGACGAACATTCAAAGGGACACCCTTGCCATGGATGAAACGGAATTAAATTGAATTTGACTTCTAAATCCTGAACCAAAGGAATCAATTTTTCGGCGCATTCCAATGAATCATTGACCCCTTTCAGCATCACATATTCCATGGTGATATAGTGCCTGTGTTCGCACCGTTTTTGGTATTCTTTGCAAGCTTGTATCAACACGGACAGCGGAAATTTGTGATTGACCGGCATAATTTGGTTGCGAATTTCATCCGTCGGCGCGTGCAAACTGATGGCCAATTTTACCCCTAAATCCGCCAGCTCCGGAATTTTATCCGCACGACCGGAAGTGCTGACCGTTATTTTGCGCTTGGAAATCGCCATCCCGTCGCCGTCATTCAAAATCCGCAAAGCCTTTTTCAGATTGTCAAAATTACAAAGAGGCTCCCCCATTCCCATCACCACTATATTGGAAAGCAATCGGTTTTCATCCGTTTTGGTGGGCCATTCGCCGTAAGAATCCCGCGCGCTCATCACCTGCCCCACAATTTCACCGGCTGTTAAATTCCGCTGACATTTTTGGGTTCCCGTATGACAAAATTTGCATCCTTGCGCACAACCGACTTGTGTTGAAATACAAACAGCACCACGGTCTGTTTCCGGAATATAAACACATTCCACCCGTGCCCCGTCCGCAAATTCCATCAACCATTTGCGTGTCCCGTCTTTTGAGGTTTGTTCAGCCACGATTTTGGGATGCGTGACGGTATAATTTTCCTTTAAAGTTGCCCGAAAATCTTTGGATAAGCTGGACATTTTATCAAAGTCCGTTTCGCCTTTGTTATAAATCCATTGCCACAGTTGCTTTGCGCGAAAAGGTTTTTCCCCGACGGCAACCAGTTCGTCTTTTAATTCATCAAAGGAAAGGCCGATCAGTTCTTTTTTCATTGGTAATCACATGCCTCGTTGATTTGCTGGTAAGCCTTGGAAAAACCTTTCAAGGAAAAAGTATCCGTTGTGGCTGTTCCACGGCGGGAAGTCCCCCTTAACACCCCCGTTGATCCGGCTTTCATTTGTTCCACCAATTGCCTATCCGTTTGGGCATCCTTTGCCCACGCTGTGTCTTCGTGAGAAACAAGAGAAATCGCCTTTTTCTTATCAATCGTCAATGTCGGTTTTGAACCTTTTTTATAGGTATAACCTGCCACCGTATTCACCACATTAAAGGCCTTTTCGCCGGGGCGGTGTGTAATCATTAAAAAAACATCATCCCGCTTGGAATACTTACCGGTGGATTTTGTGGGCTGACTGGCCATATAACAAATACGCCCCATTTCATCGTGGTAAGTATAAGCCGTCCAATCACCGAAAGTCCCCAAATTTTCCAAATTCGGGTCCTTCGCCGCCCAACAAGGAAGCGCCATTAAAAGCAACAAAAATATCCAAATCTGTTTCATAAAACCTCCTGTATAATATAGGGTATCATAAAAGTTCAGTCGGGTCAAGGCAAAAAATATCCGCTTTAAAAGGAAAAGATTTTATTTAAAACATCCTTTTTCTATCAGCTTTCCGGCACTTGATCATCAGCCTTCATATCAGCAGAGTTGCTTTTTTTGGAAAAATCCTGTAATATAAAAAAATCTTTTTAATATAAGGAGGAAAAATGAGCACCCAAATTTTTATCAGCTGTTTATTGGGATATCTGGCAGGTTCTGTTCCTTTCGGATTGGTTTTAACAATGGCCTGCGGCTTGGGCGATATTCGCAAAATCGGCTCTGGCAATATCGGCGCCACAAATGTTTTACGCACGGGACGCAAGGATTTGGCACTTTTAACCCTGATTTTTGATGTGGCAAAGGCCGGCTTTATCGCCCTGCTCTGCCAAGATTTATTTGATTCTCAAACAATGGGATTATTGGCCGGAACAATGGCTGTCATCGGGCATAATTTTCCCATCTGGTTAAAATTCAAGGGCGGTAAAGGGGTGGCTTCCACTTTGGGATTGATGTTGGCAATGACACCAATAACAGGGTTGTTAACGAGTCTGACGTGGCTGTCTATGGCTATTTTCAAACGGTATTCTTCCTTATCGGCTTTGACGGCTTTAGCGTTGTCCCCTCTTTATGCCTTCGCCTTTAATTCCAAAACTGCAGCTCTTTTTTATCTGGCATTGGCCTTGCTTTCGTTTTACCGCCATCGTGCGAATATTCAAAGGCTGTGGCAGGGTACGGAAACAAAAATTGATTTAAAGAAAAAACCCAAAAAGGAACAATGACAAATCTTGAGTTGATGGACTGGCTGCGTTTAAGTTTGTCGGAAAATGTGGGACCGGCCACTTTCCGACAATTACTGGCTTACTTCGGGTCGGCCAAAGAAGCGCTGCAACATCTGCCGGAATTGGCTTCCCGCGGCGGAAAGCGTGAAATCAAAATTGCCAGCGAAAAGCAAGTTGAAAGCCAATTAAAACGGGCCGAAAAAGTGGGGGCAACCCTTTTAACATGGAAAGAGGCCGATTATCCTTTTTTGTTAAAACAAATTAAAGATGCACCGCCTGTCCTTTTTGTGTTGGGACACACGGGCCTGTTGGCGCAAGATTCCGTCGCCATTGTTGGCACACGCAATGCTTCTTTGAACGGCAAAAATATCGCTCGTTTTTTGGCCGCAGGATTGATTGAAAACCATTACTCTGTTATCTCGGGAATGGCAAAAGGCATTGATGCTGCCGCCCATGCCGGTGTTTTGGATTCGGGGATTGTCAATGATTTTGGAACAGTAGCCGTTTTGGGAACCCCCGTGGATGAAGCCTATCCTTTGGAAAATAAAGACCTTTATGAGCAAATAAAAGAAAGAGGCTGTTTGGTTTCAGAGCTTGCCTTTGGGACACCTCTGGTCCCGCAAAATTTCCCGCGGCGCAACCGAATTATTTCCGGTCTGTCAAAAGGGGTTGTTGTCATTGAAGCTCAGGTTAAATCCGGCTCTTTGATTACAGCGCGTGAAGCCGCCAATCAGGGACGAGAAGTTTTTGCCGTTCCCGGCTTTCCGATGGACCCCAGAAGTGCGGGGCCCAATGCCTTGATTCAAGAAGGTGCCACCTTGGTACAAAGCGCCAAAGATATTGTGGATGTTTTGAAAAAAGAAAAGACCTTTTATTTGGAAGAAACTTTGGCCCCGCAAGAGTATCAGTTGGACTTTCATTCCATTGAAAGCAATCTGGAGACCGTCCGTCAAAAAGTGGTGGAAAATTTATCGGCTGAGCCCGTGGAAGTGGATTCCTTGGTCCGCGCCAGCAATGCAACCATGCAGGAAGTCAACGTGGTTTTGGTGGAATTAGAATTAGCCGGTCGCTTGGAACGTCATCCAGGCAATCGTGTATCCTTGATTTATGGAGGTTAAGATGAAGTTAGTGATTGTGGAATCCCCGGCAAAAGCCAAAAAAATCAATCAGTATTTGGGAAAAGATTATCACGTGATGGCCAGCTTCGGGCATATTCGTGATGTACCGGCCAAAAATGGTTCGGTACGCCCCGAGGAAGATTTTGCCATGGATTGGGAAGTTCAAGCTCGTGGCGAAAAAACCGTGCGCGAAATGGTCGCCCAAGTAGCCAAAGCAGAGTGTTTGTATTTGGCTTCCGACCCGGATAGAGAAGGAGAAGCCATTGCTTGGCATGTGGTTCAGGAATTAAAACGCCGCAAAAAGCTGCCTGAAAAATTACCCGTTTATCGTGTGGTTTTCCATGAAATCACAAAATCAGCCATTTTGGACGCCATCGCTCATCCCCGCGAAATTGATATGCAATTAGTGGATGCGTATTTGGCCAGACGGGCTTTGGATTATTTGGTGGGCTTTCATCTCTCACCGGTGTTATGGCGCAAACTACCGGGGGCAAAATCTGCCGGACGCGTGCAATCGGTTGCCTTGCGTTTAGTGTGTGAACGCGAAGACGAAATCATTGGTTTTAAACCCCAAGAATACTGGGGAATTACGGTGGATTTGGATACGCTGCGCCATGAACAATTTACCGCCAAATTAAATGCGATTGACGGCAAAAAGTTGGATAAGTTTGACCTGAACAACGACTCCTTGACCGAGCAAGTAAAACAAGGGGTTGAAAAGGCTCAATTCCAAGTGGGCAGCATTGAACGCAAACAGGTAAAACGAAATCCGGCGCCGGCTTTTACCACCTCCACTTTGCAACAGGAAGCATCGCGCAAATTGGGCTTTGCGGCCAAAAAGACCATGCAAGTTGCCCAAAAACTGTATGAATCAGGATTCATTACTTATATGAGAACGGACAGTGTGGCCTTGGCCGAAGAAGCCATTACTGTTTTGCGTCAGGTGATTACCCAAGAATACGGGGACAAATTCTTGCCCGAAAAGCCTCGTGTTTATAAAAACAATTCCAAAAATGCTCAAGAAGCCCACGAAGCGATTCGCCCCACAAATGCTTTAAAACTCCCCAAAGACGTGGAATTGGATGCTGACGGTAAAAAGCTGTATGAATTGATTTGGAAACGGACGGTGGCCTGTCAAATGGCCTCGGCGCTTTTGGATAAGGTGGGGATTGATATTCCGTCAACCGATAAAAAATATACTCTGCGCGCCACGGGTCAAACCATTGCCTTTGCCGGTTTCATCAAGGTGTATAAAGAAGATGTGGATGATGAAAAGGAAGAAGATGCCGGGTTGTTGCCCCCTATGAACGAAGGCGAAGATTTAACAACCCTGAAGGTCAACGCCGAGCAACACTTTACGGAACCGCCCCCACGTTTTTCAGAAGCCAGCTTGGTCAAAAAGTTGGAAGAATTGGGGATTGGGCGGCCGTCCACTTATGCCTCCATTTTGTCTGTACTGCAAGAACGCGATTATGTCAAATTGGTGAACAAGCGTTTTGTGCCGGAAGACCGCGGGCGCATTGTCATGGCGTTTTTGACGAACTATTTTAACCGCTATGTGCAATATGATTATACAGCGAATTTGGAAAACAAGTTGGATGATATTACCAACGGTGTCATTAAATGGAAAGATGTGCTGACGGATTTTTGGGCGTTGTTTCATAAGACCATTCAAGACGTAGAACCCCACAAAATGGGCGAAGTATTGGAAACGGTGGCCAAAACCTTGGAGCACAACCTGTTCCCCACCGAAGAATCGCGCGTGTGCAGCGAATGTAAAACAGGGCGGCTGTCCTTGAAGGTAGGCAAATTCGGGGCGTTTATCGGGTGCTCCAATTATCCGAAGTGCAAATATACACGCCAGTTGCAGTTGGTGGAAGCCTCCGCCTTGGCGGACGGTCAAGGAGGGGAACAATCTGCGCCGGAAGAAAGTAAAATCTTTGCTTTGGGAAAAGATGCAGCCGGCCGTGATGTAGCCGTTAAAAAAGGCCCTTATGGGTGGTATGTTCAACAAGGCCAAGGGGCTGAGGTGAAGCGGGTCAGTTTGCCCAAAGGAATGGATCCGGCCGGTGTAGATATTACCACCGCTTTGGGGTATTTGTCGTTGCCGAAAGTGTTGGGGAATGATCCCGATTCCAATGAGCCCATTGAAGCCGGTATCGGGCGTTTCGGGCCCTATGTGAAACGGGGGCGGACTTTCCAATCTTTGACCGCGGAAGATAACGTGTTGACGGTAGATTTGGCACGCGCCTTGGCGCTGCTTTCAACCGCCAAGGAAAAGTCAAAAGCCACCGTTTTGGGCAAATGGCAAGATCAAGAAATCACCTATCAGGTGGGGCGCTATGGTCCTTATGTGCGCTGTGGCAAAATGATGGCCTCGGCCAAAAAAGACGGAACTGTGCCGACCTTGGAAGAAGCCATTACCTTGATTCAGAATAAAATGCGCGAGAAGTAAGGAAAGCCTTTTTGGGGATGTAAAAACATCCCCTGGCTTGAATCCCACTTGATGGAAAACTCAGCAGAAAGTAAGGCTATAAACACTGCTGGATGCCCGATCAAGTCGGGCATGACAATTTAATTTTTCGGGGTGGTTTAAATGCCGCCCCGAAAATAATAAATTATTAAAGTATTTAAAATGCCGGACTACTTACACAAAGCGGCTTTGTTGCTGTAGTCACGAGTGGCGCCGTAGACGCCGCTAGCGCTCGCGTTCACGTAGAACGCGCGGCAGGAATCACTTTTCAAGTCTTTCGTCCACCAGTAAGTGCTTGCCAGGTTACCTTTATAAACGCTCCAGTTAACCCCTTCACATTTTCCAGAGCCTGAACCATGACAATAATCATTCTTCTCGAAATAGCTTCCTAATTTGGATTTATCAATTCCAGAGCCTTTTAAAGAAATCATAGAACTGCCCACCGCCGCACAGAAGTTCTTGGCGCTGAACCAATCCATAGTTTGAGTGGACAGCTTTCCTTTAATGCCATCATCTGCAACTGTGGTTTTCTCAAATGTGGCCTCCCTACACGTTCCGTTCTTACCTGTTGGACCTTTTATACAATTTACATGGCCGTTAAAGTTGCAGAAGTACCCTTCTTCACAATCGCTATTTCTTGCACAACCGTCACCCGTCAAGGTGTCAGTACACATCCCATCCACACAGACTGAATCAGTAGGGCATTCATCGTCTGAATCCACAAGTTCACCATTCATACATACTTGGCATCCCGTCGGTGTTTCTGTACATAGGGCATCATTATCACCATCGTTTCCAGCGTTGGCATCCACGCCTCTACTCATATCAGCGTTGAAGGTCAGAGTGGTGCAGGTGTCATCTATCGCCATGGCGGCGTTAT
>JBJEXE010000057.1:0-7052 GCA_051885475.1 Alphaproteobacteria bacterium | reverse complement strand
AGTTGTTGGAGAATGCCGGTGGAAAAGGACGTATTTTGTATATAACGGACGCCCCTAAAACTTGGAAGGGACGTTATCCTTTCGCCGTCTTGGACTTAAACAACAGAAGTGCCGACGACAGTGATATCCAACACTTACTGACAACAACCCAAAGGGGTGAAAGCACCCAAAGGGAAAATGCCTTTTCCGGGAACGCCGATGTTTGGGCAGATTTGGGCGGATGGGTGGTTTTGTTTTTTCTCCCCTTCTTTGCCCTTTTGTTCAGAAAAGGAGTCTTATTTTTAATTTTCTTTTTATTTGCCATAGAAGGGGAAGCCGGCTTTTTATGGCGAGCTGACCAAGAAATATATCATACACAAAAGAAAGGGGTTGAAGCCTATCAAAACAGGGAGTATCAATCCGCAAGCCGTTTGTTTCAACAAGCCGGTCATTTATATAACTTGGGAAATGCACTGGCCTTTTCAGGGGATATTCAGGGGGCCATTGAAGCCTATCAAAAAGAATTAGAAAAAAATCCGGATAACCAAGACGCCCTTTTCAACAAAGAGTATTTGGAAAAACAGCTGCCTCCACCCGAAGAGCCGCAGAAACAAAGTGAAGAAGGTGAATCCAAAGATAACAAAAGCAACACAAATGAAGACTCTGATAAAAATCAGCAAGGGAATCGTCAACAAGAAAGTGAGCAACAATCGGAAGCAGAAAATCAAGCCGATAAAAATCAAACGCCTGAAAACAATGAACAAGGAACCCATCAATCCGATACACAGCCCACACAAGACGAAACACAAGAAGAGCTGGAAAAAGCTTTGGCGGAATATGAAAAGGAAGCCCCCTATAATCAGGAAGAACAACAAATTATCAATCGGCTGAATCACGATCCTTCACGTGTATTGCGTTATCGGTTGATGTTACAACATCAAAAAGGACAAAGAAAATGAAAAAAATACTTTTAATCAGCGTGTGTTTTTGGGCAGGAAACGCTTTAGCCTTAGAGGCACAATTAACGCCCAATCCCATTATGCAGGGGGAAAGCACCGAATTGGTGATTCGTTCTGATAAACCCGTTGGGGTTCCAGAAAATTTAAATGAGCTGACACAAAATTTTATGATTGCAGGGCAACAACAACGCCAATCCAGTCAATTTATAAATGGTGTCGGTTCCACAACGTATGAGTTGGCTTTTGTCTTATTCCCCATACATCAAGGGGAAACTGCGGTGCCGGCTTTGAAAATCGGAAATGAAAAAACCGAGCCTTTGACTTTGAAAGTAATTGCAACAGGACAAAATAAGGAAGCCACTCAAAACACACCCGTTTTAGAATTAAAAGCCGATGTGTCCGATACAACGCCTTATGAAGGGCAAACCATTTTTTATCACTTGACCTTGACGGATGGGCAAGGTATTTTAGACGGTGAAATTATCCCTGCCAAAGTGGAAAATGTACGGCTTTCCCCCATCGGTCAAGATAAAGTTGATTCTGTTATCAAAGAAGGAAAACGCGTTACCGAAATCAGTCGCAGTTATATTTTGACACCGGATAAAGCCGGTCCAATTGAAATGGCACCAGCGTTGTTTAATGGGCAGGTGGCCTATAAAGCCCAGCGCCCCAGCAGCAAGCATAAATTCTTTGGATTTGCCGATGCTGGCCTTTTATTTGACGGCTTTTTAAATACAAACCGTCCCGTCAGTTTTAGCAGTAACCCCGTTGTGATAAATGTCCGTGCAAAACCAACGGATATCAAAGGGTGGTGGTTGCCTTCCCCAAAGGTCAGGTTGTCAGCAGAATATCAAATTCCCCCCATCGTGCAAGTCGGTGATACCCTTTCCGGTCAATTTATTTTGACAGCACAAGATGTCAACGCAAGCGATATGCCTATCCCACGTTTAAATGGGACAAACGATTTTCGGATTTATCCGCAGCCGGAAGAACGCTCAACGACCTTAGAAAACGGGCATTTGCTGGGGAAAGTCCGTGTTCCCTTTATGTTGATCCCCTTAAAAGCAGGGCAAACGGAAATCCCAGAAGTTGGCGTGGATTGGTTTAATACCATAACTCAAAAGGCCGAAAGGGCCGTCATCCCTGCCCGCCCCTTGAAGGTAGAGCAAGGAAGTGTGGCCCCCGTTATTGGCCCTGTGGGAAACGCCTCAGCCCCCCCGAAAAAAGAGACCCCCTCCCCCGAAATGCCCCAAAGTAATTGGGTGTTTTTTGCCCTCAGCGGACTTGCTGGATTGGCTTTGGGGGCTTTGGCGGTGTTCTCTTGGTTCAGGTACAAAAATCATTCAAAAGCCAAAAAAGAAAAACCTTTGCCGGATTTTTATCCTTTTAAATAAAAAAAGTCTTGACTTTCTGTTAAAATTATGGCAAAATAGCGTCACTTGTATTTAAAAGGAAAGGAAAAAAGACTATGACAAAAAAGTGTATGATTACCGGAAAAGGCGTCTTGACGGGAAACAATAACAGCTATTCCAAGCGCAAAACACGTCGTCGCTTTATGCCCAATTTGCAAACAGTGGCTATTTACAGTGAAATTTTGGCAGCCCCTGTCAAAATCAAGATTACCTCAGCCGGACTTCGCACCATTGAAAAGAACGGCGGATTGGATTTGTATTTATTGAATACACCGGTTTCCAGATTGTCCGCAGAAAGCAAAAAATTGCGCGAACGGATTGCTGCTGCAAAAGTTGCCAAAGCCGCTTAAGTTTTAAGGTTTTTAATAGACTCCCCAAAAAAATTTGCGGGGAGTTTATTTTTTTTCTTGACAGCCGAATTTATTTTGTGTATAATTGCGGGTACCTTATGCCTCCATGGCGGAATTGGTAGACGCGGCAGACTCAAAATCTGCTCTTAGCAATAAGGTGCTGGTTCAAGTCCGGCTGGAGGTACCAAAATAAACAGCTCCCGTTTTGGGAGCTGATTTTTTTTAAATAAATAAAATGGGGGTAAAAAAACACCTCGGACTTTTATAAACCGAGGTATTTTATGATTAGAAAAAGATTACGTGCGTTCAAGTTTTCTTTTGGCACGATAGGCCGCCAATTCTTGATCAGCTTTTTTCCTTTCTTTACGAGCAGCTTTAAGACATCTTTCAGCCCATTCTTCATGCTCCACTTTACTCAGGCGTTGACGACGAATCTCTGTTGCTTTTTCAAATTCAGCTTTTCTTTCCGGCGTATCCGTCGTTAACTCCCCTATCAATAAAGCCTTTTGCGTTTTATTTGCAGAAGACAACATCTGCCGGAGTCCTTTTCTATCTTTGCCTACTGTTGTTTCCTTAAAGGTTTTTAAGTCCTCTTCAAAGTCCCTGGAGACTTCTTTGCTTGCTGCTCGTTCAGAGGGCTCTATCTCCTTGGCAAAATAGGTATCCAAATAATGCTTTATGAATGTTTCGGAAAAACTTTTTCTATACGCTGTTGCAGGATCAAATGGAATACCTGCAAACAAACACTTTTTGGCGATCATCCAGCGCCTTTCATCCATCAACCATTCAATGGGTTGAACTTCAACCCAGTGGGGAGTTCCCTCAAATCTGGAATCAGAGTCACGAACTGGAATACGAACGTATTTTTTATTATCCATTTCATATTCCGGATAAGTTTCAGCCTCAAAACCTGCGGGATAACCATTTACTTTAGAAGAATCAAAGGTATATTTTTTTCCTGTTTGAGGAAGAATTTTTGCTTTATGTAACTTTTCTAATTTCTCACTGGTTTCCTTATTAGCGATTGTTTGCGGGTATTCACCATATTCTACAATAAGGACGCCTTTTGCCCCCATATGGATATTCTCCGGTCCAATTTTTAATACTTCACTCGGAGCCAAAACAGGACGCGCTGAAACAAAACGCAGATGCGGGATCTTCCTGACATCATAACCATAACAATTGACACATTGCACAAAGACATCACCATATGAAGACCTGGACCACCACGCTTTACATGAACGATCACCTTCCGAAGTGTAACAATCTGCCATCGTCACACCACCCAACACCCGTGCCAAATCCGTTTGTGCGGCCTTTGTACCATACTTTTTTATAGCTTCCAAAGCAACATCACCCCATATCTGTTCTTCTGCTAAAAATGTAAAATTTAAACTCATTGTATTCCTCCTTTGTAAACACTTTCTTATTATATCACATTTTGTAAAGTGTTTTTTAAAAAACACTTATTTAGGTGCCCAATTTCTTGAATTAAAGTAGCTCCAAAAAAGTCTTTTTTAATTTTTATCAAACGCAAAGTTGAAAAAGTGAAAAAAACTGCTTGACAGAGCGATATAATATAGATAAACTGTCTGAAAACAGTGTCAATTTTAAAGTGGGGAAAGCTGATGAAAAAAAGGAATAATACACATAATTTGGGTTGTCGCGCTTTTTTTGCAACATCGGGACAAATGGGTCGTTCAATGGTGGAGATGCTGGGCGTTTTAGCCATTATCGGCGTTTTGTCCGTCGGTGGCATTTATGGCTATACCGTTGCCATGCGTAAGTACCGCGCCAACGAAATTGTTCAAGCTGCCAGTATGTTGGCTATTATGCAACAAAGTGCCAATGCCGGTGAAGGAGAATGCATCCAATTATCCAGAAGCGGCTTGAGTTCCACCGTCGGGGGCGTCAATGTGGATATGGTGGCTGATGAAGATCCGACTATTCCCGGGGGAAGTAATATTAAAATTCAAATTGAGGATTTAGAAGAAGCAGAAATTACAACACTGTGCAATTTGATTGAAAATACAGCCGAAGGAAATAGGGCTTATACGATTGATTCGTGCGGAAGCGATCTTGTCAGTTGTGATGAATAGGAGGTCAATATGCGTTATCTGTCTGAATCAGGAAACACCTTCATAAAAACAATCGTCATTTTTGCCGTTATTGGTTTATTGTCTGTTTACGGTATCCGTTTGTGTCAACAAAAAATAAATGATATTTATGCGGAAAATATTATCAACGGCGTTTGGGAACGTGCTCAACAAGAAAAAACCAGAGTTGATCCCGTTGATCCGGAAGATGCAGAAGCCGCCTATCCCGCCGACAGCCGCATAGAACGCAAAGGATATGCCTTTGTTATTGCAGATGTTTCAACACCCACCTTGATTAAGGTGGAAACAGAAAAGAAAATGATTACCCCCGATGTTTGTAAGATGTTGAAAAAAAAGCTGAAAACCGTTATGTGGCGTGATATTTTTATCAAGGTTTTAGTCGTTGACAGGATGGGAGATGAAAAAACAGATATTTTGATTTATAATTGTCCCCAAGAAAAAATCCCGGCATTGAGGTTTTATACCAAATTCACCTCTAATATAGCCCCTGAGGAAGAAGAAACCGAAGAAGTTATCAAGCCTGAAACGGGATCAGTTGCTGTACCGATGCCAGCGCCGGCCGCCCCCATCTCTATGCCCAAAAGCAGCACGCCGCGTTCCACTTATACACCCAAAACAGTCAGTTGTCCTGCTGGTACCTCAACTACAGGAGCCGGTGCGTTTGCAACAGCTGGATGTCGCTGTAATAATGCCGGTGAAACATGGAACGGTAAAAGCTGCGAAACAAAGGCTTGTCCGGCGGGGAGTTCCAGAAAAACTTCCGGTCATGGGGCGTGGACGAATGTGTCCGGTTGCCGCTGTAATGATGAAACGCCGCTTTGGTCCAACGGGCGTTGTATCAAGCCATGTGCGGGGGATAAGGTTTTTGATGATACCCGAAATGAATGCGTTTGTCCAGATCATACGCATCCCAAAAGAGGGGAACCTGATATTTGTGTGGAATGTAATACCTCCGATGAATGTCCGACGGGTTCTAACTGTATTGGAGGCAGGTGCTTGATGAATGAGGAAGATTTTGATGATTGTCGTTGGGGGATTTGTCAAAGCTGTGATGACCACAAAATGCGTCAAAATTTACCGGCTGATCAAGGCTGTGAAGTCGCCGGATTAAACGGTATGTGCAACGGCAACGGTACCTGTTATCCGACGGAAGGGCGTCGCTGTGCCACCTTAAACGGTTGTCCAAAGGGACAATTTTGCAATTATGGCGGAAAATTTAATGCCACCAAAAAGCAAAAAGGAAAGTTCGGTCAAACCCCCAATGTCTGCCAAAATGTGGCCCCTGAAGAATTGACCTATAAAAATGTAACATATTATTATAACAGCCAAAAAGATTTGAAGTCTTGGTGCAGAGCCGCCAACAATAAACCAAATTGCCTGTGGGGATATTTGGCAAAGTCCGGCGCTGAAAGTTGGTGTGCCAGTTTGGGTAAACGTTTGTTGACACGCGCCGAAATGGCAAAGGTATGGAATGAGCTGAAAAAAGAACTGCCCCAAACTTATACCGGCTATGCTTATTGGGTCCAAGAAGGTGTTTGGATTGAAGGCAAAACCGGCAAACTCAGCTTTGGAAACGGACATCCGGATGGCTATGGTGGCCGTGGCGGCGTTGTGTGCAGGTAGAAAGGAGTTAAAATGAAAAAATTTTGGATAGCATTAGTGGGAAGCACTTTAGTAACACCGGTTGTTGAAGCTCAATATATCAGGGAAGATTCCTATCAGGTATATCAAGAACCTTATGTGGCACGCAGTTATGGTCAGCCCAATTGGAGCTATGTAAGAGCGCCCCAAAATTATCAACGCCCTGTTTATCAAAATGCTCCTGTGGCTTATCCGTATCAACGACAAGCCTATCAAGAAGAAGATATCTCCAAAATTGCGTCGCCTGTTTATAAACGTTTTTATGCCACTTTGCGCGCCGGTATGGGCGGCACTTTCGGTTGGGATAAAAATGAAAACGCAGGCAAAGTCAGCAACCCCACTGGGGCAATTTTAAGTTTTTCCTTGGGCACTTATTTAAAGCCAAATGTCCGTGTGGACGCCGAATTTGCTTATCACACAAAAGACACGCTGTATTCGGGAAAAGATGCTTATTTGGAGGGCAAAGGCAGATACTCTCAATATGATTTCGGGTTGAATGCCTATTATGATTTTGAGACCGATTCCAAAATCCGTCCCTTCATCGGAATCGGCGTTTGGGGGATCAGCAGCAAGGTAACGTCCAGTGTTAAAAGT
>JBJEXE010000056.1:0-7170 GCA_051885475.1 Alphaproteobacteria bacterium | reverse complement strand
CTCTTTTGCACCGGCTTTTCCGAATTTAACGTAATTGATACCGCTTTTTATCCAAAGACTGGACGATTCTTCTGGTCGGTTGGAGCGCGCTTTTGAGATAATGTTGGGGGGAGCCCTGGAAAAAATATCAGGTCTTGGTCGCTTGCTCAATTCTTATTCATATAAAAATGTTTTGAAGCGGGGGTTTGCCTTGGTCAGCAATAACGGACATGTCCTTTCTTCGGCTCAAATAGCCGAGAGCTTTCCTGTGATGGACCTGACTTTTTCGGACGGTACTTTAAAAGTGGCTCCTTTTAAGGGGAAAAAGACCTCTGACAAAGCCCAGATGAAGCCGCAGGCTGATTTATTCCAAAAATAAAAGAACTTGCAAATTCAAAAAAAGTATGCTATATCTAAACCAATACCGCCACATAAGAGCTGGGGTATTTTTGTTTTACTTTAAAAAAGGAGAGCCGGATGACTGATAAAGTACCGATGACCGCAGTTGGATATGAACAACTGAATGAAGAATTGAAAAAATTGAAATTTGAAGAAAGACCCGCCATTGTGGCCGCTATTGAAGAGGCACGTTCTCACGGGGATTTGTCCGAAAATGCCGAATATCAAACGGCGCGTGATAAACAAAGTTTTATTGAAGGCCGTATTCAAGACTTGGAAGCGGCGCTTTCCCGTGCGCAAGTGATTGATCCGAAAACTTTGTCAGGGGATACCATTTTGTTTGGGGCAACGGTGGACGTCGCGGATATGGAAACGGAACACAAACAAACCTATCAGATTGTGGGGCAATATGAAGCCAATTTGGAAAAAGGCTTGATTTCGCATATTTCTCCTTTGGCCAAAGCGTTAATCGGCAAAGCCGCTGGCGATATTGTGGAAGTCCAAACCCCCAAGGGTGAAAAAGCATACGAAGTACTGGCAATTCGTTTTATCTGATCCCACTTTTAAAGGGGAGGTAAAAAGATGAAAGATGTGATTATTGTGGGTGCAGGTCCTGCCGGATTGACGGCAGGGCTTTATGCTGCACGGGCAGGATTGAAGACATTGATTTTGGCAGGGGCTGAATTGGGTGGGCAATTATTATTGACCGACAAAATTGAAAATTTCCCAGGATTTTTGGCAGCTTCCGGTGTGGATTTGATTGAAACAATCAAAAAACAAGCCGAAGAAGCAGGGGCTGAAATATCTCAAGAAAGGGTTCTTTCTGTGAATTTGACGCACCGACCTTTTGAGGTGAAAACTGAAAACCATACGTATGAAGCAAAAACGTTGATTTTGGCCACTGGGGCAAAGGCGCGTTGGTTGGGGGTAAATGGCGAAGATAAATTTAAAGGAAAAGGGATTTCCGTTTGTGCCACCTGCGACGGTTTTTTCTATCGCGGCAAAAAGGTGGCTGTGATCGGTGGGGGCTCATCGGCGATTTATGAAGCACTTTTGCTGATGAAAATGGCGCGGGAAGTGGTTATTTTATGTCGGGAAGATTCTTTGGCGGGGGATGACACTTTAATCAAACGCTTGAAGGAAAATCCGGCTGTTCAGGTGATGTATCGGAGTGAAGTGAAAGCATTTTTGGGCGACAAAAAATTGGAAAAAATTAAACTTGTTCAAGGAAATTCTGAACGGGAAATTTCTGTGGATGGCGCCTTTGTGGCGATTGGATCTGATGCCGATTCTGATTTGGTAAAAGGGCAATTAAAACGGGATAAATGGGGTCTGATAAAAACGGATAAGCAGACGGGATCGACCTCTGTAGCCGGTGTTTTTGCCGCAGGTGATGTGCAACAATCCGGCACACGTCAGGCGATTTTGGCCGCAGCCTCTGGTTGTTTGTCCGCTTTGTCCGCCAAGGCATTTTTGCTGGGAAAATAATTCCTCTTTAAAAATTCTTGCGTTTTTCATCAAAAAAAGCTAGATTAACCCCATTACTTTAAACGAAAGGATAAAAATGCGTAACATTGGTGAATTGATGGCGAAAGCCCATAAAGTTCAATCTCAAATGACAATTTTACAAACCAAAATGGCTGAGCAGGAATTTGAGGGTTCAGCGGCTGGCGGTGCTGTGACGGTTGTTTTGACCGGCAAAGGAAATGCTGTTCGCGTTCATATGGATAAAACGGCTTTGGAAGACGCGGAAACTTTGGAAGATTTGTTGGTGGTTGCCATTAACGATTCGCGCGAAAAGGCCGAAAATTATTTGAATTCGGAAATGCAAAAGATGCAAGCCTCTTTGGGGCTTCCTCCCGATTTTAAAATGCCGTTTTAAAAATGCCAGCAAAAGAAATAGAACGTCTGATTGGTCTTTTTTCCACCTTGCCGACCTTGGGGCCACGGTCGGCCAGACGGGCTGTTTTATCTCTTTTGAATCAACCCAAGGTGCGCATTGAACCTTTGATTCAAACGTTGCAGGAAGTATTGGATAAAGTGCAGGAATGCCCCATTTGTGGTAATCGGGATACGGGGGCGCCTTGTTCGGTGTGTTCTGATCCCAGACGTGATAAAAAACAACTGTGCGTGGTGCAGGATATAGCGGATTTGTGGGCGCTGGAACGGGCCAACATCTTTCACGGTGTCTATCACGTGCTGGGGGGTGTTTTGTCGGCAATCAACGGGGTCGGTCCGGAAGAATTGCGTTTGGCTCAATTGGTGGAACGGGTGCAGGGGGGGGCTGTGGAAGAAATCATTTTGGCACTTCCTGCGACGGTGGATGGGCAAACAACGGCGCATTATGTGGCACAACGCCTTGAAAAATATCCGGTTAAATTGACCACTTTGGCGCGGGGTGTTCCCGTGGGCGGTGAGTTGGATTATCTGGATGATGGCACTCTTCAAATGGCCTTGAAATCCCGCCGCAGCTTATAAAGAAAAATTTCTCAACTTGCTCCTGAAATAACCCTTTATTTTTAATTTTTCAGATTTACTTTTTTTTCTTTAAAAAAGACTAGACCTTTTTTAAAAAAGTCATTATACTGTCAATTATTAAAGGAGAAAACCTGATGGATAAGATTAAGAATGCAATTACTTCTTTGGAGCAGGCTGTTTTAAAATTGGAAACGGCTGTTCACGAAAATAAAAAAGAACGCGGGGCAGCGAACGAAAAAATTATAGAGTTGCGCTTGGCTATTCAAAAAACGTATGACCGCTTGGATAAAGCAATTGCAACCTATCAAAAAGGAGGCGAATAATGGCTGTTGTTTCATTAAAAATCGGGCCGCGTTATTATAAATTTTCTTGCAACGACGGGCAGGAGGTTCATATGCGTGAATTGGCAGATGCTTTGGATAAAAAGGCTGAAGCATTAACAAAATCCATCGGTTTTATGCAAGAAGGTCAACTGTTGGCAATGATTTGCCTGCTTTTGGCTGAAGAAAAAAATCATCTGGAAAAAGCAACTAATGCATCTTTTTTGGAACAAAATAATGATTTAATTGCGGACAGTATCCAAAATTTGGCCGTCAAAGTTGGTGTGCTTGCTGAAAGTTTGCATCAATGAGATTTTTATTTTGTGGCGATGTTATGGGAAAAGCGGGGCGTCAGGCTGTTGCGCAATACGTTCCGAAGTTGCGCGAAAAATACGCGCTGGATGCGGTGATTGTCAATGGTGAAAATGCAGCCCATGGGTTAGGCTTGACCCCAAAAACGTACAATGAACTGATTCGGGCCGGTGCAGATGTTATTACAATGGGAAATCATACCTTTGATAAAATGGATGTGGTAAAAATTTGGGCCGAAGACAATGTCCTTGTTCGCCCATTAAACTATCCTTCGGATACGGTGGGCAAGGGGTATCAAATCATTGAAGTTGCCGGTCAACGTCTGTGTGTTGTGCAAATTTTGGGACGGGCCTTTATGCATTCTAAACTGGAACTGGCAGATCCGTTTCAAACCATGCAAACTTTTATGAATGAACATCAATCGGAATATGATGTTTTGATTGTGGATTACCACGCGGAAACGACGGCAGAAAAGGTCGTGATGGGGTATTTTTTGGACGGCAAAGCAGCCTTGGTGGTGGGGACACATACCCATATTCCGACTCATGATGCTCACATTTTGACGAATGGAACGGCTTATTTGACGGACGTCGGTATGTGCGGAGATTATACGTCGGTGATTGGAATGACGCGAGAAACTGCTTTTTCTCACTTTGGTTTGGGAACTGAGCGCATGCGTTTTGAACCGGCGATGGAAAAATCCACGTTGTGCGCCCTTTTGGTGAAAACAAATGGAAATAAGGCTCTTTCTTGCCGCTCTGTCATTTTGGGGGATACCCTTGAAAATACGCCTGATTTATGATATAATAAGAAAAAACGAAAGGATTTAAAATGTCAGGACATTCACAATTTAAAAATATTATGAACCGCAAAGGCGCTCAAGATAAAGCGCGTGCACGGATTTTTTCAAAATTAGCCCGAGAAATTACGGTGGCTGTTAAAACAGGGGGAGCAGATCCCAACGGCAACCCGCGCTTGCGCTTGGCCATTCAAAATGCGCGCAGTGAAAATATGCCGAAGGACAACATTGAACGCGCTATTGCCAAAGGTTCTCAAAGCGCTGATACCTCCAATTATGAAGAAGTCCGCTATGAAGGCTATGGTCCCGGCCACGTGGCGGTGATTGTTGAAGCTTTAACGGATAACCGTGCGCGGACGGCGCCTAATTTGCGTTCCCTGTTTACCAAACGCGGAGGGGCCTTCGGGGATACTGTTTTGTTTAATTTTGAACACGTGGGTTATATTGAATTTCCGTTGGCTGTGGCCACGGCTGATGCGATGTTTGAAGCAGGCTTGGAAGCCGGTGCGGATGATGTCCAAACAACTGAAACGACCCATGAAATTACCTGTAAACCGGAAGATTTAGGGGCCGTGCGTGAGGCTTTGGAACAAAAATTCGGAACCCCCAATGCGGCCCGTATGGATTGGCGTCCGACGGTGGAAACGCCGCTGACGGATTTGGAATCCGCTCAAAAGCTGATGAGCTTTGTGGAAGAATTGAACGAAGATGATGATGTTCAACGCGTCTTCACCAATGCGGATATTCCGGACGATATTTTAGCGCAGCTTTAATTTCAACGGGGGGAGTCATGCGGATTTTGGGGTTAGACCCGGGCTTGCGCCACACCGGATGGGGTGTGGTTGAAAAGCAAGGCAATAAGTTCCAATTTTTGGCGGCTGGGACCATCAATCCGGATGATAAACTCCCTTTGGCAAATCGGTTGGCAGAACTTTTTGATTCTTTGTCGGATGTGGTGAAATTGTGGCAACCGGATACGTGCGCGGTGGAAGAAACATTTGTGAATAAAAATCCAAACTCTACTTTAAAGTTGGGGCAAGCGCGTGGCGTTGTTTTATGTGTGCCAGCCCTTCAAAAAATTCCGGTTGGTGAATATACGCCGAATCAGATTAAAAAAACAATTACGGGGGTAGGGCACGCCGAAAAAAGTCAGGTAGATATGATGGTACATACCCTTCTTAAAAGTGTGCCGGAAAAAATGCCACCGGATGCAGCGGATGCGCTGGCTATCGCCCTGTGTCATGGTTTTCAAAATCAGTTTTTTAAATAACTTATTTTAATAATTCTTCCATCGGAATATTGAGGGCGGTGGCTAAATTTTGCAGCAGCATAATTGTGAAATTGCGATGACCGTTTTCAATTTCGGACAGATAAGCCCTGTCAATTCCAACGGCCACAGCTAAATCAATTTGGCTGAGTTTGGCTTGTTTTCTTAAACAGCGTATATTATGTCCAATCCTTTTCAATAACATAATATAACAGTATCTTTTTTTCTTTAAAATGTTGTTGACTATAATCAATATATTTGTTAAAATGACGTAAAATATAGGAAAAAACAGATATAGGGGATGAAAAATAATGAAAAATGAACTCGGGCGTACTTTAATGGAAACATTGGCCACGCTTGCCATTATGGGGGTCTTGTCGGTAACGGGGATTTTGGGCTTTCAATACCTGATAAAAAAACATCAAGCGAACACGATTATTGAAGAAGCCAAGATGCAATCGGTGTTGTTGGCAGCAACAGCTTTAAGCCAAGGTTTACCCGAGGCATCAACGTTGGAAAATTTATCGCATCCATTTACCTATCAAAAAGAATCCGATGTCAGCTATTCTTTAACGTTGACGGGACTGGATAAGGGGCTCTGTCAAATTTTAAAAAATGAAACGAAACTTCCTTGGGCGGAAACAGTTTTAATCAATCAAGGGGCAACCTGTCAGGAAAAAAATACAATCAGCTTTTACATCAATATCAATATGACCCCGGAAGTCACAAATGAAGAGAGAGTCATTTTTTGTGAACAGGATACCGACTGCGGCGAATGTGGCTCTTGTGGGGGACAAGGCGTGTGTGTCTTTTATGATTCAGATTGCACTGATCCTGATAAACCTTATTGTCATCGCGGAATGTGTCGTGCCTGTGAAGCAGGTCAATTTAAATCAACCGATGGCAAATGCTATGATTGTATGGCGGGTGGCAAGATTATGACTTTAAAGGACGAATGTTCCGAAGTTTGCCCCAACCGGGACTATATTGAAGTTGATTCGTCTGCCTCCGGGGGATGTATGTTGCCGTGTCCTGCCGGCCAAATGCGGGCTTCTGACGGGGAATGTTATCCTTGTAATTATCCACGTTATTTATATTCTAATTCTAAAGTGTGTCTCAAATATTGCCCCAATAAAATTTATCAGGGCGCCATTTGCCGGGTTAAACAAGGGGATTGTGAAGAAGGCTACGTCTTGCAAGATGCGCATGACGGCTCCTGTCATCGCTGTGATTCTTTATCTGCGATCATCCATAACAGAACTGTTGAAAACAATTGCTTGACTGATTGTGGGCACTTGCGGGAGGTAAAGACCTTTACGGGAACCGATGGAAGCTCCTGGACTTCTTGTGCCTTGAAAGTCTGTCCAAAGGAGGCACCTATCCGAGGATCTGATGGCTCCTGTGGTCAATGCGGCGTAAGGGTTGCTTACGTTATTTCTGCGGATGAATGTGAAAAATGTGCGAATTCTTTTGCGTTGGTGGATGCCAGTCATCGTACCTATTGCCTTGCTTGTCCGGCTTTACCCACGGCTTACGATGTCAGGAACAACCGCAGGGGATGTGAACATTGTGGATTCAAATGGGATGAAGCAAATTCAAAGTGCACTTAGGAAATT
>JBJEXE010000055.1:0-7188 GCA_051885475.1 Alphaproteobacteria bacterium | reverse complement strand
GACGTATGGGGTATGGGGCCAGCTTTTCGGATATTCGTGCTCCGTGGGCTGTGGAAAAAAAGGTTCCTCCGAAACGGGTGGGTAAATGGGTCCACCACGAAACATTTGGGGACGGAATTGTTTTGCGTGAAAATGGGGATATGCTGGAAGTTGCCTTTAAGGGGGGCGGTATACGTAAAATTATTGCCCGTTTTTTGACTGAAATTGAAGAAGGCTCTTTTTAATATCTTTCTAACTCGCCCAAGATTTCCTTATAATGGCGCCGCTTCGTTTCGTGTGTTGCCAATTTTGAACAAGAAGCGCTGGCGGTGGGGGCCAATACCAAAGGAACCGCAATGCTTTTTTTGCTGCCTGCATAAATACCACCGGCTACACATAAAAAAGAAACCATACTTTGCAATAACACATTCTTTGTATGAAATTCAATTTTTTGACGACAACGTGCTTTTTGAATTTCGCGAACGCGATACCGTTCCCAATCTAAACGGGTCCCTTGGCACACGGTCGTATAAGTTTTGTAGTAATTTTTACGTTTATTATCCATAGTTTGCAGTATAACATATTTTGGAGAAATTGTCAATTTTTCTTGCTTTTTAAAAAAACTTTGACTAGACTGCTTCTATGTTTAATAAAACAGAACGTATGTTGGCTTTTCGGTATCTGCGCTCGCGCAAAAAGACGGGCTTTGTGTCCGTTATTGC
Organism: Alphaproteobacteria bacterium; assembly: GCA_051885475.1. Taxonomy (GTDB): domain Bacteria; phylum Pseudomonadota; class Alphaproteobacteria; order CAAHEQ01; family UBA3637; genus UBA3637. The sequence continues at coordinate 6,487 of JBJEXE010000055.1, read as the reverse complement.
GGGCTTTTCCTTTTTGGGGATTTTACTGGGGGTTGCCACACTGATTATTGTTACCAGCGTGATGAACGGCTTCAAGGCCGAACTTTTGACGCGGATTTTGGGTTTTAACGGAGCGCTGGGGGTTTATCCCAACTATGGGGCAACAATGCCTTTGGATGAAAAAACGGCTGAAAATATCGCCGGTATTCAGGGGGTTTTGGCGGTTGTGCCGGTTCTGGATGGCCAAGCGATGATTACAGCAGAAGATAATCAATCAGGGATTATGGTGCGCGGCATTCGGCAAACGGATTTTGATCAAGTGGCACTTTTACAAAAGGGCTATCAAGGGAATAATATCGTTGATTTTGAAGGGGCAAAAATTATTTTGGGGTGGCGTTTGGCCAATCGTTTGGGGGTTCATACGGGGGAAGAATTGACCCTGATTTCCTCCAAAGCCAACCTGACCGCGTTTGGTTCTATGCCAAAAATGAAAAGCTATACGGTGTTGGGAACCTTTGATTCGGGGATGAGTGAATACGATGGCAATATGGTTTTTCTTCCCTTGAAGGAAGCTCAAAAACTTTTTGGACAAAAGGGGATTTCCCAAATGGAAATTTTTGTTCAGGATGTGGCACAAACCCAAAATGTTTTTGATGCTGCCTTTGATAAAGTCCCCGAAGATGTCCATATTTACGATTGGCGCCATACGAATCAAGCCTTTTTTAACGCGGTAGAGGTGGAACGCAACGTGATGTTTCTTATCCTGACACTTATTATCATTGTGGCGGCTTTTAATATGATTTCGGGGCTGATTATGTTGGTTCAAGACAAGGCCAAAGATATCGCCGTATTGCGCACAATGGGACTTTCGCGTGGCGCTGTTCAACGGGTCTTTTTGTTGGCAGGCCTGACGGTGGGGGCATTGGGCACTTTGGCGGGCACTTTGTTGGGCTTGGCTTTTTGCTATAACATTGACGGGATTAAAAATTGGTTGGAAGGCCTGTCGGGCAAAGAACTTTTTTCGGCGGAAATTTATTTTCTTTCGCATTTGCCCGCTCAGGTGGATTTACCCGAAGTTCTTTTGATTGCGGGGATGAGTTTGGCGTTGGCCTTCTTGGCAACCCTTTATCCCAGTTGGAAAGCCTCAAAAACAGATCCGGTGGAGGCCCTTCGCTATGAATAGTTTGAAACTGACCCATATTGCCCGTTTCTTTGGAAAAGGCGCCACTCGCTTGGAAATTTTAAAGGACATCAATTTTGAAATCCGGCCAGGTGAGATTGTGGCATTGGTGGGTCCATCTGGTTCCGGTAAATCCACGCTGTTGCATATTGCGGGGCTTTTGGATACGCCGACCGCCGGCACGATAGAAATTGCCGGCCAAAATGCGACGAAAATGTCTGATGCCGGCCGCACAAAACTTCGTCAAAAAACAATCGGTTTTGTTTATCAATCGCACTTGTTGCTACCTGATTTTAATGCTCTTGAAAATGTGATGATGCCTCAACTGATTGCAGGTGTAAAAGAAAAACAAGCCAAAAGCCACGCCACAGATCTGTTAAAACAAGTGGGACTTTCTCATCGCTTGACGCACAGGGCAGGGCAACTGTCGGGGGGGGAACAACAACGTGTGGCGATTGCGCGAGCATTGGCTAATTCTCCGGCGTTATTGCTGGCAGATGAACCGACGGGGAATTTGGATCCCAAAACGGCAGATGAAGTTTTTGATACCTTTTTACGCATTGTTCGTCAAACGGGTTTATCAGCACTTTTGGCTACCCATAACCCGGAATTGGCCTTAAAAATGGATCGCCGTATTTCTGTCGTGGGTGGTCAAATAAAGGAACTTTCTTGATTGACTTTTAACCGGGTATGCGCTATACTGCCCCAAACCAAACGTGGGGTAAGATAATGTGTGTTGATTTTTTAAAGGAAGACTCTTTTATTTTGTTGGAAAAACAAGCCTTTGATGCCATTCAACGCATTTTCCCTTGCGAAGAAGAATTTTTAAATCAAATTCCCTTGGATAAAATAATTCAGCATTTTCAAAGAAATTTAGTCCCTCAGACGCACCCCTTTTTAATCCGCGTTGCTGGTCAATCCGGTGCAGGAAAATCTTCTCAAATTGTGCCGGCTTTGGAAGAAGCTCTTCAAAATAAAAGCTATATTAAAATCAATGTCGGTGCTTTTGCACCTTTTCATCCGAAATATGATGAATGGCAACGGGGATGCCCTGACCAAATGCGTGAAAAAACGAATGGTTTTGCGTTGCGGGCACTGGTGATATTTTACAAACATTGCCTTTTAAACGGGGTGAATGTTGTTTTGGATATGACTTTGCTGGAACCCGAAGTGGACCTTTATTTGATGACTTTGGCCAAAAAAAGAAACTATAAAATCCAAGCCCATATTTTATGTGTTCCGCGTAAAATTTCGGATTTATTCATCCATTTACGTCAATTAAAAACGGGCCGTTTTGTGAAACCTGGCTCTTCCGATTATTTTTTTGGGGCATTGGCACCTTGCTTGAAAAGTTTAACCCTCTCGGGACTTTTTGATTCAAAAGATACCCTTGTTTTATGGTCGCACTTTTTGATGCGCCCCATCCGAAAAACGCATTTGAATAATCCTCAGGTGATGCGCATTTTGGCGCGGTATCGTCAAGGTCCCTTTTGCCTTAAAAATTCGGGCACTTTATTGAAAGCCAAAAAGAAATGGATGAAGCATCTGATAGCGGGGGAAAATGTATAACTTTTTTACACCAAATGAAAATGAATTAAAACGGGTTATTCAAGAAACCTTAGCGGGAAAAGATGCACTGGTTTCGGCGCAAACGATTCAAACGGGGTGGACCAATATCACGATGGATGTCCAAGGGGAGCTTCAAAGCTATATTTTTCGTTTTCCCCGAAATTTTTTCTTCGCGCGGATGATGATCAAAGATTGCACCTTTTGTCGTTTTTTGCAAGGGAAAGTCAGCTTGCCGATTCCTGATATGAAATTAAAAATGCATCAAGATCGGCCTTTTTCCGTTCATAAAAAAATAAAGGGTAGTTCCCTCAGCTCCGAAATGGATAAACTTTCTGCCACTGAACAAGTCGGTATTATTGAAGATCTCAGCCAATTTTTAATGGAATTGCACGCTTTGCCGGCAACCGATATGCCGGCTGAAATTCGGGAAAGTTTGGGGGATTTTTTGGAAGGGCTTGCCTCGGTTCATCAAGGAAATTATGATTTTAAAAAGCATGCCCTTTTTCGTATGATGGAAAATGAAAATCCCCATCCGGCAATTGTCCACGGTGATTTTAATCCGGGGAACGTGTTGGTTGATAATGGACACGTCAGTGGTATTATTGATTTTTCCTTTGCCTCTGTTTCGGATAAACATTCGGATTTGGGGCGTTTTTGGGGGCGAACAAATCCGGCCTTGGCAGGGGCTTTGGTTGAAAGCTATCAACATAAAACAAAGGTTTCTTGCGACTTTCAAAAGATTCAATGTGTGGCAGATATGTTTCACTATGTGGAATATAAATATGTGGAATATATGCAATCTAATCATCCGGAAATTAAAATCCCCGAATCGGTTTTGCAGGCTTCCCTTCTGGAAGCTCAAAAATACCAAAGTACTTAACTTATCTTGATCTTTGTCTCAACAGTTTTTGGCGATAAATATCAATCGTTTGGTTTGCCACAGCGACGATAGCCTCACGGTTGTCATTGGGACTGATTTTATTTTTGTGCGTATAGCCACATTTTTCGCATTTTTGAATAATGTATTCCTGGCCTTTTTTTTGTTCCCAACCTTCGGCCAGCATCAAGCCACGACATGCACAAGCTCTATCCCCCGGATTGACATCCACATGCAAAGAAGACAAACACTCCGGACAATGATTCGTATACCCATTTCCTTTGACATGTGTTCCGCAAAAAGCGCACTCAAAATCTTCTGTTGTTCTGGTAAACTTTGCTGTTTTCATAGAAACTATTATAGCACAAATTCAAAAAAATGCAAGAAAAGACTTGACCTTCTTATTTTTTTGCGCTAAAATAAGGCCGTTTTTCAGTTCTTGTTGCGGATATGGCGGAACTGGTAGACGCAACGGACTTAAAATCCGTTGGGGGCAACCCCGTGCCGGTTCGATTCCGGCTTTCCGCACCACTTTTAAATTAACCCTTTGGAAACAAAGGGTTTTTTAATGCCTAAATTGCTGTTTTACAGGTGTAACACCGAGGTGTAACACCAACCTGTAACACCAAGCGTTCAAAACAGAGTCAAAAAATACCCCAATTTTGAAGCACATTTATGAAGATTTGACAGAATCTGGATAAATGAATTTTCTGAAAAACTGCTCTTATGCTTTCATAGGTCTTTCTGACAGTTTGACCTTTTACTTTTTTAACCCGTTAAAACAGAATCTGCTTATCAATGCCTTTTGGTCTGATGGCAAAAGTGGATATTTTGATAAAGTGGTTTTTGTGCCACACCTCCCCCTGATACACCGATGACAAAAATGGTCTTGGAAGATATTGGGCATATCTTGACAAGACCAATGTTATGAAGACCACTTTTATCAAAAGTGTTTTATGCCTTCCACTTTGCTGCATAGCTATCCCTAAATTCTTTTCCTAGTGCATTGAGTTCACGGTTAATTGGATAATCAATTTTGCCCAATTCTTCCAGCATAATTTTAATATCCTTCTTGTGGGCATATAATCTTTGTCCAATCCCTTGGTCTGTCCATCCACAGATAGCGTTCTGATATTCTGCTGGGATTTTCTTCTCTACAGCCATGGTCTCAAAAGTGTGGCGGAATGAGTGGAACACTTTATCTTTTCCTGTGATACCAATCTTGTCTAAATACCGTGCAAACCACGCTTGTACCGGTCGTCCATACATTCCATTTTTAATACGGACTAAATCAAACAATTTCTTCTTATGCTCACGCCTTTGATATTCCACATAAATCAAAAATCCCATATCAAGCAACTTTGGATGGATTGGAATAATTCTGTTAGAGCCCTTATTCTTAAGCGATTTATCTTCACCATTGTCATTGATATTAAAACATGGTATTCCTTTTTCCAACACAACATCATTCAAATCTAATTGGCAGATTTCATTTAAGCGACATCCGTGATAAAGTGCTATAATCGGTATCCAAAATTTAGGCATGTCCTTCCTCCCGTGTGGGTTAGGATATGTTTCTGGATTGAACATTTTTCGCAGTTCTTCTGATTCAAAAGGGGTTCTGGTTTGTCCGTCTAATTTTGAAGGGATATCCACAAAATCGTTTAAACTGTTTTCAATAATGTCTTCTTTTACTGCATATCGCATATATTCCTTAAATGTAGTCAAATATTTTTTGACACTCTTTCGGCTTAGTGCATCATTTGGGTTATCTGTTAAAATATCCAGTAATGTTTTCCTTTTTGATATTTTTTCTGTCCACCGTTTGGGTACACGGTAGATTCTGCTACATAGTGTGCGACAGTCCTGTTTGTTAACATCTTCAACATATTCTCGTTCCATAAGGGTGAAGCACGCCTGAATGATAATATTAACTGTATGAAGACGTTTTTCATCAGTTCCCTTTGAGTGTCTCCTCATCTGAGCGAATCTCTTATAAAACTTCTCCCAATGGGTTGCAGCCATTGAATGATGAATCCGTTCATCGGTTTTCATACTGTCATAAGTTCTTAAAAGTGTTATAACCTTCGGATTGGTCGGAGTGTATAGTTTTTCCTCTCGTCCAGCTTTTACTGCTTTTTTGGCATAATGGTCCAGTTGGGCAATATGTGTAGAAAATTCTTTCAGCCAATCATATTTGTCCTCTTTTCCTACAAGACCCAACTCAATTTCCTTATTCCGTAATTGATGATACACAGTTCGCAAGGTAATGTTTGCCTTGTTCTTATCCACCAGTCCCTTCAAATAATCCAGAATCATATCCTGCATCAGTTTACGAATATCGGCTTCTTTCTTCCCATTGGGGAATAAAATAATGTCGGCTTCGGTTTTATGGCGGGATTTGATTTCATCCATATTGTTTTCCAAAAATTCTTGGATTTGTTCCAATCTATGGAGCAATAACTTGTCCACATCGGCTTTGGTTAATACGAGTTGTTTTTGTTCATTTACTTTCATAATAATATCCTTAAATATGGTTAAAAATGCTTGTAAATGAGCAAATTCTACACGCCACTTCTCTATCGCTTCTTGATATACCGAGGTATTTAATGAATACATTATTTCCGTGCAACGAGCCAACTTTCGTAAGCAGATTGGTATCTTCAAACGAAAGTAAAATAACCTTTTTCTGGCGAAGAGTCCTGGGTAATGATACGACATATTGGTTTTCCTTTATGTCGCCGATCGTAAGGATCTAATTTCCTATGTCAAGATCGTTTGTGCAGAATTTGCTCTTTACTTTTTTATTTTAATTGTATATTATTCCTTTGTTAAGTGAGAGCAGAAGAAGTTCCAGTTCTTCCACTCTCGGTTGATAATTA
>JBJEXE010000054.1:0-1819 GCA_051885475.1 Alphaproteobacteria bacterium | reverse complement strand
ATCCGGATATGTTTTTGAAACCAAGGATAAAATGTCTATTGCTTCAGTCCAAATACCTTTTTTATAAGCAATCAAACCCAACAAATAAAGGGCATCCCCGTGTGTCGGCGACAGCATCAAGGCTTCACGCGTTTTTTGTTCAGCCAAGCCATAATCACCGGCATTATAATCTTGAAAAGCCCCATCCATCAAAATATCAACTTCATTCGTCATCAATAGACCCCAGCCTTCCAATAATCATTTCACGGTTGATATCCACACATTCCATTAAACCAAAGCTGATAAACAAAGTAATCATCGCTGTTCCGCCATAGCTCATCAATGGCAACGGGACCCCCACCACAGGCATCAGCCCCATCACCATCCCCGAATTGATAAACAAATAAAGAGCAAAATTGATGGTCAGTCCTGCCGCCAAAATTTTTCCAAAAAAGTTTTGACACCGCGCTGAAATCAAAAAACCATATCCGATAATTGCCGTATAAAGCGCAAATAAAATAAGAGAACCAAACAGTCCGAATTCTTCGGCAAAAACCGTGAAAATAAAATCTGTTTGTTTTTCCGGAATAAAGTTTAAGCGTGTTTGCGTCCCTTGCATAAAACCTTTTCCCCAAAAACCACCAGAGCCCAATGTAATCTTGGATTGAGAAATATGATACCCTGCCCCCAACGGATCACTTTCCGGATTCAAAAAAGTCAAGACACGTTTTTTTTGGTAATCGTGAAGCAAAGACCAAACAACCGGAAAAGAACCAATCCCCAGCAAGGCCAATAAAACAAATTTCCATATTTGGACACCGACCAAGAAAAAAACGCCAAACGACATAAAAACAAGCATCATCGCTGTTCCTAAATCCGGCTGTTTTAAAATCAATAAAACTGGTATTCCCATCATCAAAACAGGGGGAATCATAAATTTAACAGAGCGAATTTGTTCCAACGAGGCCCCATGAAAATATTTGGCAAGCGCTAAAACCAAAGCTATTTTCATCACTTCGGAGGGCTGTAATTGAAAAACGCCCAAATTCAACCAGCGTTGAGCTCCCATCCCAATGTGTCCAAACAATTCTACCCCTACTAATAAGGCAACACCCGCCCCATAAATCCAATAGGCATATTTCATCCATAGCCGTAAATTCGTTAAAGCAATCATCAATAAAAAACACAAGCTGATCACAAAACGCAATGATTGCTTACTGGCCCAAGGGGAAAAATGCCCATTCCCCACTGAATATAAAACCCCGATACCAATAAAAACAACCAAGGAAACAAGAAATAAATAAAGGTAATTAAAGCCTCTGATCTTATCAATCAGAGAAAGATTATAATCTTTCATATAGCAATTACGGTCTTTAAAATACCCCATCAGAATGTCTCCATTTTTTGAAGTCTTTCATCTTCTATATCCAATTCCAGCGCTTTTTTCAAGAGTTTTGATGCAATTGGTGCCGCTGTTCTGGCCCCACCGATGCCGTGTTCAACCACCACCACCACAGCATATTTTGGATTGTTGGTGGGCGCAAATCCTGCAAACAAAGCGTGATCACGGTGTTCCCAAGGAATCAGTCTTTGGTCTTTTAAGCCCTTTTTACGTTCCTCTGCACTGATGCGACGCACTTGAGTAGTAGCGGTTTTTCCCGCCATTTTCATACCATTCAACGTAAATCGGGCCCCATAAGCCGTCGCCCCTTCCTTATTCACCACATCAAACATTCCTTGACGCACAACTGCAAGATTGTTCTTATCAAACAGAGGCGATCCCAAATCCACATTTTTCCCTTCAATAGATTCTTTAATATCTGTTACTTCTTCCGGACGT
>JBJEXE010000053.1:0-7368 GCA_051885475.1 Alphaproteobacteria bacterium | reverse complement strand
CGGATTATCCTAACTACCGCTTGGCGCTGGCTGAAGTTTATCAAAACCAAGGGAATTTGGATAAAGCCAAAGAAATGTATTTAACCGAAAAGAATAATCCTTTTGCAATGGCGGCTGTTGGTTGGATTGAACTTAAAAAAGGAAATTTAAAAGAAGCCAAAAAAATATTTCAAAAAAATCCAGTGGCAGAAAGCTTTTTGGGACTTGCCGAATTAAGTTCGGCTCAAAAATTGGCTTATTTAAAAAAGGCTTTAGAGTTGGAAAAAACACCCCGCACCTTGCGTGCTATGGCTGTTTATTATCTAAATCATAAAAAATATCATCTGGCGGAAAAATATGTGGCTCAATTACCGGGGGATAAATACTTACAGGCCCTGTTATTAAAGGGACTCAACCAAAAACAAAAAGCCATAGAGATACTGAAAGAACTCAGCATAGAGAATGCTTTTAATTGGGGCGTTTGGTTGGAATTGGCCACATTGGCGGAAAGCATTAATGATGCAACGGTGGCTGAAAATGCATATCGTCGGGTACTGGATTTGAAAAAAGACTCTTTGGCAGCGGCTCAAGGATTAGCTCGTCTTTTGATGAAACAAAGTCGTTTGTCCGAAGCCATGGATATCTATCAAAAATTGGTGCGTGAAAATCCTCAGGATAAGGAAACTTTATTGGCCGTGGCAACTATTTTGGAAGGCCTGGGGGAAACTTTGGAAGCGCTGGGGCTTTATTTTAATCTGCTCACATTAGGCCAAAAGGGGCTTTCCAAAACGTTGGAACGGCTCATTTTAAAACTTTCCCAGACGGATAAAGAAACGGCCCTTCGCTTTTCTGAAGGTTGGTGCAAGCATTTTCCCCAAAATAAAACGGCCCAAAAACTGCTGACTACTTTGAAAGTATTGCTTGTTTTTCTTTGCCTTTATTGGGGAACATCATTTGCACAAATTCCCCTTCCGGATAAAGATTTAGATTTGTTATGGCAATCCAAAATGGCAGGATATGGGGATGCTGACGGGCAGTATCAATTGGCACAAATTTATGAAAAAGGAAGAGGTGTTCCGCGGGATTTAGCCAAAGCCATTTATTATTATCAGCTTTCGGCTTATCAAGAATATTTGCCTTCTGCGCTGGAATTGGGGCGCTTGTTCGCCAATGAAAAAGCTGTTCAAGATGAAAAAAAATCCATTGAATGGTATACATTTGCTGCAACACGTGGTGAAATTCAGGCTGAAAATTATTTGTTTCACTATTATGATGAATTGCCAACCCCCGATAAGAAACAAGCGTTTTATTGGCTGGAAAAAATGTTGAAAACAATTTTTCCCGGGGAAGAAAATTTGGCGCGTGTTTCGGCGGATTATGAACGTTTACAACAAGAAATAACGCAATGAAAAAGAATTTGGAAATTTTGGAAAAAACACCTGTTTTCCAAGCGATATTTCGCTTGGCAATACCTTCTGTTTTGGCGATGTTGGTTCAGGTTATTTATGGTTTGACGGATACTTTTTTTATTGGTCAAACGGGGGACGCGAATTTAGTTGCCTCTATTTCTCTGATTCACCCTTTTGCAATGGTGTTGCAGGCAATCGGTAATATTTTTGCTTTCGGGGGAGGCGCTTATGTTTCCCAAAAGTTGGGGGCCAAAAAATATGATGATGCGCGTCAAATTTGTGCTTCTTCCTTTTATTTATCGGCGTTGACGGGAATGATGATTGCTTTAATTTTTCAACCCTGTATCGGCTTTATTTTACACTTGTTGGGGGCTTCACCACTTCTTTGGAACGCTGCCCAAGCTTACCTTTCTATTTTAATCAGTTGCAGTTTTATTCAAATTTTGCAGATTGTTTTGGCCGGCCTTATTCGCTCTGAAGGGGCAACTAAAAAAGCAATGTATGGTATTTTGGTTGGGACAGGACTCAATATTATTTTAGATTACTTTTTCATTTTGGTCTTTTCTTGGGGCATTGCAGGGGCTGCCTGGGCCACGATGCTGGGGAATTTAGGGGGTGTCCTTTATTATTTGTTTTACTTTTCTCACTCCAAAACATTTCTCAGTATACACTGGCGTTATTTTAAACCTTCCGCGCAAATGGTTGAAAGTATTATTGCGATTGGTTTACCTGTTGCTCTGAATACTTTGATTATGAGCATATCGCATATTCTGACAAATAACGTTGCGATGAGTTATGGGGAAACCACAATGGCGGCCAGCGGGATTATGGGGCGTTTGCTGGCCGTTGGTGTCTTTTTACAAATGGGAATAGCGCAAGGTTATCAACCCTTTGCGGCCTACAGCTATGGTGCGAAAAATTTTGAACGCCTTAAAAAAGGTTTCTGGGTGGCCCTTAAAATGTCTTTTGTGATAGGCGCAGTTATCGTCGTGACATTCTTCACTTCAGGGCATTACTTGGTCAGCCTTTTTATTGACAATGAAGAAGTCATTTCTAAGTCTGTCATTATGATAAATGCCTTTGCTTGGGCTTTGCCGCTGTTTGCCTTTAACTTCTTGACGGGGACGACTTTTCAATCGGCCGGTCGCCCGAATTTAGCATTGATGTTGGTTCTTTTGCGTCAATTAGTCCTTTTTATTCCAATGCTTTATGGCCTGAACTTCCTTTTTGGATTTCAAGGATTCATTTTTGCCCAACCGCTTTCAGATTTACCAATAGCCCTGTTGGCCTTTTTCCTGCTTCATCGTTTTTTTAAAAAAACTTCTTGACATAGTTTTAAGAATATATGATACTTAGGGGTGTAAAAAGGAAAAAAATGCAATATTATACCACTTTCTCTATCCAAAATAAGTCTTTGAAAAACAAGGACTTTTTGTGTATGGGGGGGGGGGTATTGCCAAGTTTTAATCCATAACGTCAACATCAATTTTAACGAATACTGTGTGTTTGGGATTTCACCCAACCGCAGTGTTTTTTTATAATCAAATGAAAGGAACAAAAATGACTCTTAAAGATACATTAAAAAATGGAATGAGAACCATTAAATATGATGATTTATATATTGCTTTGGGCGGAACAGCTATTCGAGACAGAGGGCAGGCAACCACAACAAATACCTTGGGAACAGTAATTGTAAATGCTGCAGAAGGGATGATGATACAAAATATTAAACTTCCTTTGGGGGTTGCTTCTGTCAATAAAGTCTATATTTTAAATGAACTTAAAAATAATAATGATGCTAGGCTTATAGAGGACCATAAACCAGATGATAATCAATTAATGGTCGGACCAAAGGCAACGCCGTATTTGGTTGCGCCGGGGATTGTTTTGGTTGAACATAATGAGTTTGGTTTAAAATTTGATGGTAAACCAATGCCAAGCAAAGAATTTTCTATTCCACGTAATCCCAATATTCATATAACAGAAGATGAGGAATTTATTATGGAAAATAGCTCTTCTGTAAGAGGAAGAGAACTAGGTTCTTAAAAGAAAAGGAATAATTAAAGCCCCGATATTTCGGGGCTTGATTTTTTATCCTCTCATTCCTCGGATTTTTTCAATCAAAGCATTTGTTGAACTGTCGTGTGTTAAAGGACGTTTTTTATCCTCTATTTCTGGCAAAATTTTCTTGGCCAATTGTTTTCCCAATTCCACTCCGAATTGGTCAAAGGAATTGATATTCCAAAGAACGCCTTCCACAAAAACTTTGTGTTCATAAAGGACAATCAAGCTACCAAAAGCCTTTGGAGTCATCTTATCAAACAAAAGCACGTTGCTGGGGCGATTTCCCGAAAAGGTTTTAAAGGCTACCAGTTCCTCACTCACCCCTTCCGCGCGCACTTCGTCGGGTGTTTTTCCCCGCATCAAGGCTTCTGCTTGCGCCACGACATTGGCCAGCAAAATGTTGTGGTGATTTCCTTGTTCATTTAAGGAAACGAGGGGAGCAATAAAATCAACCGGAATCAAGTGAGTTCCTTGATGAATCAGTTGATAAAAGGAATGTTGTCCGTTTGTCCCGGGTTCCCCAAATAAAATGGGCCCTGTGGCATAGGGAACTTTTTTGCCTTTTTTATCTACACCTTTCCCGTTGGATTCCATATCCAATTGTTGTAAATAAGCGGGCAGACGGTGCAGATATTGGTCATAGGGCAACACAGCATAACTTTCGGCGCCCATATAATTCACATACCAAGCCCCCAATACCCCCATAATGACGGGTAAATTATTTTTAAATTCAGCCTTTTCAAAATGTTCATCCATTTCCCGGGCCCCTTGCAGCATCTGAATAAAATTCTTGTATCCGATGCCGATCATCAAGGAAAGACCGATAGCAGACCACAAAGAATATCTGCCGCCCACCCAATTCCAAAAAATGAACATATTGTCCGGATTGATGCCGAATTTTTGAACTTCTTCCACATTGGTTGAAACGGCCACAAAATGCTTTGCCACGGCACCTTCGCCCAAAGTCTTCACCAACCAATCACGTGCTGTGTTGGCATTTGTCATTGTTTCTTGTGTAGTGAAAGTTTTACTGGAAATAATGAATAAAGTTGTGTCGGGCGTGCATTTTTTTAATGTATCGGAAATATCTGTCCCATCCACGTTGCTGACGAAATGAAAATTGATTTTATCGGTCCTATAGGCTGTCAGGGCATCTGTTGCCATACTGGGACCCAAATCCGATCCGCCAATACCGATATTGACAACATCACAAATTTCTTTTCCTGTTGCGCCCAGCCAAGTCCCTTCACGCACGGCATCCGAAAATTCCCGCATTTTTTCCAGCACTTTTTGCACCTCGGGAACAACATTTTTCCCATCCACATAAATAGCTTTATCGGCTGCGGCACGCAAAGCTGTATGTAAAACAGCACGGTTTTCTGTCTGGTTGATTTTTTTGCCTGAAAACATAGCTTTGATAGATTTTTGAAGTCCTGCTTTTTCTGCCCAATTCAGTAAAAGGTTCATTGTTTCTTCATCAATTAAATTTTTGGAATAATCCAATAAAAAATCATTGAAAACAGCATGAAATTTTTGAAAACGATTGGGGTCTTCTTCAAAGGCTTTGCGCATATTGAAATGCTTCATTTGAAGTGCTTTTTGTTTTAATTGGGTATTCAGTCTCATTTTAAATCCTTTCTTGAATGACAAAAAGCCTAGCACTCTTTAACAAAAAGTGCAAGGCATCAACGAATCTTTTCATTATTTTTGTGTCTCTTTTTTGATTTCGGGAACGACATCAAAGTCTGGGGGGACGATAATGGATTTTCCGTTCACTGTTTGTGTGGGGGCCAAAGGCGGTTTTTTGTGTCCGCACCCAACCAATAAAACAAAACAAGCAAATAAGAAAAAGTGTTTCAGTGTCATTTTTTACTCCTTATATATTGAAACAGAATCATCGCTGCTCCAACGCAAATAGCTGTATCAGCGATATTAAAAGCTGGCCAATGATAAATTCCCCAATGAAAATCCAAAAAATCAACAACCGAGCCAAACCGAATTCGGTCAAACAAATTACCAACGGCTCCACCCAAAATAAAAGTCAGCCCGACGCGTGAGAAAGCTTCTTTTTCCTTTTGAATGAAATAAAAAATCAAAGTGGAAATTGCCCCCGTTAAGCCAATCAAAAACCATACGCCGGCGGTGGAATTGGCTGAAAACAAAGAAAAGCTCACCCCTTTGTTAAAGGTTAAATATAAATTAAAACACGGAAAAACAAAAACAGGTTCATGTGGAACCAGCGATTTTATGGCCCATAATTTGCTGGCAAAATCCAATAAAAAAACGATCAGTGAAATAAAATAAATCATCTTAATAATCCAACTCAATTCCTTGCCAATTGGTATGTCCCACTCCCGGAACTGACTTAACAACAGCAGAGGTGGGGTGCTTCATCTTGGCCACAAAGCGCTCTGCGCTGCGTCTGGGGGTGATTTCGTCTTTTCCGCCCACGTAATGAATTTGGGGAACTTTTGCCAAAACAGCCAACTTATCAGCAGGATTTTGGGCATCCGCCATTTCGGGGAAATCATTTTGCCGTGTATAGGCATTTGTATCCAAAATCCCGGCAATTGTGATGACGCGTGCGACATCCGTTTGACCGGCTAAATTCAGAGCAATGGTTGCGCCGCCATCATAGCCAACCAATTCCACAGCAGGTGCTTTATATTTCCCTTTCAGGTAGAGAACGACCTCTTCAATTTCGCGAACAAGCTCCGGATGAAACCGTTGTTGCCCATATATTTCAGGTTTAGATTTGCAAATTTTATCTTCGCTCCATTGACAAGGTCTGCCCATATAAATCACATTTTGAAAAGGATCTTTTTGGGCATAATAAAGGGCAACTTTATCCGATGGATTTGGGTTACCATCTCCTTCTAAATAAATCCGTAAAGGTTTGCCTTGTTCAATTCCTTCTTTTTCCCATACTGAAAAAGTTAAATACTCTGTTTCAATTTTTTTATCCACGAACCCTGACGGCTGCGGCACCATCCAACTACATCCGGATAAGACCAAGGCCGCCAAAAAAATCCCATACTTCATTTATACCTCCACCAAAGTCATTGTTTCTGTCCATAGTAAATAAGATTTGATTATCTTATCAGGAAAAATATCTTTTAGCAAGTCCTTATATGCTTCTAATTGTTTTTGATACTTGGATGGAACGGTTTGAGGGACAAAACGATTTGTTTTAAAATCAACAACAATCACTTCTTTTTCATTGACAATCAATCGGTCAATTTGGCCGGAAAGAGCTTGCCCTTTAACCAAGCCGATAACAGGCACTTCCGCTAAAGAAGAAGGGCCAAATATATCCGAAAACCTTTCAAAAATATCCAAAAAATGAGGTGGCATTTCAATTTCGCTTGGTCTTAATTTTTCTAACGTTTCAGGACGTTTTTCCTTTGGAATATCCGGCAGATATTGCAACATTTCGTGAATAAAAGACCCCCGTTTTAAGGATAGCTCTCTTTCCTGGTGAACCTCTGATTTTGCCACTTCTTCTTCTCCCATTTTTGACGGGGATAACGGTAAAGGCTTAAGGGGGGGATTCGGGGGCAGTGTCAAAACCCATTCAGGAATGTTTTCAAAATCCGGAACAAGATTTGTTTTTTCTTTGGGTTTTATTTCTTTTTTTTGTTTTGATGTAAAGACGATTGGTCTTGTGATTTCTTCTTCCCCCAAAGATTCTTTGATTAAATCATACCAATTATCAACGGGGGCAGACCGGCTCCCGTTATATCCGCAAATATAAAGCCTGTCTGACGCCCGTGTCAGGGCCACATATAAAAGCCTGTGTTTTTCCTCGGACGCTAATTCTTCTTGCTTTTCAAAGTAATCATTCAGTTGAGCTGGCGCCTCTTTTGGGGCAGCAATCCAAAAAGGTAATTGCTTGATCCATATTAAATTTTGAGTT
>JBJEXE010000052.1:0-7591 GCA_051885475.1 Alphaproteobacteria bacterium | reverse complement strand
GTCCCTGATTTTGATAACACATATCCTGCATAATTCCCTTGGGCATCATTTTAATAAATTCCGGATTCAAGGTGCCATCATTGCTTCGTAAATTACTGCTTCCCACCCCCAACCATGTATAGACATAATCCTTGGCTGCTTGGTGTTGATTGATAAAGGAAATAATCATTCCCTCGGCTTGGTGCGAGGTCATTTCCAAAGACTTGTCGCTGGGGCTCATCCCATAAAACAAGATACCGCATAAAAATGTCAAAACAAATAACAGATAAAGCATCTTTCCCTCTTATAATCAAAGTGTAAAGATTTTTCCCCAAAAGTGCAAGTGTTTTTTATAATTTTTTAATCACTTTTTGCATTAAAGTCGGAAAAGGATAGTTTTTAAAATCTGATGGTTTGACCCACGTGCCAGCCACAAAATCGGCTGCCTTATTTTCAAGAGCCGGCACCAATTCCAAAGTCAACTTAAAGTGCGTAAAAACATGCACCACACGCGGGTGCTTTTCGGGGGAAAGTTGGTCCACCTCCTCCCACGGAAATTCCCAAAGTCCCGCCAACAATCCTTTACCAGCGCGTTTTTGAATCAAATATTCTCCACGGGCATTTTGAATTAAATAAAGACGCCCGAATTTTTCTTTTTTGGCCAATTTTTTAATTTGTGGAATTTGTTCTTGCAGAGCCTTTTGGCAAGCAACACAGGCCTTTTTCCACGGACAAAGATCGCATTTGGGATTGGTGGGGGTGCACACTGTTGCGCCCAAATCCATAATGGCACTGGCGTAATCGGCGCCCTGCGTTTGGCTGGTCAATTTTTGCGCCAAAGGATAAATATCAGGCGCTGTGATTTCTTGGGTAATTCCATACAACCTGGCAATCACACGTATCACGTTTCCATCCACAACCGTTTCCGATTGATTAAAGGCAAAACAGCAAATACTGCTGGCCGTATAAGGACCGATGCCAGGAAGCTTTAACAATTCTTCCCGCGTATTGGGAATTTTTCCGCCATATTTTTCCATTAAAACACGGGCGCATTCGTGGATTTTTCGGGCACGTGTATAATACCCCAGCCCCTGCCACATCAATAAGACTTCCTGTAAATCCGCTTTGGCCAATGTTTGAACATCGGGAAAGCGCCCCATCCAGCGCACGAAGTAATCCATCACCGTGGCCACCGTTGTTTGTTGCAACATAATTTCGCTGATCCACACGGCATAAGCATCGGGATGGGCACCGCCTTTCACCCGCCAAGGCATTTCACGCCCGTATTTTTGATACCAATCAAGAAGCTGTTTCGTCAATATCTGGGACATTTTTTGTTTCTATTTCAGTTGCGTTTTCTGGGCGGGGTGAAGGGGTAAATTCCTCTTCGGTTTCTTCCACCGCTTCTTCAATAATTTCTTTTTCCTGTGCCGGCGGCGGCGGTTCAATTTTGGACTCCCCTCGTTTAGCATACACCTGCAGCTTACGCCCGCTGGGATCCACGTTCAAAAAAACGGGAACGCCGGGTTGAATTTTTTCCTGCATAATCAACAAAGAAAGCGGATTTTCCACTTGATCCTGAATCAGGCGTTTTAAGGCACGCACCCCGAATTTGCTGGCAAAAACTTCATCCACAAACCAATCTTTTGCCCGTTCGTCCACCGTTACTTGATACCCCAGAGCCGACGCACGCTTTAGCAATTTTCCCAAATGAATTTCAACAATTTTACGCAAATGATCCGGCTTTAATTGATGGAAGGACACAATATCATCCAAACGGTTTAAAAATTCAGGCCTGAAATATTCCGTCAATTTTCCCACCCGTTGATAACTGGGCAAATTCGCTCCAACGTTAGAAGTCAAAATGATAATGGTATTTCTGAAATCCACCGTTACGCCTTTGCTGTCGGTTAAACGCCCTTCATCCAACAGCTGCAACATCAAATTCAAAATATCCAAGTGTGCCTTTTCCACTTCGTCAAACAAAATCACTTGGAAGGGTTTCAGCCGAATGGCTTCCGTTAAAAGCCCCCCTGCTTCAAACCCCGGCGATCCGGGCGGTGGACCAATCAAACGTGCCACAGAATTGCGTTCCATATATTCTGACATATCCAAACGCAACAAAGCCGTTTCATCGTTAAACATAAAATCGGCCAAAGATTTCGCCAACTCGGTCTTACCAGTTCCCGTTGTTCCAATAAAAAGGAAAGAACCAATCGGGCGGTTGGGATCTTGTAATCCGGAACGCGACCGACGCAGGGCCTCAGCCACCACCTGAACAGCGTTATCTTGACCCACCACACGTTCACGCAAAATATCTTCCGCATGAGCCAAGCGTGCTTTATCTTCGGCATCTACCTTTTCCACGGGAATCCCCGTCCAATCGGCAATCGTTCTGAAACAAAAATCCTGAGTTAATGTATTGGCTTCCCCCGCCACTTCACCGCGGGCAATATCCATCATCAAAAGGCTGGCCGAATCATCCAATAAATCCAGCGCTTTTTCCGGAAAAGCCCTTTGTTTCACATAGCGCCCAGTCAACTGACAGGCCGCCTTCACCGTTTCCGGGGGAATAAGAATGCTGTAATGGCCTTCCAAATTACCCTTACGGGCTTCACAAATTTCAATGCTTTCTTCCAGCGTCGGTTCTTCCAACAACAGGGATTGCATATGACTCATAATCGCTGAGTCTTTTTCCAAAAATCCCACAAAGTGAAGGGTATCCGTTTCCACCATACAGTTGATTTTATCCGCAATTAAGGCCAATTTTAAAAATTTGGCCGCTTCGCGATTTTCTGGATTGGTATCCATTTGAACCAAAAAGCTGATGTCTTCCAAATAAAGCACCTTTTGCCCGTCAGAGTCAATGATGCTTTGAAGGGCTTGCTTCGTCAGGTCTGCGTATTCCTTATCATCTTTTGCATCCAACATCAATTTGGCCACATCCAGCGCAACCACTTCACGCGATTGCATATATTCGGGGGCATTTTCGCTGGCCATAAATGAAATCAATCCTTTTAACAAAGCGCTTTTCCCGATGCCAGCCGGTCCCACCACCACCGGATTATTTTTACTGGCACGCAATAAAATGTGAATCAAGCGTTCCAATTCCTTTTCCCGCCCAACCAACGGTGGAAATCGGTTTTCACGGGCTTGGCGGGTATAATTGATTAAATAAGCATTTTCTTCAGCCATTTTTCCCCCTTACTCAGCAAACCCAAAATGGTGAAGCGGTGCTTGTTCCGCTTTCCAATCGGCTGCTGCGAAATAATCTTCGTTAGAAAGTTGCCTGTCCACTAATTTGATAACGGCATCATACCCGGACCCCGACATGGAAACCTGCATATAGGCATCTTCTTTTGCCCCCCATATCAATTCTTTATTATCGTCAGGATATCCATACGTATTAAAAACGGCATTAAAAAAAGCTTCTTTACGATTCAGCTTTTTGGCCAAATTCGTTTGCGTGAAATTAAGCGAATTATCCCCCTGATTATGATAAGTTATTTGATAAACTTCATTGCCGGTCGCTGGCGAAGTCAACAAAAAATGGAAAGATTCTTTCGTTGGCCTTTTTGTTAAAATAATTTCTTCCGCATAATCTTGATTGTTTTTTTGGGCATACTGACGAATACAGGCCCGAATCATTTCCGGGGCCCGAATACCGGATTGCCGACATAAGGCGTCGTAATAACTGGTTTGAAATAAAGGAAGCGTTTTTTTGACTTTGCTAATAAAGTACCCTTTTTGCTTTGCCATTTGCAAAACAGCCCGGGGCGACATACCCAAATAAAAACCTTCAATATCAAACTGACGGACATCATGAACATTGTCAAAGTTGGATGATAAAGAGCCAGCTTCCCCCGTTTTGTCCGCCGGCGACAGATAAATTCCTTCCTGACGCGTATTGACGGGAGGAACGGGTTGAACCTCAGGAATGGGAGGAGATACTTTATCTTCCAAATTGATACTCACTTCTGGCAAGGGATCCGGCGTTAAAACAACTTTGTCCAAAGGAATGGCTTTACGACCGATATTCGGTTCGGGTCTTTTTTCTTCTGCTTTAGGCACCATCACCAATGAAGTCGGCGTTTCTTTTTTTTCCGTTACAACCGGTTCCGGTGTTTCTTCAAACAAAGGAATATCGTCCATAAATTGTGCTGATACGGGAAAAGCACAACAGATTGATATGCTTAAAAAAAGTATCTTTTTATATCCCCCGAGCATCTTTTTCCTTGACCTTTTTTGCAGTTATTGGTATTCTTAATCTGATTGCTAGTGTGAAATAAATTCATAAGAAAAGCAAGGAAAAAATGAGGAAAATAGCAATTTTATGGCTTGTTTTTTTATTGACTGGGACTTCCCTTTTACTTTCGGGATGTGCCAGCACACAAAATGCCCCCACCGAGGAAAGGACTTCTTCATCGGAAAAAGACCCATTTGAAAATATCAACCGTGGTATTTTTGCTTTCAATCAGGCGGCTGACAAAGCTGTTTTAAAACCGGTCGCCCAAGGGTATCGTCGGGTGGTTCCCAACTTTATTCGTTCTGCCGTTTATAATGTTTTTGAAACAATCAAACAACCGAATTACTTTTTGAATGCTGTGTTGCAGGGAAATCCCAAAGATGCCATGGCTGTTTTTGCCAGAACCGCTGTCAATTTAACTTTCGGATGTTTGGGGTTGTTTGATGTGGCAAGTCAAATGAATATTCCAGCGCCGGATAACGATTTTGGACAAACATTGGCCAAATGGGGATGGCATGATGAAGGTCCCTTTGTTATGCTGCCTTTATTGGGCCCATCTAACATACGAGATGCCACCGGTTTAGGGGGGGATGTAATGGCCAATCCCGTGGGATGGCGTTTAATGAATGAACCCCTTATCATTTATGGTGGAGCAGCTGTTGAAGGTTTTGCAAGACGCGAACGCGCAATAGAGCTCTTGGATAATTTGGAAAAATCTTCTACGGATCATTATGCGGCTATGCGCACAATGTATCGTCAGAACCGGCAAAAGAAAATTAATAAAGTTTTGCCTGAAGAAAACCAAGCCCCGAAGGCTTATGAATTTGATTTTGAAATTGAAGAGGAGGATGAATGAAAAAAATCATTTTAACATTGGTGTGTCTTTTATGGGCGGTCCCTGCTTTATGCGCAGATCCGGCCATTGACTTTATGGATAAATTGGCTAAAGAAATTATTGAAAAGGGCTTGTTAGCCAATAAAACAACTGCAGAAAAAGAAACCTTTTTCCGCGATAAATTTACAGCAAATTTGGACTTAAAAAATATCTCTCAGATGGTATTAGGTGTTTATTGGAAAAAAGCAACAGACCAAGAAAAAAAGGATTTTATGGAAGCCTTTACCGATTTGACCACAAAAACATGGACTGACAGATTCGGTCTGTATCAGGGACAAGATATTGTTTTTCAAGGAACACGTAATGCCCCGCAAAAAAATCAGCTTTATGTAGACAGTAAAATCAATGACAATCCGCCAATTGAAGTCATTTGGCGTTTGCGTCAAAAAGACGGGAACTATAAAATCGTGGATATCGTAGTAGAAGATGTATCTATGGTGATGAGTTATCGCAATGAATATACGGCTTTTTTACAACAACATCAAGGCTCAGTTCAAGCGTTGATTGATGAATTAAAAACAAAATCAAAAGAATTTAAATACGCCGAAACAAAGTAATAAAAAAACACCGGCCAAAAGGTCGGTGTTTTTTTTATTCCACTTCCGGAACACTGGTTTGTGTGGAAGTTGGTTTTTTGGATTTTTCAACTTTACCGATTTTCCGACCGGACAAAAGTTGTTTCACCTCTTCCCCCGAAAGGGTTTCATATTCAATCAACCCTTTTGCCAAGGTATCCAATTCCTTCCGATAGGTATGCAATAAATTTTGTGTGCGTTTATAGGCATTGTTGATCAATTTCGCAACCTCGGTATCCACCTGCAACGCCGTTTTATCCGCCATATTCTTACGCTTGGCAATACTATAGCCCAAAAAGACATCCGATTCGGGTTCAGCAAAGGCAATCGGCCCCAAGGGACTCATCCCCCATTCGGAAACCATTTTACGGGCAATGGTGGTCGCCACCTGAATATCATTACTGGCCCCTGTGGATACTTTTTCTTTACCCAATATCATTTCTTCAGCCACGCGTCCCGCAAACAAAATGGACAAACGTGATAACAAATATGTTTTACTTTGGGAATACTTATCCTTTTCTGGCAGCTGCATCGTTACCCCCAAAGCGCGCCCACGCGGGATAATCGTTACTTTATGAAGCGGATCTGATTCGGGTAAATGAAGTGATACAATCGCATGTCCCGCTTCATGATAAGCGGTCATTTTCTTTTCTTTTTCATCCATAATCAGACTCCGACGTTCCGAGCCCATCATCACTTTATCTTTGGCGTCTTCAAATTCTGCCATAGCAACCATCGTTTTATTCCGAGCTGCCGCCAATAATGCTGCTTCATTGACCAAATTGGCCAAATCAGCCCCCGAAAAACCGGGCGTGCCACGCGCCAAAACATCCAACTTGACATCCTTTGCCAAGGGAACTTTACGAACATGCACTTTTAAAATCGCCTCACGCCCTTTAATATCCGGATTATTGACAACCACTTGTCTGTCAAAACGTCCGGGACGCAATAACGCGGGATCCAACACATCCGGACGATTAGTGGCCGCAATCAGGATAATCCCAGAGTTGACCTCAAAACCATCCATTTCCACCAATAACTGATTCAGGGTTTGTTCGCGTTCATCATTCCCGCCACCCAAACCGGCCCCGCGATGACGTCCCACCGCGTCAATTTCATCCATAAAGACAATACAAGGTGCTGTCTTTTTCGCTTGTTCAAACATATCACGGACGCGGGAAGCCCCTACCCCCACAAACATTTCCACAAAATCCGAACCTGAAATAGAATAAAAGGGCACATCGGCTTCGCCGGCAATCGCCCGCGCCAGCAACGTTTTCCCCGTTCCCGGAGGCCCCACCAACAAAACACCTTTGGGAATTTTACCCCCCAAGCGTTGGAATTTGGCAGGCGCCTTCAAAAACTCAACGATTTCCTGAAGTTCCGATTTGGCTTCTTCAATCCCTGCCACATCTTTGAAGGTTACCTTTTCTTTCCCGTTTAATAAACGGGCACGGGATTTGCCGAAACTTAAAGCCTTGCCGTTACTGGCCGCCATTTGACGCATCATCATCAACCAGATGCCCAAAAAGAAAATCATCGGCAACCAGGCAATTAAAATTCCGCTCCACGATTCGCCCGGATCCGGCACAGGCGTTGCACTGATTTTCACTTTGTGTTCAGTCAACATTGGCACTAAACCTGCTTCAGCCGGCACATATGTTTCAAATTTTTTGTGGTCATTTGTTTCACCAAAAATATTTTGTCCTTGAATTTCCACCGAAGCCACTTCCCCTTTGGTCACGCGTTCGGTAAAATCCGTATAGGTCATTTTTTCCACCGGATTTTTCATCTGGGGCACATAGGCTAAATTTGCCACAATAACCATGACCAAAAAAAGAATAATCCAGGTACCTAAACTTTTACTTGCAGAAGAAACTTTCATTTATAAATCCT